>NZ_JBNTJZ010000003.1:0-377051 GCF_051195115.1 Haloplanus sp. C73 | reverse complement strand
GAGCCGTGGTGGGTCGCCGAATCGAGCGTGTGGTCCGGTGGGTGAGAGCGCCGTCCGCCCTCACCGCGCTTCGCATTACCACCGAACGCCCTTAACCACTTAAGGGCGTCGGAAGCGTCCCGCCGCCGGCCGTCGATTAGTGACACGACCGGAACGACACCGGTCGGCCAATCGACGCCGACGACGCGTGTACTACAACACAAACCGGTGTGATAGATAAGGCCGTCGAAGTAGACCGCCGTACGTCAATGGATTTCATGGGAGAGACACCCAGTGCAGCCGAGAGTAGGCGGTAACGAAGTGGGCAGGGAGAAGGTCAGTTCGTGACGGTACCCGTCGACGATAGACTGCGGCAGAGAGAACGGTGTCGCGTGGCTGGAGGCCGGTCGGTCATCCCTCGCTCGCACGGTCGGTCCCGCCGGGGAGCGGCCACGCGACCGGTCGTGGTCGACGCACAGACAAAGCCCTGTCGGCACTGGCCGACAGCGCGCTCCGGCGTGGTCGAGCCTCAGTCTTCGAGGTGTTCGATGCCTTTCTTCGAGACGTTGCCCTTCGTAATCTCGTCGCCCATCCAGTCGGGTTTGTCGTCGGGGGCGTCCTGTTCCCACGCCCACGCGTCGAAGATGTGGACCTTGTCCGTGCCCTTCTCCCGAAGTCGAATCTCTGTGGGGTCGGATTCGGCGCGACTCTCCGAACCCGCGGGGTCGAGACGGCGGGCGGCCTTGAGCGCGGCCTGCCGTGGCATGTTCCCCGAGAACACGCTGTCCTCCTCACCGTCCTGACGCATCACGAAGTTTCGCTTACCGTCCTCTCGTACCATGATTTTGCACCTCTATGGGAAGCGAGCACATGGCACAACATAAATATATCGGCAATTCGAGGGCTCGAACGGCGTTCGGCACCCGAATTCGGGGCGAAAAGCGGGAAGAACCGAGCGACGCGACGACCAACACGCGACAGTAGACAACCTTATGTGCTTGCTGGAGTGAAGGGCGGCTAGACACCCCCGATGGTCCGGAAAAAGAAGCTCAGTCCAAGCGGTGCGAAGGACGAAAACGGCGAATACCACAACGTCCACGTGAACCTGCACGAAGACGAGCTCGCCGTGGCCGGGATGGACATCGGCGACGAGGTGTTCGTCCGAGTCCGCGACGGAAAGATAATCATCCAGAAGGCGGACCCGGACGACGTCGAACACGACTTCTGAACCGATGGCCGGTCACACACGGGGGACGATGACCCGATGAAGGCGTACGACCTCTGTAAGCCGCTCCTGTTCGCGTTACCTGCGGAGACGGCACACCGGGCCACACACCGCGTTCTCGAAGCGCTGCAACACACGCCCGCGGAGGACGCCCTCCGGAGCCACTACACCGTCGACGACGACCGACTCCGGACCGAGGCGTTCGGCCTCGAGTTCGACACGCCAGTCGGCGTTGCCGCCGGATTCGACAAGAACGCCGAGGTGCCGTCTATCCTGACGGCGCTCGGCTTCGGACACGTCGAGGTGGGCGGCGTCACCGCCGAGCGCCAACCGGGCAACCCTCGCCCGCGGCTCTTTCGTCTCCCGGAAGACGGCGCACTCATCAACCGAATGGGGTTCAACAACGAGGGCGCCGACCGAATCGGGGCGCGTCTCGACGACGCGACGCTTCCCGACGCCCCCGTCGGCATCAACATCGGGAAGTCGAAGTCGACACCACTCTCCGAAGCGGTCGACGACTACCGCTACACCTACGAGCGTGTCGCGGACGCGGGCGACTACTTCGTCGTGAACGTCTCCAGTCCGAACACGCCGGGACTGCGCGAACTCCAGAACCGCGAGTCGCTGGAACGCATCCTCGGCGGCCTCGTCGACGCAGGCGCCGACCCGCTCTTGGTCAAACTCTCGCCGGACCTCGCGGCCCCCGCCATCGACGAGGCACTCGCCGTCGTCGACGACCTCGGTCTCGACGGCGTCGTCGCCACCAACACGACGGTGGAGCGCCCGGACACGCTCAGGAACCCGAACCGAGCCGAACGAGGCGGCCTCTCGGGCGACCCCATCGAGGAACGGGCCACGGGGACAATCAAGTTCATCGCGGAGCGCACCGACGTCCCCGTCGTCGGCGTGGGCGGAGTGACGGACGCGGCGGGCGCCTACCGCAAGATTCGGGCGGGCGCGAGCGTCGTCCAGTTGTACACCGGCTTGGTGTACGAGGGACCGAGTCTCGCGCGCGACATCAACCGTGGCTTGCTCGAACTGCTGGAGCGAGACGGCTTCGACTCCGTCGCCGACGCCGTCGGTGCGGACCTCTGAGACGGCACCACGCGACCGAGCGGGTCGAAAAGAATTTTCCGGTCAGTTACGCACGATGACGACCGTGTCGCCGGCTTCGACCATCTCGCCGTCGCCGGTGTACTGTCGCTCTTCCTCGATTTCGAACATCTCGGGCGCGAGTTCGACGCCCGCGGCGTGGAGGTGGTCGTCGACCACCTCGTAGTCGCCCTCGGCGATGGCGGCCTCGATGTCGGACACCTGATTGCCGAACTCGGGGCCGACGAGGGAGTAGTCGAGGTCGACACCCGTCACGACGGCTTCGACCGGCGGTTCCTCGTCGACCGACGTCAGGTCGTCGACGTGCATCACGCGCTCGATGTCGTCGGCGAAGGCCTCGACGTCGCCGTACACCTTGACGTGGGCCACGTCGGCGTTCATCGAGAGCTGGTGGTCGGTCTTGTACTTCCGGAGCGCGGCCACGACGGCCATCGCTCGCTCGCCGGCGGAGAGGTCGGCCTCGACGCCGAGCGGTTCGGGCCAGTCGGCGGTATGGACACTGCCCTCGCCGTACATATCCCGCCAGAGTTCCTCGGTGACGTGGGCGAGGATGGGCGCAAACAGCTTACAGAAACGGCGGTGTGCGGTCTGGAGCGTGTACGCCGCGGAGGGGTCGTCGCCGTCGCGGAGCCGCTGTTTGGCGATTTCGAGGTAGTCGTCACAGAAGGTGTGCCAGAAGAAGGAGCGAAGGCTGTCGCGAGCCTTCGAGAACTCCCGGCGCTCGAAGTGCTCCGTCACCGTCTCGATTTGCTCGTCGAGTTCGGCGAGGAGCCAGCGGTCGATGGCCCGGAGGTCCGGGCGCGAGGTTCGGGTTTCGGGCGTGAGGTCGTCGACGAGTTTCGACGCGTTCCAGAGTTTGCGCATCAGGCGCTCGCCGGCGCGGAGCCCCTTCTCCTTGTAGGGCAAGTCATCGCCGACGGCGCTCCCGGCGGCCCAGTAGCGCGCGGCGTCGACGGGGTACTGCTCCAGCACCTCGTCGGGCGAGACGATGTTGCCGAGGGACTTCGACATCTTCACTCGATTCTCGTCCAGCACCATCCCGTTGACCATCACGCTGTCAAAGGGCACCTCGCCGGTGTGTTCGTAACACTTCACGACGGTATGGAACAGCCAGAAGGAGATGATGTCGTGGCCCTGCGGGCGCATGTCCATCGAGTAGAGTTCGGGCCGCTCTATCTGCATCTCCTCGGCCTCGGCGTTCCACTCCCAGCCGGCGTTGATGAGCGGCGTCAGCGACGAGGTAGCCCACGTGTCGAAGACGTCTTCCTCCGGCACGAGTTCGTCGTGGTCGCACTCGGGGCAGTGGTCGACCGGCGGGTCGTCGGAGAGGGGGTCGACCGGCAACTGCTCGCGGTCGGCGATAATCTCCGTGTCACACTCGGCGCAGTACCAGACAGGGAACGGAATCCCCGAGGAGCGCTGGCGCGAGATGGCCCAGTCCCACTGGAGCCCCTCAATCCAGTTTTTGTACCGCGTGAACATCTTGTCGGGGAACCAGTCCATCGACCGCCCGGCCTCCAGATACTCCTCGGTCTTATCGAGGAGTTTGATGTACCACTGCTCGGTGACGAGGAACTCGACTTCGGTGTCACAGCGCTCGTGGACGTTGACGACGTGGGTGATGGGACGCCGGTCCAACAGGGCGCCGTCGTCTTCGAGGTCAGCGACGATGGCTTCGCGGGCCTCGTCGGCCGACAGGCCCTCGTAGTCGCCAGCGACGTCGGTCATCGTCCCCGACTCGTCGATGGCGATGCGGAGCGGCAGGTCGTGGGCCTGATACCACTCGATGTCGGTCTGGTCGCCGAACGTACAGCACATCACGATGCCGGACCCGGTGTCTTTGTCGACGCGTTCGTCCTCGATGATGGGCACCGTCTGGCCAAAGAGCGGGATGTCGGCCGCCTCGCCGACGAGATACTGGTTCTCGTCGTCGTCGGGATGGACGAACACGGCCACACAGGCCGGGAGGAGTTCGGGGCGGGTCGTGGAGATGGTAAAGGTCTCGTCGCTCTCGGCGACGCCGAACTCGATGTCGTGGAAATGCGAGTCCTGCTCGGAGTCTTCCATCTCGACCTGCGAGATGGCGGTCTGACAGTCCGGACACCAGATGGCGGGGGCGCGCTGGCGGTACTCCCGACCCTGTTCGTAGAGGTCGATAAAGGAGAGTTGCGAGATGCGCTGGACCCGTGGCTCGATGGTCTGGTAGGTTTCGGTCCAGTCGATGGAGATGCCGAGCGCCTGCATCTTCTCGGTGAAGTCGGCCTCGTACTTGGCACAGACTCCCCGGCACATCTCCTGAAACACGTCGCGGTCGTACTCCTGATGCTCGACGTCGAGTTCGTCCTCCGTGAGTCGCTCGGAGGCGATGCCGTTGTCGTCGTAGCCGAACGGGAAGAACACGTCGTCGCCCTGCATTCGGTTGTAGCGGGCGACGAAGTCCTGTAGCGTGAACCCGTAGACGTGACCCCAGTGGAGGCTCCCCGACACGGTCGGCGGGGGCGAGTCGATGGAGAAGACGGTGTCCGGGTCTACGGCCCCGCCCTCGTAGGCGTACACATCCTCCTCGACCCACCGCTCCTGCCACTGTCGTTCGACCGTCTCCGGGTCGTATTCTCCGCTCGGCATTGCTCGCCTGACGCTACCGGAGGGACCGGTGTTAAACGCCTCGGTTAGCGCGGGACAAGCGGGAGAAATCCGGGTGGCGACCCGCCAGAATCGCTAGTCGAGCGCGGCCAAGCGGAACTCGAACGCCGCGACCGGCAGTTCGAGGTCGTGTTCGACCAGCACGCGCGGGTGAATCTCGCCGATGACGCCCACCGTCTCGCCGTCGATGACGATGTCGGCGGCGCGGCCGTCGATGAAGGTCGGATGCTCCGTCGCCGGCGTTTCGAGGTCGACGTCGAAATCACGGCAGAGTGCCGCGAGCCGTGACTTCGCGTCCTCGTACGTGGCGTCGTGGCGGGCGAGGACGCCGGCGACCGTCCGGTGTTCGGCGACGCCCGTGTTCTCGCTCTCGTCGGCGTGAGCGGCCAGCCCGATTTCCGCGAGGTCCTGCGGATACGCCCGGTGCGTGTTGTTTTCGAGCACCATCAGCAGCGAGGGGAGCGCCCACGTCCGGAGCATGGTGTAGTCCTCGCTGTAGGGTTCGGTGATGGTCACGGGCGGTTCGGCGCCGCGCGGGGCGTCGGTCTCGACGCCGCGCCGCAGTTCCATGCGGTCGTAGTTCTCCGCCTCGGATATCATGTGGAAGTTGAGGAGGTCCTCGAACCCGAGGCCGACGAGCGAAGTCCGGGCCGCCGCCTCCAGTTTCGAGCGGTCGTGTCGGCCGCCGACCGTCGCCACATCGGGGTATCGCGGTTCGAGTTCGTTGAAGCCGTAGGCACGGCCCACGTCGTCGACGAGGTCGAGAGGATGAAGGACGTCGGTCCGATAGGGCGGAATCGACACCTCGTACGCCGTCTCGGCATCGGCGTCGCTCTCCTCGCGGGAGCGACGCGTCGCCTCCACGGTGTCGTCGCCGGCGAGGTCGACGCCCAGTCCCGAGCGCTCGAACAGGTCGAGCGCGTCTTCGATTGAGAGGTCGACGCCGAGAATCCCCTCGATGCGGTCGTGGGAGACGGTCTTAGTCTCCACCTCGAAGTCCGGGCGGACGAGCGTCCCCTCGGGGGTCGCGACTTCGACGGATTCGATGGTCGCGCCGCGGGCGTCGAGGGCGTAGCAGATGACGTTGCACATCCGGTCGATGGTCCACTGGTCCGTGCCGGTGAGTTCGACGAACAGGTCGCGGGAGTCGGTCGACACCTCGGTCCGACTGCCGTTGATGACCGGCGGGAACGAGAACAGCCCGATTTCGTCGTAGATGGCGGGGTACCGGTCGTATTCCCGGACGAGGTCGGCGTATGTCTCGCCGGTCGGATGGTCGGTGAGCACCTCGGCGGGCGTCATCGCCGCGTCGGAATCGAGGGGGACGAACTGGTCGCCGTCGGCGTCGATGCCGCGGTAGGTAAGCGACCGCCGTGCCGCGCCCTCCTCGTCGAACACCGAGCCTTTCAGCATCGTGAGGTCGTGGATGCCGATGGCGCCTTTCGCCCGCTTGCGCCCCATCGTCGCGTGGAGTTTCTCCTGCAACTGGATGAGGGAGTCGAGCGCCGCCTCGTCGAGGTCGACGCCGCGAATCACGGCGCCGGTGACGTACGGTCGCTCGTCGGGGACCGATTCGTCCACCTCGATTGTCCACTCGGCGTCGTTCGTGTTCGGGACGTAGACGCCCCGGTCGTCGCCGTACTGGTAGCGAAGCGAGCGGGCGACGCCCTCGACGGAGAGGCGGTCGAGTCGGTCTGGGCCGAACTCCAACTGCAGGTCGCCGTCCTCCGTCTCGCCCTCGTACTCCAGTCCGAGCGCGAACAGGTCGTCGATGAGTTCGTCGTCCTCTTTGTCCTCGTGGCCCGTCAACTCTCGGAGTTCGTCGGGGTCGACGTCGACGACGGGCATCAGTGAAGCACCTCCGTCGTCCGCAGGAGGTCGAGGTCACAGAGCGTTCCGTGCACGTCGCGAATGTCGTCGAAGCCGTACATGAGCATCAGGAGTCGTTCGAGCGCCAGCCCCCACGCCATCACGTCACATTCGACGCCGAGGGGCCGCAGCACTTCCTCGCGGAACATCCCGCTGTTGCCGATTTCGATTAGCTCGCCCGTCTCGGGGTGTGTGCCGAACAGTTCGAACGACGGTTCGGTGTAAGGGTTGTAGTGGGGCTTGAACTGCAGGTCGGTGATGCCGAACTGCTGGTAGAACTCCTCGAAGGTGCCCATCAGGTCGCGCACCGAGAGGTCCTCGGCCATCACCCAGCCCTCTATCTGGAAGAACTCCAGCAGGTGCGTCGGGTCGAGCGTGTCGTTGCGGTACACCTTCTCGACGCTGAAAAACCGCTCCGGCGGGTCGAGGTCGCCGATTTCGGTGCCCGAGAGATAGCGCATCGACAGCGACGTGGTGTGGCCGCGGAGGTCGACCCCCCGCGCCACGTCCTCGGTCCACGGCGAGTGATACCCCTGTCCGTCCTCGCCGACGCCCTCCAGATGCGCCGAGCGAACCCGGTCGAGCAGGTCGGCCGGAATCGACTCCATCGGCGGCACATCGAGGGCGAACTGGTCCCAGTGAGTGCGCGCCGGGTGGTCCTGTGGCATGAACAGACAGTCGTTAATCCAGAACTCCGAGTCGGCGTGAGGGCCGTCCATCTCCTGAAAGCCCATGCCGACGAGGGTGTCCTTGACGCGCTCGGCGGTCTGGCGGAGGATGTGGACCCGACCGCCGCGGCGCTCGGGTGCGTCGGCCTCGACGTTGTAGGCGGCGAAGTCGACGTCCTCCCACTCGCCGGAGGCGAGCATCTCGGGCGTGAGGCGGTCGACCGTCTCCGCTACCTCGACGCCCTCCATCAGCGCGGTCACGCCCTCGTCGGTCAGCGTCACCGACCGAACCGTGTGTTCCTCCCGGTCGACGAGGCCACGGCGGACGAGGTGGTCCAGCGCGTCCTCGTGGGCGACGTCGACGTCGGCGAGAGATTCGCCCGACATTCGGGACTCCTCCTCGGCGACGAGTGCGCGCAGCACCGCCGCCTCGGTGTCAGTCGTCGGGTCGGCGTCCGGGTCGGCGCTAATCTGTCCCGACTCCACCTCGCCGTACCCCTTCCGGGCGTAGTTGGCGAGGGCGATGTCGACCTCGGGGCCGTCGAGCCCCGAGTCGCCGATGACCGCGCCCATCGAGACGGGCGCGTCGTCGGCGCCGGCGTCCAGTGCGGCCCGGTAGAGACGCACCTCGGGGAGACCGGCGTCGGCGTACGTCTCCCCCTCCTCGGTGACGACGTAGGACACCGTCTCCTCGGTCGTGACGGCGACGAATCCCTCGTCTTCGAGGTCGAACACCGCGCCCGTCACCGTCGCGGGCTCTACCCCCGCCGCTTCGCTCAGTTGTTCTATCGTCCGTTGCTCCGACGCGCTCGCGGCTTCCAACACCGCGACCTGTGATTCCGGAAGTCGCATTCTTGTTCAGAGTCATCCGAGCCGGTCAGTTAGCAGTTCCGAAGCGTGGCCCGCCGAGCGGGCCGGTTTCGTCCGCCCGCGGCGGGCGGAGTCCGCCGACCTCCGTTCAGACGGGGAAAAAGAATCCGAACCCGAACGCGGTCGCTTCGCGGGCGAACGAGTCGGTCGTGGCGGGTTCGGCCACCATACACGAGCGTTCGCGTCCCACGGCAAAAGCGTTCTGCAAGCTCCGACCCGGGTCAGTGCTCGCCGCCGGGGACGCCCTGCCGGTCGGAGTCGAGGTCGATGTCGAGGTCGTCGAGTACGGCCACCATCTCCGCGCGCTTCTCCTGATGCTCTTCGAGGAACTCCTGCATGAGTTCGGCGGCTTGCTCCTTACAGCCGCCACAGAGGCGCTCGCCACCGACACACTCCTCGTACACCTCGGCCGCGAACTCGTCGTCATCGCCCGAGAGGAGGTAGGCGTACAGTTCGTAGACGGGACACTCGTCGGCCTCGCCGCCGAGTTCCCGCTGTTTCTCCGCCGTCTCTCGCCCACCCGTCGTCGCCGACTTCACCTTGTCGTAGCCGTCCTCGGGGTCGTCGAGGAGGGAGATGTGCGAGGCCGGCACCGACGACGACATCTTCCCGCCGGTCAGACCCGTCATGAACCGGTGGTAGATAGAAGAGGGCGGGAGGAAGCCGTAGCCGCCGTGGTCGACCTCCACGTCTCGCGCCAGTTCCTCCGCCTCGGTGCGGTCCATGTCGAAGGCGTCGATGTGTTCGTCGTAGCGTCGCTTCTCGCCCGGAATCGACTCGATGAGGGCGTCGAACGCCTCGTCGGTGGCGTTGCGGTCGAGGAATCGGACCCGCGGGCGAAGCGGCTCCTTCCCGGCGGCCCGGAGTTTGTCGATGGCGGCGTCGCGGGCGGCATCGGGCGCCATCTCCCTATCGAGCCAGTCGGCGGCGTCCTCACAGCGAACGGTGTCGGTATCGTCCGACAGCGCGGCGTAGGCGGCGGCGAGGTGGTCGCGCTCCTCGGCGTCGGCCTCGAAGGAGGCGTACGCCTCGGTCACTTTGAACGAGCGCATGCGGGCGGCCACGTCGCGCGCGAGGCGCATGTGCGGGTCCTGGTCGGGACCGACCGGGATGACGGTGGGTTTCGGCTCCTCCAACTGCGGGTAGAGGATGTCCGCCATCTGCGTGACGACGGATTGCATGTGGGAGACGGAGGTTTCGCCGTCGAAGCCGTAGATGCCCTCGAACTCCGCGAAACGGGCGTTCGACCCGAGTTCGAACGCGAGGTCCTGCACCTCGCGGTTGGTCGACTGCCGGTAGAGTTCGCCGTCCTCGGGGTCGAACCCGAGCGCGAGCAGTGAGAGCAGGTAGTCGCGGGCGTGCTCGTCGATTTCGTCCCACGACAGACCGCGGGCGCTGTGGGCTTCGAGGTCGGCGATGAGGGCGTAGGCGTCGGCGCCCGCCTGCTGGTGCCAGATGATTTCGTCGAAGACGAGTTTGTGGCCGATGTGGGGGTCGCCGGTGGGCATGAATCCCGAGAGGACGGCCGCGTCCTCGCCCTCGCGAAGCGCCTCGGCGACCGGGCGGTAGTCGCGGTGGCCGAAGATGACGCCCCGGCGCATCAGATAGTGGGGGTTCGGCACCTCGTCGATGACCTCGTCGAAGGATTCGATGCCGAACTCCTCGAACAGTTTGCGGTAGTCGGAGACGGTCGAAGAGCCCCACGGGTCGAGCGCGACGTCGTCGGCGCCGGCGGCGCTTCCGCCGTCGGTCACGGTCGTCGAATCGCTCGAATCGTCGTCGGACGCCGGGTTGGCGTCTCGTGAATCGTCTCGTGTCATGTTAGGGCGTGAGTCGCTCGACCGACAGCCAGTCTATCCCCTCGTTCACGTCGGTCAGCGCAAAAACCATTCGTTTCCGGACCCCGCCGGCCAGCCGGACGTCGAGCGAGAGGTCCCGCGGGAGGAAGGTGTGGTCGGGGGAAAGTACCCGAATCAGGCGCGCCGAGTGGTCCATCTCGTCGAGCGTGGTGAAGGAGTCGTACGTTCGGAAGTCGGCGCCGAACTTGAACCCGCTCTTGGGGACGCTTCCCGCCGCTCGGAGCGCCGCGTAGGTTCGGAGCCGGCGGTCGAATCGCTCGCCTTCCACCTGCCGGCCGCGTTCGACGACCCGTGGTTCGTCGAGCGCGAGAGCGTCCCGACGGGCGAGATACGCCGCCTCGACGAGCGAGAGTTGGAGCGGGCCGGCGTCGGCGTTGCGCCCGTGGAGCCGCTGGCCGTAGAACCCCCGGTCGTGGAGGTCGGTCGGCGCGTCCCACACCACCGCCCGGTCGGCGAGGAGGGCGGCGTCGAGGTCGGTCGGCGGGTCGTATCGCTCGCCCTCGCCGTCGGCCTCGCCCGCCGCGCCCGGTGTCCCCGTCTCGAAGTACGTGAGTTCGCCCTCCTCGTCGACGACGGCGAGGACGATGTCGCCGAGGGCGGCGGCGGCGATGGTTTCGCGCTCGCCGGCGACGCGGACGCGATGGGCAACGGCGTCGTCGGCCGGTCCCTTCCCGCGCGGGTAGACGACGAAATCGGCGTCATCGGGGTCGTCGACCCAGCCTTCGCGGGCGGGCGAGAGGTAGAATCCCCGGTCTCGGAGGTCCTTGTAGACGACGAACTCGAGGGCGACGTCGGTGGCGACGAGGAACGTCTGGAAGTCGAGCGGGTCGCCGTCGGGGCCGAGGACGGCGTCGAGGTCACCCCGAAAGAGGAGGTGAGCGGCCTCGACGGGCGCGAGTTCGATACGGTTGCCCGAGAGCGGGCGACCGTAACCACGGGCGTCGTAGAACCGCTGTCGGGCGTCGTCACCCACGCGGACCGTCCCCGCCTCGAACGTCCCTTGCATACCCGTGTGGGGGCGGGGCGCGGGTAAATGGCCTGCGGTGCAGTCACGAGTCACAGGTGCCGTCGAGACACCGCCGTCCCGTCGCCGTCTCGAACGTCGGCAGTCCGCAGGCGCAGGCGTCGACGACGACGCCCGCGGGTATCGTAAACGCCGTCTCGCAGTCGGGGTAGGCGTCACAGCCGGCGAGCAGACGGCCGTTCCGGCGGATGATGCGCAGGGCAGAGCCACAGTCCGGGCAGGCCCACTCGCGGTCGAACCGGTCGCGAACCGCGTCGTCGAGGGGGTCGCAGGCGCGGTCGATACACACGGTGAACGTGTCGCCCCGGTCGACGCGCATCCGTGGCAAGCCGCAGTCCGGACACGGCTCGTCCACCACCGTCGCGCCCGCGACCAGCGGGTAGCGTGTCCCCGTATCGAGGTCGACCACCGCACCGCCGGCCCGAATCAGCGGCCCACCCGTCTTCGGACTCGTGCCGACGGGGACGCCCGCCTCGGTGACGGGGTAGACCGACCGCCGGATTCGGTCGCCCGTCACTCGGAGCGTCCGGTCGTCGAGGTGGGCGGTCAGGCCGAACCCGTCGCCGTCGCGTTCGACGGTGACGTCGTCGGCGCGGGTGAGCCACGCCACGGGCTGGTAGCCGTCGGCGTCGTGGACGAGGACGGTCCGGTCGGGCTTGACGAGGACGAGGACGCGCCCGCGGTGGGTGCGGTCGTCGGTCGAGACGGTACAGTCGCCGGCGAAGGCGCGGATGGCGTCTGGCACGCGCCGGGGTGGCGCCGTCTCCGGATGAAAACCCTCGGGCGAAGCCCTTTCAGCGATGGCGAGCGGCCGGCACGTATGGACGCGGTTCTGTTCGACATGGACGGCGTAATCGTCGACACCGAGGACTTCTGGCGCACCAGAGAGGCCGAGGTCATCCTCCCCGCGGCGGTGGCCGAGGGGAATCCGTCGCAGGACGAAATTCGGGGCGTCAACTACCGCGAGACCTACGACTACCTCGCCGATACCTACGAGATGGCACTCGACCGCGAGTCGTTTCTCGACCTCTACGAGGAGGCGGCGACCGACCTCTACGACACGACGGACCTGCTCCCCGGCTTCCGTGACCTACTCACCGACCTGCGGGCCCGCGACTGCCGAATCGCCATCGTCTCCTCCAGCCCCCGGCACTGGATTGCCCGCGTCGTCGAGCGGTTCGACCTCGATGTGGACGTGGTGCTGAGTACGGAGGACGTCGACGGCCCGGGCAAGCCGGCGCCCGACGTCTACGCCGTGGCCGCGGAGCGAGTCGGGGTGGCGCCCGAGAACTGCGTCGCCGTCGAGGACTCGCCGAACGG
Organism: Haloplanus sp. C73; assembly: GCF_051195115.1. Classification (NCBI taxonomy): domain Archaea; kingdom Methanobacteriati; phylum Methanobacteriota; class Halobacteria; order Halobacteriales; family Haloferacaceae; genus Haloplanus; species Haloplanus sp. C73. Next base: position 364,481 of record NZ_JBNTJZ010000003.1, on the reverse strand, counting down.
CGTCCGGGCGGCGACCCGCGCCGGAATTCTGACCGTCGCGTACGGCGGCGACTCCGAGGCGACGGAGTTGGCGGAGCGAGCGGCGAACACGCCCGACGAACTTCGGGCGGTGTTGGCGGAGCTCTAGCGATTACAGCCCCTCACTCCACCCGCACCGACCGCTCTGCCACCACCGGACGCAACGGCAACTCCGGGAACGTCACCTCCACCTGAAAGTCGAGTTCGTCGGCGTCCGCCCCAAACACCCCGACGGGAACCGTCGTCACGTCGGAGAGATACGCTTCCGTCTCGTGCATCTCGACGTCGTTGACGGTGACGCGGACGCCGACGCGGGCGGCGCCGCCGTCGTTGCGGACGCGCACCTCGCACATCCGGTTGTCGCCGGCGGCGATGGCGTCGGGGAAGTCGCCCCACGACACGTCGATGGCGGGGAGGTCGGCGGCGGCGGAGACGACGCGCTCCGCGACGCCAGCGGCGAGGCCGGCGCGTTCGAGTTCGTCCACGCCGGCGTCGACGACATCGGCGGGGCGGGAGAGGCCGCCGGCGGCGAGATTGCGCGCTCGGCCGGCGCCGACGCCGTCGATGGCGGTGAGCGAGACGGCGTCGCGACTGACGCCGTGTTCGATGCGGGCTTCGAGGCGGGAGACGAGGTTGGCCGCGCGCGGGCCGGCGAAGCGGGCGAGAAACTCCCGGAGTGCCGCGAGCAGGCGGAGCGCGTTCCGCCGGATGACCCACGCGTCGCTCCGCAGGTCGGCGGGGACGGAGTCGCTCGTCGACGCTCGGAGGATGGCGAGTACCTTCCGCGGGCCGTCGTCCAGTCCGTCGCCCTCGCCGCCGAGGACGGCGTCGACGGCCTCTTGCTCCGACCGGCGGGCCGACACGGAGTCGAACTCGTCGGCGTCGGCGACGGTCTGAAGGATGGCGTCGGTGTCGATGCGCTCGCGACCGGCCAGCGCGTGAAACGCCGCCGCCGTCGACAGCCGGAGGTAGTATTTCGAGGCGAGACGGCCGAGCGGCGTCGACTCGATGCCGAGGTCGTCGCCCATCTCGACGAAGCCGCGGTCGACCAGCGATTCGAGCGTGTCACGCACCCGGTCGCGAAGCCCCTCGAAGTCGTAGGCGGCGGGTTCGGACGCGGCGCGCACGTAGTAGTACGTCGTCTCGAGCCACGAGAGCACGTCGTCGAGGTCGTCGATGGTGCCCATCGCAATCTCGGCGTTGAGGTGGGCGTCCAAGTCGGCGGCGAGGTGAGATTCGATTTCGGTCCCCTCGCGGAGGAGACGGCGATACCGGTCGGCGTCGGAGCGGTCACAGACTATCCAGCCGTAGCCCACGTCGTCGTAACCGGGACGGCCGGCCCGACCCAGCATCTGGAGGAGGTCGAGGGGGCTGATGTCGACCTCGCCTTCCAGCGGGTCGTGGTACTTGGTGTCGCGGACGATGACACAGCGCGCGGGGAGGTTGACGCCCCACGCGAGCGTGGAGGTGGAGAAGAGGACCGAGATTTTGCCCTCGCGGAACCACTGCTCGATTCGGTCGCGGTCGTCTTTCGAGAGGCCGGCGTGGTGGAAGGCGACGCCGTCGAGGACGGCCTTGTGGAGTTTCTCGTCTCCCAGTTCCTTGGCCTCGGTGTGGAAGTCGTAGTCGCCGCGGGACCCGACGGGAATATCGCGCTCGGCGAGTTCGTCCCGCGTCTTCGCGGCGGCGCTGACGGCGTCCTGTCGGGAGGCGACGAACACGAGCGCCTGCCCGTCCTCGCGAATGTGGGGTTCGGCCAAGTCGAGCGCACGGTAGAGCCGGCGATACTTGTCCGCGAAGGAGTTCTCGCCGTGAGTGTAGGTTTTGACGCCGGTCTGGAGGTCGACGGGGCGGTACTCGTCGCCGAAAGAGAAGGTCGCTTCGGGGGGAGCGTCGAGCCACGCGGCGACGTCCTCGACGTTCGGCATGGTCGCCGAGAGGGCGACGAACCGGGGGTCACAGAGCCGGCGGAGTCGGGAGACGGTGACTTCGAGGACGCCGCCGCGGCGCTCGGAGTCGAGGAGGTGAACCTCGTCGATGACGACACAGTCCACGTCGGTCACGAAATCGTAGCGCCGGGAGTCGTGTTTGCGCGTCGCGGAGTCCACCTTCTCGGGCGTCATCACGAGGACGTCGGCGTGGCGCGCGCGCCGCGGGTTCAGGTCGCGTTCCCCGGTGACGACGTAGACGGAGTAGCCCATGTCCTCGAAGCGCTCCCACTCACTCTCTTTCTCGTTGGTGAGCGCGCGCATGGGGGCGATAAAGAGGGCCGTCCCGCCCTCGCTCAGCGTCTTGCAGATGGCGAGTTCGGCAAGCGCCGTCTTCCCGCTGGCGGTGGGGGCGGAGGCGACGACGTTGTGGTCGGTGTCGACGAGGATGGGGAGCGCCTCGCGCTGCATCGCGTTGAACTCCTCGAAGTCGAAGGCGTCGGCGAACTCGGGGACGGCGTCGGCAACCTTCACGCCGTCGGCACCTCCCAAGCGACGTAGACGCCGGACAGAAGCATAGGTGAGTCGCGGGGCCGGGGCGTCAAAGGCGTTTCCGTCGGCGGCGTCAGTCGGTCGGCTCGGCGGCCGACTCGTCGGCGCCCGCGCCGGCGGCGTCCGCGAACAGCCCCCCGCGAACCGCGTGGGCGTAGTAGGCACCGACGCCCACCGCGGCGACGACGTTCGACGCCGTGACCGCCCAGAAGACGAGGGGCATCCCGAGGTCGAGACCGGGCGCGATGGTCACGCCGAGCAGGGAGACGGAAGCGGTCGCGGGGAGCGCGAGGGCGGCGACGGGGAGGCGCACGCCCCAGTATTTCAGCAGGTCGGCGACGAAACTCGTCCGAGTGCGGCCCGTGCCATTGAAGCCGGCGAGGAGGAGGTCGACGGCGCCGATGGCGGGATAGCCGTAGACGAGAATGGTCAGGTACTGGACGGTGAGTGCGAGGCCGTCACCGGAGAGGTCGGGGACGAACAGGCGGGCGACGGCGGCGGGAGCGACCCACTGGACGGCGCCGAGGGCGGTGAGGAGGCCGGCCGCAAGGGCAACGCCGACGCGGGTCGTCTGCCGGGCGCGAGACGGCTTCTCGGCGCCGACGTTCTGCCCGACCATGCTCTGGGCCGCCTGCGCGAGGCCGCGCGAGGGGAGGACGGCCACGCTGGCGACGCGGGCGCCGACGGTGTAGGCGGCGAGGCCGGCGGCCCCGCCGACGACGGCGACGATGCCGACGAGCGCGACCCGGACGCTCTGGCTGACGACCTGTCGGCCGGTGATGGGTGCGCCGACGGCGAGCAGTTCGCGCATATCGTCGAGACGGAGGGTGAGGTGCCGGCGCGCGAGACGCATTCGGGGACCGAGCGCGAACGCGAGAGCGAGACAGAGGCCGCCGGCGTAGCCGGCAACCGTCGCGAGCGCCGCACCGTAGACGCCGAGCGCCGGGACGGGGCCGACGCCGAAGATGAGAATCGGGTCGAGGGCGAGGTTGACGACGACGGTGGTGACGTTTATCCAGAGCGAGGTTCGGGAGTCGCCGCGGCCGACGAACCCGGCTTCGAGCGCGTCGCTCGCGCCCGCGAGTGGCAGGCCGAGCGCGACGGTGCCGAGATAGAGCGCGGCGAGCGGCGCCACGTCGGGACCGGCGCCGACGAGGCGGACGATGGGCGTGGCGCCGACGGCGACGACGGCGCCGAGAAGGGCGCCGAGGACGAGAGCGAGGCAGACGCCGTGAACGACCATGCGGCGCGCGCCCGCGCCGTCGTCGGCGCCGACGCGCTGGGAGACGAGAATCTGCGTGCCGACGAAAGGCGTCACGAGGAGGGCAAAGAGCAGGCCGAGCACGGGTATCGTGAGACCGACGGCGGCGACGGCCGTCTCGCCGAGGCGGCCGAGCCAGAGCGTGTCGATGACCTGTTGGGCGACGCGGACGACGTTCTGGACGACGAGCGGGGCCGCGAGAGAGAGGAGGGTTCGTGGAATCGGCCCGTCGACGATGGCCGCCCGCTGGTCGCTCATCCGTGCTGTCAGTTTAGGAACACGGGTCATAGACGTGTCGGTCGCGGCGATGGACACGGAAGGTGTAAATCGGCGGAGGACGTATCGACGCCGTGGCACGACCGCTCCGTTTTCGACACGCCCCCGGTCGCTGGACCGAGGGTCGAGTGCGCGCCGAGGTGTTCGAACCGCTCGACGACAACCTCGGCGCGACGAGCAGTCGCCCGTGGTTCAAACCGCCGGCTGGATACGACGCCCGGCGGTTCGACGTCGACAACGGCGACACGGCGCTTTTCTGCTGGGACGACAACGAGGCCTACTGGCTGGGCAACACCGAGACGCCGTCGAGTCTCTGGCGCACCGAGAAGTACGGCTTCACCGAGATACCGAGCGCAGTCGCGGAGTGGGCCGAACGCGAACTGCAGGCGGAACTGCACGAGCAGTCACCGTGGCTCGCGGACTACCCGCATCTCTCGTGGTTTTTCCTCCCCGTCTTCCTCTCGAAAGACGGCCGGTGGACGACCCGTGAGTTCTTCGAGGAACACGCCGCAGGCTTCCCGGACGCGAGTCAAGACGACGCCCTCGACTTCTACGAGTCGTTCCTGTCGACGGGCATCCTCGACGAGTACCGAGAACTGATGGCGGGGAAACTCGGCACCTCCGAACGCCTCGACCTGACGCGGATGGCGGCGTCGATGGGCGAGTTCAACACGGCGAAACTGCTCGTCGACATGGGCTACGACGTGGAGCCGGAGATAGAGGTGTCGACGGGCCACTCCATCGACTTTCAGGCGCGGGCCGAGAGAGGTGAACAGCCGCTGGTGGAGGTGACTCGGCCGTTGCCTCCGAATCGCCGGTCGGCGGGCACGCCCGTCGCGGCGGTTCGGGATACGGCACAGACGAAAACGAGCGGCCAGCTATCGGCGCACGCGGGCGGTGTCGTCCTCTTCGTCGACTGCTCGTCGTTCCCGGACGACGACTGGTTGTCCGTCGTCGGCGAGCAACCGGACGTGGGACATCGGCCTGCAGTCGTCTATCGGATGCGACCAGATGGACGCGTCGACGGCTACACGAAAGGCTCGGTGCCGCTAGAACTGAACGCGATACTTTAGAGGGAGAGCGGCGTCGGACCGGACTCGCCGAGCGCCGTCGGGTCGCGGTCGCTGTAGAAGCGTCGACCGATGGCCTTGTGACCGACCGCGGAGCGAACGGAGAGACGCACGTCCTCGGGAGAGTCGAACTCCTCCTCGCCGAGGCGTTCGAGCACGTCGCCGACGCGCTCCGTGCCGCGCTGGAGTTCGAGTTCGTGGTCGCCGTGGTTGGCGATTATCTCCTCGGTGGTGGTCGGGTAATCCAGGGCGTCTATCATTTCGCCAGTGCCGTTGAACTTCATCATCGTATTCCACACGGTCGATAACTATAATGGTTTTCCATTCACTTCATTAGTCTGAGCTAGGTCTTTAATCATCCTTAATTGAAGATTCGTGGCGCGAGAACAAGGCACAAGGTCTTTCGGCGGAGGCAGCCAGAGAGGCGTATGGACGTCGTCGCCGACCTACATGTTCACACGCCGGTTTCCGACGGTCGGCTGACGCTGGCGGAACTCCCCGCCGCCGCGCGGTCGGCGGGCGTCGAGGTGGTGGCGGTGACCGACCACGACCGAATCCATCCGGGGCTGGACGCGCCGGTGACGACCCGCGACGGCGTGACGGTCGTTCGCGGCGTGGAGTTACAGGTCGAGACGCCGACGGAGCGAGTCGACTTGCTGGGCTACGGCGTCGAGCGGACGACAGCGCTACAGGCGGAACTCGACCGCATTCAGACCGACCGCATCGAGCGCGCGCGCCGCATGACCGAGCGAATCGAGGACCGACTGGACGTCTCGCTCGACGTGACGTTCGAACCGGGCGTCGGGCGCCCGCACGTCGCCCGCGCCGTCGACGAGAGCGAGGCCGACTGCGACTACGCGGGGGCGTTCGAGCGCTTCATCGGCAACGACGGGCCGTGTTACGTCTCGCGCGACGTGCCGAGCGTCGAACGGGGGGTTGCCCTGATCTCGGAGGCGGCCCCCGTCGTCTCGCTCGCCCATCCGTTTCGCTACGCGGACACGGAAGCGGCGCTGGACCTCGCCACCTCGCTCGACGCCGTCGAGCGCTACTACCCCTACGACCGGCCGGTGGACACGGCACGGCTGGACGAGGTGATAGAGCGCCACGACCTGCTGGCGACGGGGGGGAGCGACGCCCACGACGACCGACTCGGCCTCGCGGGGCTGTCGGCGTCGGCGTACGCCCCGATAGCGTCACGTCTGCCGGATGCGCAGGGTTAAACCGGAGGGAGCGCCTAGCCAGCGTATGCACTGCCACTACTGTGATCGCGAGGCCGCCTACGCCGCGGAGAAGGAGGGCATTCGCGTCGGCCTCTGCGAGAGCCACTTCCGCGAGCGGCTGGAGGAGCTCGCGGAATCCGATGACCTCGCCGCCCTGCGCGAGAAAATCGACATCGACCGCACCGAGTAATCTGTCTTTCTACAGCACCGTTCCGAACCAGAGATAGAGCGCCGCGAGAATCGACTGGAAGGAGAGCGACCCGAGCGCCGACAGGAGCGCGAACCGTCGGTCGTCCATCCCGGCGAGTCCGGCGGGGACGGTCACCATCCCGCGCGTGAACAGGAGCGTGTTGCTCACGGGGACGACAACCGGCCCCCAGCGGTCGAACCAGCCCTCGAAGCGAGCGAGTCCCTCGTCGCTGACGCGGAACCAGCGGGATTCGAGCAGTCGCTCTCGCCCGGCGCGCTTGGCGAGCGTAAACAGGAAGAGTTGACCGACGGTGGCGCCGGCGACGGCGACGACGACGACGGTCACCGCCATCGAAATCGAGCCGCCGAGGAGTGCGAGCGCCCCCGGAACCACGAGTTCGCTCGGGACGACATAGAGCAGCATGGCCCCTTCGAGGACGAACACGCAGAAGAGAACGAGCAGGCCGTAGTCTGCGGTCAGCAGGTCGCGGAGGGCGGTCGGGAGCTGTGAGACCTGAAGCGGCGCGAACACGTCCGCGTCTCCGGTGCGCGGCGATATATCGGTTACGTCACGGAGCGACGAGGTTTTGAGCGCGCCGCGCCGAGCGTGAGATATGCATCCGACCGACCGTCCGCGACGCCTCCGACGCGACGGCGTGCGCTCGCTGGTCAGCGAGACCGACCTCGACGCGACCGACCTCGTCGCCCCCGTGTTCGTCGACGCGACGACCGACGAGCGCGTCCCCATCGAGTCGATGCCGGGACACGAGCGCGTCCCCGTCGACGAGGCTGTCCCCCGCGTCGAGGAGGTGCTGTCGACGGGCGTCGAGGCCGTCATGCTCTTCGGTATCCCCGAGTCGAAGGACCACGAAGGCACTCGCGCGTGGGCGAGCGACGGCGTCGTCCAGCGGGCGACGCGAGCCATCACGGCGGAGACGGACGCGACGGTCATCACCGATCTCTGTCTGTGTGAGTACACGGACCACGGCCACTGCGGCGTTCTGGAGGACGAGGCTCGCGACGACCCGACGCTGACCGTCGACAACGACGCGACCCTCGACTTGCTCGCACGGACCGCCGTCTCGCAGGCCGAAGCGGGAGCAGACATGGTCGCCCCCTCCAGCATGACCGACGGAATGGTCGGCGCCATCCGGACCGCCCTCGACGACGCCGGCTTCGACGACGTGGCCATCATGTCCTACGCCGCGAAGTACGAGAGCGCCTTCTACGGCCCGTTCCGCGACGCCGCCGACGGGGCGCCCGCGTTCGGCGACCGGCGACACTACCAGATGGACCCCGCGAACGGGCGCGAGGCGCTTCGGGAGGTCCGTCTCGACGTCGAACAGGGTGCGGACGTGCTGATGGTCAAACCCGGCCTGCCCTACCTCGACGTAGTCCGTGACATCCGCCGGGAGTTCGACCACCCCGTCGCGGCCTACAACGTCAGCGGCGAGTACGCGATGCTCCACGCCGCCGCGGAGAAAGGGTGGCTGGATTTGGAGGCCGTCGCCCAAGAATCGCTCCTCTCGCTCAAACGCGCCGGCGCCGACCTGATAGTCACGTACTTCGCGGAGTCAGTCGCGCCCGAGTGCTGAAGCGAGTCGTCCCGAACGGGGCGCGGACGAAGCCAGAGTCTGCGAAGTAATGACATCTATTCTACACTATATTCGTCAAGTTATCCGTCGAAATCGAGTGCGCAATTGAGTAATATACGTCCTTAAACACCCTATATCTACTATTAAACCGGACGAACATCCACGGCAGACGGATTATACAGACATTTGTCAACGCTAATGCTTATACTATGTCGTAACAGTACGTTCTATCGCAACACGGAGAACGAACATGGTAGAAGTAATCGGAAACACGAACGTCTGTCCAAGCACCGATAGCGAAGTACCGCTGGCGGAGGTGGCCGTATGCTGACGCCGCTGCAGGTCGACCCCTCGGCCATCACCTCGGGCGTCAACAACGCGTGGATTCTGACCGTCAGCTTCCTCATATTCTTCATGCACGCCGGCTTCGCCATGCTCGAGGCGGGGCAGGTGCGCTCGAAGAACGTCGCGAACCAGCTGACGAAGAACATGCTGACTTGGAGTGTCGGCGTCATCGTCTACTTCCTCATCGGCGCGGGCGTCTCGACGCTCGTCGGCGGCGGCTCCAACCCGTTCGGCTACATCACCGGTAGCTCGGCGGGCTGGGTCGGCTGGCTGTACGGCGCGGTGTTCGCCATGACGGCGGCGACCATCGTCAGCGGCGCCGTGGCGGGCCGCGCAAAACTCCGCGCGTACGTCACGTACACCATCCTCCTGTCAGCGGTCATCTACCCCGTCGTCACCGGTCTCACTTGGGCCGGCGGCTTCCTGACGACCATCGGACCGGGATTCCAGGACTTCGCGGGCGGCATGATTGTCCACGGCATGGGCGGCATCGCGGGCCTCACGGCAGCGTGGGTGCTCGGCCCCCGCATGGACCGCTACAACGACGACGGGTCCGTGAACATCATCCCCGGCCACTCGCTCACCTTCGCGGTGCTGGGGACGCTCATCCTCTGTTTCGGCTGGTACGGCTTCAACGTGGGCACGTCCGCCATCTTCAGCGACGCCGGCGTGCTCAGTGACCAGCTCGGTCGCGTCGCCCTCACCACGACGATGGGCATGGCCGCGGGTGCAATCGGCGCCGGTGCCGCCGCGCTCGCCAAGACCGGCAAGGTCGACACGCTCTACGTCGCGAACGGGATGCTCGCCGGCCTCGTCGGCATCACGAGCAACACGAACGCAATCACGTGGATTGGCGCGCTGGTCATCGGCGGCCTCGCCGGTGCCCAGCTTCCGGTCGTCTTCGAGTTCGTCGAGAAGCGCCTCAAAATCGACGACGTCTGCGCGGTGTTCCCGGTCCACGGGAGCGCGGGCGTTCTCGGTGCGGTGCTGTTCCCGCTGTTTGCGGTTCCGGGCTACGGCGTCAGCTTCGTCGGGCAGATTGCTGGCGTGGTCGTCATCGCCGCGTGGACCATCGTCGCGACGGCGCTGGTGTTCGGTGTCCTGAAGGCCGCGGGTCAGGCCCGCGTCTCCCCCGAACACGAGCGTGAGGGTCTCGACGTGGCCGAACACGGCGTCAACACCTACCCCGAATTCGGCGAACCGGACGTCGTCGCCGACGGCGGCGACGACTTCCGCACTGACGGCGGCGAGGACGTCGAACTCCGAACCGACGGCGGTCACGAGATTCGCACCGACGGCGGCGAAGACGAGCGCGACATCAAGATGGTCGTCGCGATGCTTCGCCCCGAGAAACTCGGTGACGTGAAACAGGCCATCGCGGAGGTCGGCGCCCCCTCGATAACCGTGACGAACGTCTCCGGCCGCGGCTCACAGCCCGCGAAGAAGGGCCAGTGGCGCGGTGAGGAGTACACGGTCGACCTGCACCAGAAGGTGAAAGTCGAGTGCGTGGTCGCCGACGTGCCCGCGGAGGACGTCGCGGAAGCCATCCGCGAAGGCGCCAACACGGGCGAACCCGGCGACGGCAAAATCTTCATTATGCCCGTCGACAACGCGATTCAGGTCCGAACGGGCAAGGAGGGTCCCGACGCAGTCTGAACTGCGGCGGCCGACCCCGAGCACCACCGACTCCTTTTCCCGTAGGTTCTTTCCGCAGTGGCCCACACCGACAGGTATGAACCACGACGAATCGCGCGAACTGTACGACCGAGCGCTGTCGGTGCTGGCTGGCGGCGTCAACTCGTCGGTGCGGGCGTCGATGCCGTACCCTTTCTTCGTCGAGAGCGGTGACGGCGCCCACGTCGTCGACGCCGACGGCAACCGCTATCTCGACTACGTGATGGGCTACGGGCCGCTGCTGTTCGGCCACGACCTGCCCGAACCCGTGGAGGCGGCGATTCAGTCACACGTCAGCGCCGGCCCGATGTACGGCGCCCCGACGGAGGTGGAAGTCGACCTCGCGGAGTTCGTCACCCGACACGTCCCCTCCATCGAGATGCTTCGCTTCGTCAACTCGGGGACTGAAGCCACCGTCTCGGCGGTCCGTCTCGCCCGCGCGTACACCGGGCGCGACAAAATCGTCGTGATGCAGGGCGGCTACCACGGCGCACAGGAGTCGACGCTGGTCGAGGGGTCGCCCGAGGGCGCGACGCCCTCCTCGCCGGGCATCCCCGACTCCTTCGCCGAACACACCATCCCCGTCCCGTTCAACGACTCGGACACCGTCACCGACGTTTTCGAGGAACACGGCGACGACATCGCGGCGGTCCTGACCGAACCCATCCTCGGCAACATGGGCGTGGTAATGCCCGTCGAGGGCTTCCACGACACGCTCCGCGAACTCTGTGACGAACACGGCGCGCTCCTCATCTTCGACGAGGTGATTACGGGCTTCCGCGTCGGCGGCCTCGGCTGTGCCCAGAGCGAGTTCGGCATCACGCCCGACCTGACGACGCTCGGCAAAATCGTCGGCGGCGGGTTCCCCGTCGGCGCCATCGGCGGCCGGGCGGAAATCGTCGAACACCTCACGCCCGGCGGCGACGTGTTCCAGTCGGGCACCTTCTCGGGCCATCCGGTGACGATGGCCGCCGGCCTCGAAACCCTGCGCTACGCCGCCGAGAACGACGTGTACGACCACGTGAACGAACTCGGCGAGCAGTTGCGCGCCGGCATCACCGACATTCTGGAGGAGCGGGCGCCCCAGTACACGGTCGTCGGCACCGACAGCATCTTCAAGACAATCTTCACCCGCGACGGACAGGCCGGCGAGGGCCGCTGTGTGGCCGGGTGTCGCCAGCGCGAGGACTGCCCGAACTTCGACGCCTGCCCGAAGACCGGCGCCGACGTCGCGGCCGCCGAGACCAACCGCTGGGAGCGGGTGTTCTGGCAGGAGATGAAAGAGCAGGGCGTCTTCCTCACCGCCAACCAGTTCGAGGCGCAGTTCGTGAGCTACGCCCACACCGAGGAAGACATCCAGCAGACGCTGGACGCCTACCAGAACGCGCTCTAGTCCTCGCGTTCGTGATACGGCGGGACGAAGATATCGTCCTCGACCATCTTCTCGATTTGACGCTCGGTCACCTCCTCGGCGTAGGTGTCGTGGTCGACCGGCTGGCGGTCGAGCCAGAGGTTCTTCGGGTATATTTCGCGGTCGTAGATGGGCTGGATGAGTTCGGTCCGCAGGTCCTTAATCCAGTTCGTGAGCGGCGACTCCGTCCGGTGTTCGCGGAGGCCCTCGACGTCGATTGGGGCCGCGCAGTACGACGACCCGGCGCCGTAGGCGTGTTCGGCGAGCACCTGCCCCCGGTGGTCGACGACCATCGACCCGCCGCCGAAGGTGTCGACCGGCGTCTCGGCGTCGGGTGAGACGTAGTAGGTGCCGAGATTCGGTGCGACGACGTAACAGGTGTTGTCGAGGGCGCGCGCCCGGTTCTGAATCTTCCAGCTGTCGTTTGCCACCAGCGGTTCGGGGCAGGCGATGCGACAGATTATCTCGGCGCCGTTCATGGCGAGGCCGCGGACGTACTCCGGATACGCCCCCTCGATGGCGAGCGAGATGCCGATGCGCCCGATATCGGTGTCGACGACGGGAAAGAGGGAATCGAGGTCGTCGCCGTTCTCGTCCTGCCAGTCGTCCCACACGTCGTGAGGCGACACCGACCGCTCGACCGGAAGCAGGGGGGTCAGTTTCCGGTGGGTGTGGACGATGTCGCCGTCGGGGCTGATGACGAAGGCGGTGTTGTAGAACTTCTCGTCGTACTCCGGCGCCTTCTCCTTCGCGGAGGCGACGAGATACACCTCGAACTCCTTGGCGTACTCCCCGAGCGTCTCGGTTTCGGGGCCGGGGATGTCGATGGCAATCTCTTCCCGGTAGGTGGCGTGGTCCATGTCGCGCACCTCGTCGGTAAAGCCCTGCAACGCGCCCTCGGGGAGGACGGCGAGTTTGACCGGGAGTTCGAGGCCACTGAGCCACGTGGCCGCGGAGAGGGCCTCGTGGATGTGTTCCAGATTCCGTTCGATGTCGCTGCGCTCCTCGGCGCCCCACACCGTGGGGGAGAGACCGACCGCGTTGTATGTGGGAATCTTCGACATCGGGGACGGCTACTCGACTCTCCCACGAATAGTTCGGGGTCGCGGGCAGGCGTCCGTTTTCGCGGGCGCCGACGGAACTGATGGGCTTTTCACGCTCGGGGGCGACGGCTCGGACATGAACACGCGCGGGACAATCCGGCTAGCGACGCGCGGGTCCGACCTCGCCTTGCGCCAGACGGCGAGCGTCAGCGACCGCCTCTCCGCCCGACGCCTCGACGTCGACGTGGTCGAGGTGTCGACCCGTGGCGACGAGATTCGCGACGAACTCATCCACCGCCTCGGGAAGACGGGCGCCTTCGTGCGCGCACTCGACGAGAAGGTACTCGACGGCGACGTCGACGCCGCGGTCCACTCGATGAAGGACATGCCGACGGAGTCGCCGCCGGAACTGGTCGTCGCCGGCGTCCCGGAGCGGGCGCCCGCGGGCGACGTCCTCGTGACGCCGGACGGGAGTGACCTCGATGACTTGCCGGAGGGTGCCGTCGTCGGCACGTCGTCGCTCCGGCGGGGCGCACAGCTACGCCGCGAGCGCCCGGACCTGCAGGTCGAACCCCTGCGGGGTAACGTCGACACTCGCGTCGAGAAGTTGCTCGCGCCCGCCCTCCAGCGAGAGCATCAGCGCCGACTCGACGCGGAGGACGAAGCGGAGGGCGAACACCCGGACGCCTTCGACCAGACGGCCGAGGAGTGGTTCGACGGGCTGGCGGAACTGGAGCGGCAGGCGATGGAGCGGGACCCGGACATCGAGTACGACGCCATCGTCCTCGCGGAGGCGGGCCTGCAACGGAGCGGCCTGCTCGACGACGTGGCGACGACGCGCCTGCCGAAAGAGCGGTTCGTCCCCGCGCCGGGACAGGGTGCCATCGCCGTGACGACGCGAAACGATTCGGACGCGACGGAGATAGTTCGCGAACTCGTCGACGACCCGGTGACGCGGGTGCGGACGACCGTCGAGCGGACGGTCCTCGCGGAACTCGGCGGCGGCTGTATCGCACCAATCGGCGTCCACGCCGCGGTACAGGGCGAGTACGTCCACGTGTCGGTGCAGGTGCTCTCGCTCGACGGCGAGGAGGCCATCGAGCGGACCGCCGACCTCCCGATTACGTCGCACGCTGACGCGGCGGCGTCGCTCGCGGCCGACCTGCGGGAGGAGGGGGCCGCGGAGCTAATCGACCGGGCGCGCGAGGAGGCCGACGAGTGAGCGCGCGCGTCGCCGTCTTCCGGCCGGACGACGAGCGAATCGAGACGGCCCGGAGCCTCCTCCGAGACTTGGGCGTCGACCCCGTCGCGGACCCGATGCTCGCGGTGGAACCGACGGGCGCGACCCCCCGCGACGCGGAGTACGTGGTGTTTACGAGCAAGACCGGGGCGGAACTCGTCGCGGAGGCCGGATGGGACTCCGGCGACGCGACGGTGGTCGCCATCGGCCCGCGGACGGCCCAAGCCCTCGAATCGGCCGGCTACGCGGTCGACCTGCTCCCCGAGGAGTACTCCTCGACGGGGCTGGTCGACCTCCTCTCGGACCGCGCCGCGGGCGCGAGCGTCGAGGTGGCGCGAAGCGACCACGGGAGCGCCGTCCTGCTCGACGGCCTCCGCGACGCGGGGGCGTCAGTCCACGAGACGGTGCTCTACCGACTGACGCGACCGGACGACGCGGGTGAATCGGCGGCCATCGCCGCCGAGGGTGACCTCGACGCGGCGTGTTTCACGTCGTCGCTGACGGTCGAACACTTCCTCGACGCCGCGGCAGAACGGGGCGTCCGCGATGCCGCGATTCGGGGATTGAACGAGGCCGTCGTCGGCGTCATCGGCGAGCCGACCCGAGAGACGGCGGAATCGCTCGGTATCGACGTCGACGTGGTGCCCGCGGAGGCGACGTTCGAGGCGCTGGCGCGTGAGACGGTCGCGCGCCTGCGCGAGACGCAGTAGTCGAAGGTTTATCCGCGATGCCGACCGATGAGGTGGTGATGTCACAGCCCGTCCCCGAACTCGCAGAGCGGGCCGCGGCGTGTGCCGACCGGCTCCGAGACGCCGAGACGGTCCTGCTCGCCTCCCACATCGACGCGGACGGGTTGACGAGCGCCGCCATCGCGGCGACGGCGCTCGAACGCGCCGGGATTCCGGTCGACGTCGTCTTCGAGAAACAACTCGACGAGGCGGCCATCGCCCGCATCGCCGCGACCGACCACGAAACCGTGTTTTTCACCGACTTCGGGAGCGGCCAACTCGACATCATCGTCGAGTACGACGACGCGTTCACGCCGGTCGTCGCCGACCACCACCAGCCCGCGGATGCGGAGACGGCGTACCACTGCAACCCACTTCTGGAGGGGCTGGACGGCGCCAGCGAACTCTCGGGAGCGGGGGCAGCGTACTGTGTCGCGCGTGCGCTCGCGGACGAGTCGACGGACAACCGTGACCTCGCGGCGCTGGCCGTCGTCGGCGCCGTCGGCGACATGCAGGCCGGGACTGACGGTCTCACCGGCGCCAACGAGGGCATCGTCGCCGAGGGCGTCGACGCGGGCGTCGTCCGCGAGGGGACGGACCTCGCGATGTACGGGCGGCAGACGCGCCCGCTTCCGAAACTCTTGGAGTACGCGAGCGACGTGCGCCTGCCGGGGATTACGGGCGACGAGTCCGGCGCCGTGCGCTTTCTGTCCGGCCTCGATATCGACCTGCGGACGGACGGGGAGTGGAAGCGGTGGGTCGACCTCACCACCGCGGAGCGACAGACGCTCGCGAGCGCCCTCCTCAAACACGCGGTGACGCGGGGCGTCCCCCCCGCCCGCGTCGACGACCTGATTGGGACGACGTACACGCTCCTCGCCGAGACGGAGGGGACGGAACTCCGGGACGTGAGCGAGTTCTCGACGCTCTTGAACGCGACGGCGCGCTACGAGCGCGCAGATGTCGGCCTCGCGGTCTGTCTGGGTGACCGCGAGGCGGCGTTAGAGCGCGCGCGGACCCTCCTTCGCAACCACCGGAAGAACCTCTCGGAGGGCATCGAACTGGTGACCGAGGAGGGCGTCACCGCCGAGGACAACCTCCAGTGGTTCGACGCCGGGACGCGCATCCGGGAAACCATCGTCGGCATCGTCGCGGGGATGGCGCTCGGCTCGGAGGGCATCCGGAGCGACCGGCCCATCGTCGCTTTCGCCGCCGCCGACGAGGGCGAGGTGAAAGTCTCGGCCCGCGGGACGCACGCGCTGGTCCGTGACGGACTCGACCTCTCGGTCGTGATGCGCGAGGCCGCGCAGTCCGTCGGCGGCGACGGCGGCGGGCACGACGTGGCCGCGGGGGCGACGATTCCCGCGGACCAGCGGGACGCGTTCGTCGCGGCGGCGGACGCCATCGTCGGGAAACAGCTCGGGTGAGAACTGTCAGCTCGACAGACAAAGATAGAAGCGCGTTCGACTCAAACAGCTATCACGAATGAGACCAGCGTCGACTCGGTGCGTCGTGACACGGGGGGCAGACCGGCCCCCGGTGGCCGCGTGAGCGACCGGACGGCCCGCCGGGGCCAGAGCACCGTCATCGGTGTCGTGTTGATTCTCGGCCTCGTCGTCGTCGGAACGGCGGGGGTGCTGGTAATCGGGAGCAACGCGATTCAGGGCATCCGCGACGAGGCGAGCGCGAGTCAGGCCGAGGTGGCCATGTCGACGGTCGACTCCGAGGTGAGCGAGGTGGCGCTCGGCTACGCGAACTCGCGAGAGGTGGCGCTGGGCGGGCAGGAGCAGGCGACGCTGGACGAATCGGCGGGCCGCATCACGATAGAGCGGGCCGGCGCCAACGCCACCGGCCCGCCGCTCGTGAACACGACGATGGGCGCGCTGAAGTACCGAACCGGAGGGACGACCGTCGCGTATCAGGGCGGCGGCGTGTGGCGAGCGAGCCCCAACGGGCAGGCGCGGATGATATCGCCACCGGAGTTTCACTATCGCTGGGGGACCGACGCGGGCGACGAACCCACGCTGACGTTCCCGCTGGTCGTTCTCCGCGGGCCGGCGACGTCGTCTGACCAACTCCGGTTCGTCGACGGGCCGACGAACGCCGCGTTCCCGAACGCCAGCGCGGGGATGCAGAACCCGCTGGGGTCGGGGACGGTGAAAGTGACCATTCAGAGTGAGTACTACCGCGGCTGGGCCGAGTACTTCGAGACGCGCACCGACGCGGACACGGTCACGACAGACGACGCGAACCGGACGGTCGAAATCGTCCTCAGCGTCCCGACTCGGGGTCGAGAGGTAGAAGACTCCATCGCGTCGGAGGCACCGACGGTGCGAGTGAGAAGCGGCGCGACCGTCGACAGCTACAACTCCTCGGAGGGGAGCTATCCGATGACGAAGGGGGAGAACGGGAGCGTCTACGTCGGCGAGGACCTCAGCAACAGCGGGAGCGGCACCATCAAAGGCGACATGCGCGTCGACGGCGACTTCGAGGCCGGCGGCGGCATCACGGTCGAGGGGCGGCTAATCGTCGACGGCGACGCTGACCTTCGGGGTGGCGGCGTCACCGTCGACGACCGCATCATCGCCGACGGCGACCTGATACTGGGCGGGGGCGACAGTCTCAACAGCCCCGCCACCGTCAGCGGCGACGTCGTCGAATCCGGCGGCGGCGCCACCATCGACGCCGACGTGGTGGCGGGCGGCGACTACCGGAGCAGTTCCGGGACGATAAACGGCGACGTCCACATCGGCGGCGACTTCTACCCGGCGGACGGCCAGAACATCAACGGCGACCTGACAATCGGCGGGACGTTCGAGAACGGGCCGGACGACTATCCGAACGTGAACGGCGACGTGGACGAGAACGCGCCGGCGCCGGACCTGAGCGACGTCTCGGCGGCGCGCGACCTTCGGCCGCCGAACCTGCGACCCATCGACACCACGGTCCAGACGCGAATCTCGACCACCGCGGCGTCGAACGACAACGCCGGGAGCGACGTGGACCGAATCGAGAACGGGAACTGCCCCTGTACCCTGACCAACGGCACGTACTATCTCGACTCGCTGTCGCCGTCGGGGACGCTGACGCTCGATACGACGGGCGGGCCGATATATCTCGCCGTCGATGGCGACGTGGTGACCGACAGCGAGAACGTCGAAGTGGTCGGCTCGGGCAAGGTACACGTCTACGCCAGCGGCGACTACACCATCAGCGGCGGGTCGCGGTGGCTGAGCGTCGGCGACCGGGGCGACCAGATATGGCTCTACGGGACGAGCGACTCGACGGTCACCATCACGGACGGCGCCCGATTCTACGGCGTCGTCTACGCGCCCGGCAACGAGGACATCACGCTCGACGGCGGGTCGCGGGTGTACGGCGGCCTCATCGGTCAGGTGAGCGACGTGACAAGTGGGTCGAGACTCCACTACGACACGGTGCTCGCGGACCAGCGACCGGAACTGACCGGCGGTGGCGGCGCGCCCGTCACCTACCTCCACGTCACCGTCAACGAGATTCACGTCGAGGAGGCGTAACCGTCCGACTTTTGCCGACTGACGGGCAAGCACGCCCATGGCCGATTTCGACCCCGAGAAGTTCGAGGACAAGTACGCCCACTACTTCACCGAACTCCAGCGGGCGTACAAGAACGCCTTCGAGACGATGAACGAGCGATACGACTCCGACCTCGTCCACGCCATCGACCAGCAGGTGCTCAACGAGTCCGAGCCGTTCTACGAGGACGGCGAGTTCCGGGTGGAACTGCCCGAGAACCCGACCGAGCGCGTGACGGCCATCGTCGTCGACGAGGAGAAGTTGACGACGACACTAGAGCGCTACGTCGAGGAAATCGAGTCGGAACTTCGGTCGGTGTTCGGCGTCGACGAGACTGACGAACCAAAGGCCTAAGCCGGTCGGTACCCTTTCTGCGACTATGAGTACTGACGCCCAGGACACCGACACGGATGCCGAGGACGACCTCCGCGAGCGCGTGACGAACTTCCTGCGTCGCAACTTCCCGCAGATTCAGATGCACGGCGGGAGCGCCGCGATTCAGAACATCGACCTCGATACGGGCGAAGTGAGCATCCAGCTCGGCGGCGCCTGTTCCGGCTGTGGCATCTCCCCGATGACGATTCAGGCAATCAAGAGCCGGATGGTCAAAGAGATTCCCGAGATTACGAAGGTCCACGCCGACACCGGCATGGAGGGCATGGGTGGCGAGGGCGCCCACGACGAGGGCATGGAGCCGTCGTTCCCCGGCGAGACGAGCGACGACGCCGAGGGCCGCGACGAAGGCCCGCAGGCCCCCTTCTAACGCCGCCGAACGAACAGCTCGTTTTTCGCGCCGCGCACGCGCCCACTGAAAGGTTTAATCCCGCCCCGGTCGTGTCGCGTCTATGGACGCTCGTGAACTCGCCGTGAGTGCGGAGTACCTCGTCGCCGTCGAGACGGGCGACGACTGGCGGGAGGCCATCGAGCACGCTGCCGACGCCGAGGGCGTCACCTCGGCGTGGTTCACCGGTACGGGAACGGTCAGCGACGCGGACGTGTGGCACTACGACCCGAGTGCGGAGGAGCATCGCGCGGTCAGATTCGACGAGCCGCTGTCGGTCGCGGCGTGCATGGGACACGTCACAATCGAGGACGGCGACCCCGCGGCGCGGCCCTACGCCGTCCTGACCCGGCCGAGCGGGCAGGCGGTCGGCGGCTATCTCAACGCCGCGACGGCCGTCGACGGCTCCGTCTACCTGCGCTGTTTCGAGGATTCGAACACGGAGGCGACGACCGACTCGTGACACCGGACGACGAGCAGTACTTCGCGCGCATCGAAGACCGCCTCGACGAGGCGTTCGACCGCGCGGAGCGCGCCCGCAAGCGCGGCGACGACCCGACCCGTGAGGTCGAGATACCCGTCGCGCGCGACATGGCCGACCGGGTCGAGAACATCCTCGGTATCGACGGCGTGGCCGAGCGCGTCCGCGAACTCGACGGGCGGATGAGCCGCGAGGAGGCGGCGCTGGCGCTCGTCACCGACTTCGTTGAGGGGTCGGTCGGTGACTACGACACGGACGCCGGGAAAATCGAGGGTGCGGTTCGGACAGCGGTTGCACTCCTGACCGAAGGGGTCGTCGCCGCGCCCATCGAGGGTATCGACCGCGTCGAAGTGCTCGAAAACGATGACGGCACCGAGTTCGTCAACGTCTACTACGCCGGCCCGATTCGCTCCGCGGGCGGGACGGCACAGGCGCTCTCGGTGCTCGTGGCGGACTACGCCCGCTCCCTGCTGGGTATCGACCAGTTCAAACCCCGAGACGACGAAATCGAGCGCTACGCCGAGGAGGTGGGCCTCTACGACTCCGAGACGGGACTGCAGTACACACCCAAGGACAAGGAGACGAAGTTCATCGCCGAACACGTCCCGATAATGCTGGACGGCGAGGCCACCGGCGACGAGGAGGTGTCGGGCTTTCGCGATTTGGAGCGCATCGACACCAACGCCGCCCGCGGCGGGATGTGTCTCGTCCTCGCGGAGGGTATCGCGCTGAAGGCGCCGAAGATTCAGCGCTACACGCGCGACTTGGACGAAGTGGAGTGGCCGTGGCTGCAGGACCTCATCGACGGGACCATCGGCGAGAGCGACGACGAGGAAGCCGACGCGGACGAGGAGAGCGACGCGGAGGCGGGCGAAGACGAGAGCGACGACACGGCGACGGGCGCCCCCCGCGTCAAGCCGTCGGGGAAGTTCCTGCGCGACCTGATTGCGGGGCGCCCGGTGTTCGGCCACCCCTCCGAAGCCGGCGGGTTCCGACTCCGATACGGCCGCGCGCGAAATCACGGGTTCGCGACGGCGGGTGTCCACCCGGCGACGATGCGTCTCGTCGACGACTTCCTCGCGACGGGGACACAGATAAAGACTGAGCGACCGGGGAAAGCCGCGGGCGTCGTCCCCGTCGACACCATCGAGGGGCCGACGGTCCGACTGGCCAACGGCGAGGTGCGGCGCATCGACGACCCCGAGGAGGCGCTGGCGGTGCGCAACGGCGTCGAGGAAATCCTCGATTTGGGCGAGTATCTGGTGAACTACGGCGAGTTCGTCGAGAACAACCACCCGCTCGCGCCCGCCTCCTACACGATGGAGTGGTGGATACAGGAGTTCGAAGCGAGCGGCGCCGACATCCAAGCACTCCGGGACGACCCCCGCGTCGACCTCGAAGCCCCGAGCGTCGAGGAGGCGTTCGAGTGGGCGACCGAGTACGACTGCCCGCTCCATCCGGCGTACACCTACCTCTGGCACGACGTGAGCGTCGACGACGTCGACGCCCTCGCCGACGCCGTCAGTTCGGGGAGCGTCATCGCCGTCGAGGGCGACGGCGGCGTCTCGCGCGTTCGCGACCCCGAGGCGACAGCCGACGCCCTCGTCCTCGACTGCACGGACCGGCCCGAGGTCCGGGGCGCGCTCGAACGCCTCCTCGTCGAACACGTCGCGAGCGAGGACACGATTCGAATCACCGAGTGGCGACCGCTCGCCCGGTCGCTGGGCGTGACGACCGACCTCAGCCGCGAGTGGACGCTCGCCGACCTCTCGGAGGCGGCCCGGACCTACGAGGACGGCGACAACGCCATCCGCGCCGTCAACGAGGTGGCGCCCGTCACTATCCGGGAACGGGCGCCGACCCGCATCGGCAACCGGATGGGGCGCCCGGAGAAATCGGAGGGCCGTGACCTCTCGCCCGCCGTCCACACCCTCTTTCCCATCGGCGAGGCGGGGGGGAGCCAGCGCGACGTGGGAAGCGCCGCTCACGCTCACACGGACGCAGGCCAAGGCATCGTCGACGTCCAAGTGGGCCGGCGGTCGTGTGGGGACTGTGGCAACACGACCTATCGGCCGAAGTGTCCCGACTGCGGCGGCCACACCGACCCCGTCTTCGAGTGTGACTCCTGTGAGCGGGTGGTCGAACCCGACGAGTCGGGGCGCGTCCACTGCGACCGGTGTGACCGGGACGTGACCAGCGTCGAGTGGCGACAGTTAGACCTCGGCGAGCGCTATCGGGAGGCGCTCGACACCGTCGGCGAGCGCGAGGCGGCGTTCGAGATTCTCAAGGGCGTCAAGGGCCTCACCTCGGCGAACAAGACGCCGGAGGCGATGGAGAAAGGCGTCCTCCGGGCCAAACACGGCGTCAGCGCGTTCAAAGACGGGACCGTCCGCTACGACATGACGGACCTGCCCGTCACGTCCGTCCGCCCGGAAGAACTCGACGTGACCGCAGAGGACTTCCGCGAACTCGGATACGACACCGACATCGACGGCGACCCGCTTCGGTTCGACGACCAACTCGTCGAACTCCGGGTGCAGGACATCGTCCTCTCGGACGGCGCCGCCGAACACCTGCTGAAGACCGCCGACTTCGTCGACGACCTGCTGACGGAGTTCTACGACCTGCCGGCGTTTTACGACGTGGAGGAGCGCCAAGATTTGGTCGGCGAACTCGTCTTCGGGATGGCGCCGCACACGTCGGCGGCGGTGGTCGGGCGCGTCGTCGGGTTCACATCGGCCTCCGTCGGCTACGCGCATCCGTACTTTCACGCCGCGAAACGCCGGAATTGCTTCCACCCAGAGACGAAGGTGTGGTATCGGGAGGACGGGACGTGGACCCACGAGCGAATCGAGCGACTGGTCGAGGAGCGTCTCGACGACCCCGAATCCGATGACTTCGGAACGCTCGTGGAAGAACTCGACGGCGACGTTCACGTTCCAAGTATCGACGACGACGGCGAACAGGTACTGAAGCCGGTCGAAGCGGTGTCGAAACACCGGGCTCCCGACCATCTCGTCGAAATCGAGACGCGGAGTGGGCGCGAGCTAACGGTCACGCCGGACCACGAGGTCCACGTCTTTGATGGGGACGAGACAGTCACCAAACGCGCTAGCGAACTCACGACCGCCGATACGCTGGTGACGCCGACACAGGTCGACGTCTCTGGGTCCGTAGCTCAGTTCGACCTTCTCGAAGCGTTCATGGCGAACGAGGAGGTGCCGACCGATTCGCTGATGGTGAAAGGAATCGCGAAGGAACAGCTCTATGACCTCTTCACCGAAGCGCTGGCGGACGAGTGGGAGAGCGAATTCTACCCCCTGCAGAGCACGGCTGAACACCTCGGACTGGCAAAGAAGGCGTTGAGTAACTACGCCTATCGGGAGAGCATCCCGGCATCTCTGCTCGTCGAGGTGTTCGGCTCGCCAGCCGCCGTCGTCGAACGGGTCCCTGACGACGTGACGCTCGGTATGAAGCGGGACCGGGTCGATATCGACCGCGTTGTCGATATCGACGAGGAGTTTGCGACGCTGTTGGGGTACTACGCGGCGGAAGGGTTCGTCCGCGACCAAGAGACGTCCAAAGGGACGGTTCATCAGACGACTATTTCCGGAGCGGAATCCGAGGCACGGGAGTTCTTCGTCGAGGCGTTCGAATCGGCACTCGGCGTCGAGGCGTATCGAGAGAACGACGTGAAGGTAACTGTCTCGGGACGACTGCCGCGGGTGTTCTTCGAGTCGGTACTCGACTGTGGCGTCGGCTCCGAGAACAAGCGGGTTCCGGCATGTATTTTCGACGCGCCGGATGACATCGTCAGCGCGTATCTCAGCGGCTACTTCAGTGGAGACGGAACGGTCGACAAGAGCCGGCTGGAGGTGTCGGCCACGACCGTCAGCAGAGAGTTGAAAGAGGACCTGCTCGCGTTGCTCACGCGTCTCGGCGTTACGGCCCGCGTCGATACGACCGACCCCGTGCCACTCGTCGAGCAGTTCCCCGACTTCTACGACGAAGACTGCGAGTCGATGTCCGCGAAAGCGTACGTGCTCCGCATCTCCTCCGAAGATGCAAGCCGGTTCGCCGACGCCGTCGACCTCCATCTCTCGCGGAAGCGGAACCGACTGGCGGCACGAATCGAAGAGATAGACCTACGGAGTCGACGCGTCTTCGACGGGGGTAGCGGGGAGTACCTCGTCGACGAACTCGCCGAAATTTCGTACGTCGGCGCCGACGTCGAGCACACGTACTGTCTCACGGTTGCAGACACCCACTCGCTCGTCACGAACGACCTGTACACGGCCCAGTGCGACGGTGACGAAGATTGCGTCATGCTCCTGATGGACGGCCTCCTCAACTTCAGTCGGGAGTTCCTGCCGGACAAGCGCGGCGGACGGATGGACGCCCCACTCGTCATGTCCTCGCGCATCGACCCGACCGAAATCGACGACGAGGCGCACAACATGGACGTGGTCCGGGAGTACCCCCTCGAGTTCTACGAGGCGACCCGCGAGATGGCCGACCCCGAGGAGGTAGACATCGAAATCGCGGAGGATTCGCTGGACACGGAGTCGGAGTATCACGGCTTCGACCACACACACGACACCTCGAACATCGCCCTCGGCCCGGACCTCTCGGCGTACAAGACGCTGGGGTCGATGATGGACAAGATGGACGCCCAACTCGGCCTCGCGCGCAAACTCCACGCCGTCGACGAGACGGACGTGGCCGAGCGCATCATCGAGTATCACTTCCTGCCGGACCTCATCGGCAACCTCCGAGCCTTCTCCCGGCAGGAGACGCGGTGTCTGGACTGCGGGGAGTCCTACCGGCGGATGCCGCTCTCGGGCGACTGCCGGGAGTGTGGCGGGCGCGTCAACCTGACGGTCCACGAGGGGTCGGTGAACAAGTACATGGACACCGCCATCCGGGTGGCCGACGAGTTCGGCTGCCGGCCCTACACGAAACAGCGACTCGAAGTGCTGGAGAAGAGTCTGGAGAGTGTCTTCCAGAACGACCAGAACAAGCCGTCGCGGCTCGACGACTTCATGTGAGTTATTCGAGGTAGCCGAGGTCACGCAGGCGCTCTTGGGCCTCGTCGTCCATGTCGGCGACGGCGTCGTCGGTCACGTCGGCGGCGGCGGCGCCGGTCCACGCCCCGCCGACGTCGCTCTCGAAGTCGGCGAGGGCGCGTTCGGTGGCCGCTAGGACATCGTCGTCGGTGCCGGCGAGGTCCGTCCGCTCGTCGGGGTCGGTGTCGAGGCGGTAGGCCTCGTCGTCGATGCGGTCGATGCGGACGTACTTCGAGTCGGGGCTGCGCGCGGCGCGCATCCGGGAGTAAAAGCGGGAGTCCTCGGGGAGGTCGATGCCCGCCGCGGCGGCTTTCTCCTCCAGTTGCTTGAGTTCGACCACGGGCCGAGAGTACTCGACGAAGCCGTAGTCGCCGCCGGGCGCGGCGGCCTGTCCGGGGTCGGGGTCGGTGACGCCGTCGAACGCGCGGTAGTCGTCGGCGAGGAGGGAGCGGGTCGGGTCGCGGGGAACGGCGGTGTCACCGGGCGTGGCCGGGTCGCCGCCGTCGACGTCGAGGGCGTCGAGGACGGTGTGATACAGGTCGACGAGTTCGACGGTGTCGGTGCGGCGGTCCGCGGACAGTTCGGGGTGTTTGACCAGCAGGGGGACGTTCACCAGCGGGTCGTAGAGGCAGAACTCGTGGCCGTACAGGTCGTGTTCGCCGTGGAGTTCGCCGTGGTCGGCACAGACGATGACGGTGGTGTCCTCCCACTCGCCGCGCTCTTTGAGCCAGTCGAACAGGCGGGTGAGTTGGGCGTCGATGTGCGCGATTTCGGCGTCGTAGAGGCCGCGGATGTCCGCCCACTCGTCGTCGTCGATGTCGCGGGCGCCCGAATTGAACTCCTTGGAGTTCTGGCAGACGGCGGTGGTGTCGACGCCGGGAGCGAACTCCTCGGCGAACTCCTCCGGGGGGTGGTAAGGGAGGTGAGCGTCCATGAGGTTGATGAACGCGAACCAGTCGTCTGAGTCCTCGATGAACGACTGGGTGCGGTCGATGACGGCAGGCGTCTTGGAGTCGGCGCCCTCGCCGCCGGCGAAATACTCGTGGGCGACGTTGCCGAGGCTGACGAGTTTGTCGGCGATAGCGCGGAGGCGGTCGTTGTCGTTCATCGTCTTCCACGCGCGGGCGAGGGGGCCGGAGAGCAGGTCGCCGGGCATCACCTCGAAGAAGTTGTCTTGGGCGTCGAAGCCGTCGGTGAGGTGGGTGTAGGGCGTAATCCAAGCGTTCGAGGAGTAACAGGCGGTGTCGTACCCCGCCGTCGAGAGCGTCTCGGCGAGCGTGGTCGCGCCTTCGAGATAGGGGTTCTCTTGGTCGGCGCCGTGTTGGCTGGGGTAGAGACCGGTGAAGAGTGAGGCGTGGACGGGGAGGGTCCACGGGGCGGGGGCGACCGCTTCCTCGAAAACGGTTGCCTCGTCCGCGAAGTCAGCCAGCCCCGGCGTCGTCGGCCGGTCGTAGCCGTACGGCGTGAGGTGGTCCGCCCGAACCGTGTCCATGACGACGAACAGGACGTTTCCGGGGGCGTCGCTCGACATGCCAGCCTCTCGGTGTGTCGTGCGAATAAAGGCCGCGAATCGGTGTGGAGCTACCGCCAGTCGTCGAGGCCGGACGCGTCGCGAAGCTGTATGGACAGCCACGCGTCGTCACACGAAACGTCCGCGATGACGAACTCGGGAGCCCCAGTCCCGTCGTCGACCGAAGCCATGACATCCGAACTCTGCCCCCCAACAGCGGTCACGTCGAGCGCCATGTGTGTTAGATACTCACAACCGAATATAAAAACATCGATACGACGGCCAGCCGACACGGCGTTCGCAGAGTATTAGAGGGTGGGCGGCGGAACGGGTCACATGCACGTAGCCGACGCGATGACGCCCCGTTCGGACGTCGTGACCGTCGCTCTCCCCGGAACGAGGGACGACGCGCTGGAATATCTGCAGGAGCGGGGCTTCTCCTCGATTCCCGTCGTCAAGCCGACGGACGACGGGGAGACGTACCGCGGTCTCATCTCGCGGGACGACCTCATCGAGAACCCCGACGAAGACCAGTTGGCGATGCTGATGCGCGAGGTGCCGACGACGACGCCGGAGACGAGCCTCGTCGACGTCGCCGAAGTGATGCAGGCAGAGAACGCCCGTCGGGTGCCCGTCGTCGAGGAGGAACTCGTCGGCATCATCACCGTGACGGACGTGGTGCGGGCCATCGCCCGCGGGAACGTCGACGGCGACACGGCAGTCGAGTCGCTGGCGACGCGCGAGGTCAACACCACCTACCGCGAGACGCCGCTCACGGTCGCCGAACGCGAGATAAACTACGCGAACGTCCCCTACGCCGTCGTCCTCGACGACGAGGGCGAGATGACGGGGATGCTCACCGAAGTCGACATCATCGAGGTGGCACGGGTCGTCGAGGGTGAAGACGACACCGGCGAGAGCATCGCCAATCAGGACGACGAGTGGATGTGGGAGGGCATCAAGGCCGTCGGCAACCGCTACTTCCCGACCCGGAACGTCGAGATTCCGCGCGAACCCGTCGCGACGTTCATGACCGAGGACGTAGTGACCGTCTCGGGCCACAAGACGGCCCAAGAAGTCGCCCGAGTCCTGCTCTCGAACGACATCGAACAGGTCCCGCTGGTCGACGGTGGAGCGCTCGCGGGCATCGTCCGCGATATCGACCTGCTGCGGGGCATCTGAGCATGAGTCAGGCACGCGCCATCACCGAACTCGCGAAGCGTCGCGGCTTCTTCTTCGGTGCGAACGAAGCCTACGGCGGCGTCGCGGGATTCTACACGTTCGGTCCAGAGGGCGCGGCGCTCAAGCGCAACGTCGAGGCCGCGTGGCGGGACCGCTTTACCGTCCGCGAGGGCAACGACGAAATCGAGGCGCCGACCATCGCACCGGAACCCGTCTTCGAGGCGTCGGGCCATCTCGACGGCTTCGACGACATGCTCGTCGAGTGTGGCGAGTGTGGCGAGAGCCACCGCGCCGACCACCTCATCGAGGACGCATCGGACATCGAGGAGGCCGAGAGCCTGCCGATTCCGGAAGTCGAGGAGTTGGTCGCGGAGTACGAAATCGCCTGTCCCTCCTGTGGCGCCCCGCTCGCGGGGCGGTCGGTCGAGGAGTTCAACCTCATGTTCGAGACGGCCATCGGCCCGGGGTCGGGCCAGCCGGGCTATCTCCGCCCCGAGACGGCACAGGGTATCTTCGTCGAGTTCCCGCGCCTGAAGGAGTACGCCCGCAACAAACTCCCGTTCGGTATCACCCAAATCGGGCGCGCCTACCGCAACGAAATCAGCCCGCGGAAAGGCATCGTCCGAACGCGGGAGTTCACGCAGGCCGAACTGGAGCAGTTCATCGACCCCGAGACGGACGAGCCACCCCTCGACCGGGTGGCCGACGTCTCGCTCCGGCTCTACCCCGCCGACGAACAGGAGGACCCGGATGGCGGGTACGTCGAGTGTACGGTCGCCGAGGCCGTCGAAGACGACATCATCACCAGCGACTGGGTGGCGTACTACCTCGGCGTCGCCCGCGAGTGGTACGACCGCATCGGCGTCGACGGCGACCGGTTCCGGTTCCGTCAGCACCTGCCGGGCGAGCGTGCCCACTACGCGGCGGACTGCTGGGACGCCGAGAGCGAGGTGAGCGGCGCGGTGAGCGATGACCCGACCGTCGGCGACTGGATAGAAATCGCCGGCTTCGCCTACCGCGGCGACTACGACCTGTCGAAACACGCCACCCACGGCGACGACGACTTCACCGTCTTCGAGCAGTACGACGAGCCGAAGACGGTCGAACGGGCCGTCGTCGACCCCGACATGAGCGTGCTCGGACCGGAGTACGGCGGGCAGGCGGGAGCTATCGCGGACGAACTCCGTGCGCTCGCCGAGCGCGACCCGTCGGCGTTCGAGGGCGACGACGTGACCGTCAGCGTCGACGGCGAGGACGTGACCGTCGACGCCGACGTGGCCAACTTCCGCGTCGAGAAGCAGACGGAGGCGGGCGAACACGTCACACCACACGTGGTCGAACCCTCCTTCGGCGTCGACCGGACGGTCTACACCCTTCTCGCGCACGCGTACGACGAGGACCTGATTGACGACGAGGAGCGCACCTACCTCTCGCTGGCGCCGGAGGTGGCGCCGACGGACGTGGCGGTGTTCCCGCTGGTGGGAGACGAGGCGCTGGAGACGCTGGCCGACGACGTGGTCGCGGACCTTCGGGCCGCGGGCCTGTCGGTCGCTCACGACGACTCGGGGAACATCGGCCGGCGCTATCGCCGGCAGGACGAAGTCGGCACGCCGCTGTCGGTGACCGTCGACCACGAGAGCGTCGAGAACGACCCGACGACGGTGACGGTGCGGGACCGCGACACGACGGCACAGGTCCGGGTGCCGGTCGACGAACTCGCGGAGGAGTTACAGGTCGTCCTCGAAAGCGGCGGGAGCTTCGAGCGTCTGCTGGAGTCGTACGAACGAATCGACACCGACGTCACCCGCTCCTGAGATGGGCGAGGGCCGGACATGACGACCGGCGCGGAACTCCGGCGGCGGGCCGTCCACGCGAGCGGCGTGGGCTTTCCGGCGCTGTACATGCTGAATATCGTCGACTGGCAGGCGCTTCGCTATCTCCTCCTCCTCGCCGCATCGGTCGCCGCGGTGCTGGAGGCGATTCGGCTCCTCGTCGGCCTGAACTGGCAGGTGTACGAGACGCTGACGCGGGAGTACGAACGGGACAACGTCGCCGGCTACGCGCTCTACATGTTCAGCATGACCGCGGTGGCGTGGGTGCCGGCGTTCGACCCGCCCGTGGCCGTGGCCGGGATGTTGATGCTGACCATCGGCGACCCCGTGAGTGGCCTCCTCGGCTCGAACGAAGCGGGTCGCGCCAAGCGAGCGGGGGTTATCGCGGCGATGTTCGTCGTCTGTGTCTCGCTCGGCGTGCTAGCACTGGCCGGGAGCGTCTCGCTCCCCCTCGCTGTCGCCGCCGCGATGGTGGGTGGGGCGGGGGCGACAGTCGCCGACGGGTTCACACCCGTCGTGCGCGGCTACGTCCTCGACGACAACCTCACGATTCCGCCGGCGGCGTGTGTCGGTATCTGGCTGGTGCTTCGCGTACTCGGGTGAGCAGAAAAAGTGTCGGGCCGTGCCGTCGGACTACCAGCGCTTGTACGGCAGGAACTTGCCGTCGTAGGTGATGACGACGTGGTCGCCGTCCTCGTGTTCCTCTCGCTGGACGTCCACCTCGAAGTCGATGGCGCTCATGATGCCGTCACCGAACTCCTCGTGGATGACGGCCTTCATCGCCCGCCCGTACACTTGCGGGACTTCGTAGAACCGGTAGATACAGGGGTCCGAGGGAATCGTCGGGTCCTCCATGCCCTTCATCGGTGCTTCCTGTAGCGCCTCGGCGACGGGTTCGCCGAGGTCGAGCGCGTCGGTGAGCGCCTCGGCGTCTTCGGGCGTCATACTCGCGGCGTCGAAGATACTCGAAGCGACGAACATCTTGCTCCGCCCCGGGACGTGGTCGGCCAGTTCCTCGTAGGTGAGGCCACGCTCCTCTTTCTCGGTCAGAATCTTCGCCCGCATCTCGGATTTGGTCAACTTGTTCTCGCGTTCTGGGATGTTCATTGTCGATATCTCCCATCTGGACCGAATTGAAACCACTATAAAGAATTTGTCCTGAATATCTGCCTATTCGTTAGAATACTTCCGAATATATTAGGCGAACAGATTAGATATATGCGGAAATTTTGGAAATTCGTGCAATAAGCTGAGTCTCGGGGATGCGTAATCTGGCGTCGTGGAGTCACAGACAGCGGAACAGGGAGCGTCCGCCCGCCGCAGGGGAAACACCGATATCCGTTTCGTTCAGCCCAAGACCTTATATTTGGACAAACACACTAGATAAATCGAGAATCTACCCAATATCGCAGTATTGTTGGGTGAAAAATTAGATGTCCAATGAGTAGCGTTATATACTGGGAGTAAAATCGATTACTCGTCCTAACATGAAGAGAGATGGACCTAATCCCGGAAAAGGAGGACGGATGTCAGATTCGCGTCGGCCAAAGATGACGGTTCGCCCAAGTCTCGGCATGGAAGCGAACGTTCCGCGAGCGCGGTCTGCGGTAGATACGGAGGAGCAGTAAGATGTACGACAACACACTTGAGGGCGTCAGTGAGGCGGCAGCGGCACAGATTGAACTCATCGACAAGAAACTTCCCGCGTACCTCATCCACGCGGCGATGGCGGGCGCGTACATCGGCCTCGCCATCCTGCTCATCTTCGCGCTGGGGACGCCGATGGTCGGCACGCCGTTGGAGCCACTTCGGGGCGTCGTGATGGCTGCGATGTTCGGGATTGCGCTCAGTCTCGTCATCATCGCTGGCTCCGAACTGTTCACCGGTAACGCGATGATAATGGGTGTGGGCGCGCTGGAAGGACGGACCACGTGGGGCGCACTCGGCAAAGTGTGGGTGTGGTCGTGGGTCGGCAACCTCTTCGGCTCCCTGCTGGTCGCCGCGATGGCCGCTTGGGGCGGTGTCTTCTCCGACCCCACGCTGGTCTACGCCGTCGCGGAGACGAAGATGACCCTGTCGCCGCTCGAACTGTTCATTCAGGGCATCTTCTGTAACTGGCTGGTCGTGCTCGCGGTGTGGAGCAACTTCCGACTCGAAAACGCCATCGCCAAACTCGTGATGATTTGGTGGTGCCTGCTCGCGTTCATCGGTACCGGCTTCGAGCACAGCGTCGCCAACATGACCGTGCTCTCGCTCGCGAACTTCCTGACGATTACGACGGGACAGGCCGCCCCCGCGGCAATCAACTGGGTCAACATGGCCTACAACATCTCCATCGTCACGGTGGGCAACACCTTCGCGGGCGTCGTCATGATGGGCGCTGCGTACTGGTACATCAACGAGTCGTACAAAATCGACCTGTCGTCGGACGAGCCACTCGGCGGCGAGGGAAGCGTGGCCAGCGCCGACGACTGAGGCGCACAGTCGACGACGTCGGCGGACGAACTGCACGACTGATTTTCGGCATTCGGACAACGAACGTCCACTCGTTCGGATTTGAGTAGACGAAATACAACCTTATATCCGGTATATCTCATAATAAACCGGACAGCCATCGACTCAGACGCCCGAAAATAGGCGTTTGTAAACGGTTACCCTTATTATCTCCAATCAACAGATACTCAGTCGTGACAAACATTCCGCCTGCTGAAGCGAACGGGAGCGAAGTTGGACAGATGGCTAGTCCGATGGGGGGTCGACCATGAGCAACAAGAAAGAGACGTGGAAAGAGGGGATGTACGGCGACGAAGTGCGGGAGAAAATCATCGAGTTCGCCGAGAAAGGCTGGGAGTCGATTCCCGAGGAGGAGCGGGACATGTGGTTCTCCCGGTTCAAGTTCTGGGGCGTGTTCCACCAGCGCGACGGTCAGGAGTCGTATTTCATGATGCGGCTGACGAACGTCAACGGGCAGATGAACGCGGAGCAGCTCCGCACAATCGGTGAAGTCGCCCGGGAGTACGCCACCGGCCCCGTCGACAACCCCGAGTTCGGCGACGCGTGGATAGATTTCACCACTCGGCAGTCGATTCAGCTCCACTGGCTCAAACTGGAGGACATTCCGGCCATCTGGGAGAAACTCGAATCGGTCGGTGTGACCAGCCGCTCCGCGGGCGGTGACACGATGCGCAACATCGTCGGCTGTCCCGTCGCAGGCAAGGACACGGCGGAACTCGTCGAGAGCCAGCCCATCCTCGAACGACTGCAGGAGGACCTCCGGGGCGACGACGAACTGGCGAACATGCCGCGGAAGTTCAACATCAGCGTCACGGGCTGTCGAGAGGGGTGTGCCCAAGATTCAATCAACGGCATCGGCCTCGAACCCGCCGAGAAGGAACTCGATGGGGACGTCGTCACCGGCTTCAACGTCCGCGTCGGCGGCGGGACGGGCAGCCGCGAACCGCGACGCGCCCGCAGTCTCGATGTCTTCGTCACGCCGGAGAACGCCTACGACGTGGTGCGGGGCTTCGTCGAACTGTACCACGACCACGGCCGGCGGGACAACCGCCAGAAAAACCGGAGTCGCTTCTTCGTCGACGACCACGGCACCGACGAGATTCGCGAGCTCCTGCAGGAGGAGTACGTCGACTTCGAACTCCACCGGGCCGGCCGGGACTTCCGCGACGAGTACACGTACAACGCGGGCAAGCCGCCGGAGGCGGGCAAGACCGACCA
The DNA here is from genome assembly GCF_051195115.1 of Haloplanus sp. C73. NCBI lineage: Archaea > Methanobacteriati > Methanobacteriota > Halobacteria > Halobacteriales > Haloferacaceae > Haloplanus > Haloplanus sp. C73. The sequence goes on along the minus strand of NZ_JBNTJZ010000003.1, from coordinate 331,792 downwards.
CGTCGGCGTCCACGAACAGCCGAGCGGCGACTACTACGTCGGCCTGAACGTGCCCGTGGGGCGGATGACCGCACGCGAGACCATCGCGCTCGCGGACCTCGCGGAGGCGTACGGCTCGGGCGAGCTTCGGCTCACGCGCCGCCAGAATCCGATAATCATGGACGTCGACGAATCGGCGGTCGACGCCCTGCTCGAGGAACCGCTGCTCGATACGCACACGCCGGAGCCGTCCGTGTTCGAGCGCGGGAGCATGGCCTGTACGGGCACCGAGTTCTGCGGGATAGCGCTCACGGAGACGAAAGTCCGCCTGACGCGGATGCTCCGCTGGCTCAACGCGAACGTCGACGTGCCGGACGACGTCGACACCATCAAGATTCACTACTCGGGCTGTACCGCCGACTGCGGGCAGGCCTACACCGCCGACATCGGACTGCAGGGGATGCGCGCCCAGAAGGACGGCGAAATCGTCGAGGCGCTCGACATCGGCGTCGGTGGCGGGATGGGTCCCAACCCCGAGTTCGTCGAGTGGGTCAGTCAGCGCGTGCCGGCGGACGAGGTGCCCGGCGCGATTCAGAGCCTCGTCGGCGCCTTCGCCGCCCACCGCGAGGAGGGGCAGACCTTCCGCGAGTGGCTCGAAGACTTCGGCATCGAGTCCGTCGTCGACATCTGTGAGCCGACGGAGACGGACTACGAGGACCCGTACATGCACGACGCCAAGCAGTCGTGGTACCCGTTCTCGACGGAGGAGAGCCCCGCGCCGACGACTGTCGACGACGTCCCAATCTCCTCGGACTGATGCCTGTCAGACTACTCGACGTGACGAGCTACACCACGTTCGACTTCGTCGAAGGCTACGCCTTCGGCCCGGACTGGAGAGACGACTCCGCCGCCGTCGTCGACGTCGACCGACCGTCGGAGTCGCCGGGGACGGTCCGGCTCCAGATAGAGTTCGACGGGGACGACATGGAGCACGTCGAACCGCACGCCGACAGCCTGACGCTCTCGCCGGAGCAGGCCCGCGGCCTCGCCGCCGACCTGAAGCGACACGCGGCGAACGCGGAGGCGGGAGAGGACGTCCCGCGAGGGCGAGGGCGATAGCATGCCCGTCGGCACCGTCTCTCTCGTCGGCGCGGGGCCGGGTGACCCCGAACTACTGACGGTCAAAGCCCGGCGTCTACTCGACGAGGCCGACGTGGTGCTGTACGACTCGCTCGTGAGCGAGGCCATCCGCGACCTGCCCCCGGCATCGGTCGAGTGCATCGACGTCGGGAAGCGCGGCGACGGCGAGCGGACGACACAGGCGGAGATAAACGACCTACTGGTTCGGCGCGCCACCGCCGGCGACGACGTGGTGCGTCTCAAGAGCGGCGACCCCTGCGTGTTCGGCCGCGGGGGCGAGGAAGCGGAAGAACTCGCGGCGGCGGGGATTCCGCTGGAAATCGTGCCCGGCGTGACGAGCGCCGTCGCGGGGCCGGGGCTGGCCGGCGTGCCGCCGACCCACCGCGAACACGCGTCCAGTCTGACGGTCGTGACGGGACACGAGGACCCGACGAAAGCGGATAGCGCACTCGACTGGGACGCGCTCGGGCGGTCGGTCACCGCGGGCGGAACGCTCGTCATCCTGATGGGCGTCGGCCGACTTCCGGACAACGTCGCCGCCCTCGAAGCGGCGGGCGTCGACCCCGAGACGCCGGTGGCGATGGTCGAACGCGCCTCTCGCGAAGACGAGTTCACGGTGACGGGAACGCTCGAAACCATCACCGAGCGCGCCCGCGAGGTGGGCATCGACCCGCCCGCCGTGACCGTCGTCGGCGACGTGGTGTCGGTGCGCGACCGGGTATCGGAGTACCTGAACGCCGCGGGCACGGCGCGGTCGACCGGCGGCCCGGTAGCCGACGACCCCGCAGTCCCGACGGAGTGACCCGGTCGAAGCCGGCGCGCGACCCGCGAGCGGGCCGTTCGCAAGATATTAGTAGCGAGCCACGGTTTGTTGCGATAATGGACGGGACAGTTTCGTCCGCACACGTCCGCTACACTGCGGTCCGACGACCGCGACGACGGGGCCGGTAGGCCCACCTTTCTCTCATTTCCCCCTGTGTTCGACACCAGCGACTTCCGGTGAGCGTCCCGTTTCGCATTTTATTTCAATTACAAAAACGTAGAATTTAAGTCCGTTAAGGGCCGAGAAGTCGATAATGACACGTGTGGCACTCGCGTTCTCCGGCGGTCTCGACACGACAGTGTGCGTCCCGCTTCTCGAAGAGGAGTGGGGGTACGACGAAGTCGTCGGCGTCACGGTCGACGTCGGCCAGCCCGAAGCGGAGTTCGAGGAGGCGGCGGAGACGGCAGACGCACTGGACCTAGAGCATCACGTCGTCGACGCGAAGGCGGAGTTCGCCCAGCAGTGTTTCGACTCCATCCGCGCGAACGCGACGTATCAGGGCTACCCGCTGGGGACGGCACTGGCACGCCCCGTCATCGCCGAGGCGATTCTCGACGTGGCCAAAGAGAACGACTGCGACGCCGTCGCCCACGGCTGTACCGGCAAGGGCAACGACCAGTTACGCTTCGAGGCCGTGTGGCGCGCCTCCGACCTCGAGGTCATCGCGCCCGTGCGCGAACTCGGCCTGACTCGCGAGTGGGAAATCGAGTACGCCGCGGAGAAGAACCTGCCCGTCGAGGGCGGCAACGAGGGCGTCTGGAGCATCGACACGAACCTCTGGAGCCGCTCCATCGAGGGCGGTGACCTCGAACAGCCGGGCCACGTCCCCGGCGAGGAGATTTACGACTGGACGCGTGCGCCCTCCGGCGACACCGAGGAAATCGAGATTACGTTCGAGAACGGCTACCCCGTCGCCGTCGACGGCGAGGAGATGGAACCCATCGCGCTCATCGAACACCTCAACGAGGTGGCCGGGAAGTACGGCGTCGGTCGAACGGACATGATGGAAGACCGCATGCTCGGGCTGAAGGTGCGCGAGAACTACGAGCACCCGGCGGCGACGACGCTCCTGAACGCTCACGAGACGCTCGAATCGCTCGTCCTCACGAAAGAGGAGCGCGACTTCAAGAAACTCGTCGACGACGAGTGGTCGCAAAAGGGCTACGAGGGCCTCGTCGACGCGCCGCTGATGGGCGCGCTCGAAGGCTTCATCGACGAGACACAGACCCGCGTGACGGGCACCGTGACGATTCGATTCGAGGGCGGGCAGGCCCGTCCGGTCGGCCGCGACAGCGAGTACGCCGTCTACGACGAGAGCTTCGCCTCGTTCAACACGGAGGACGTGGGCGACATCACGCAGGCCGACGCGACGGGCGTCGCGAAGTACCACGGCTTCCAAGAGCGCCTCGCGGCGAAGGTGCTCGCGAAGGCCAAGGAGGAGTAGTCGTGCACGTCGGCCTCCTCTACTCGCGCATCCGCCGCGACGAGAAGCTCCTGCTCTCGGAGCTTCGCGAGCGCGACCACGAAGTGACGAAAATCGACGTGCGGAAAGAGCGGTTCAACATCAGCGAGGCGCCCGAGGCATTTTCGGACGTGGACCTCGCCATCGACCGCTGTCTCGCGACCAGCCGCAGCCGCTACGTGACGCGCTTCCTCGACGCCTACGGTATCCCCGTCATCAACGCCGCCGACACCGCGGAGCTGTGTGCGGACAAGGTGAAAAACAGCCTCGCGCTGGAGGCGGCGGGCGTCCCCACGCCCAACACGGAGGTAGCGTTCACCACCGACAGCGCCCTCGAAACCATCGAATCCTTCGGCTACCCCTGCGTCCTCAAGCCCGTCATCGGGTCGTGGGGGCGGCTGATGGCCAAGGTGGACTCCCGGAGCGCCGCCGAGGCGATTCTGGAGCACAAGGCGACGCTCGGTCACTACGAGCACAAGGTGTTCTACGTCCAAGAGTTCGTCGAGAAGCCGGGGCGTGACATCCGCGTCGTCGCCACCGACGGCGAGCCCGTCGCGGCCATGACCCGAAGCTCCGACCACTGGCTCACCAACGCCGCGAAAGGCGGCGAGGTCAACGAGTTCGAAATCGACGACGAGGTGGCCGAACTGGTCGAACGCGCCTCCGACGCCGTCGGCGGCGGCTTGCTCGGTATCGACCTGATGGAGACGGGCGACTCCTACACCGTCCACGAAGTGAACCACACAGTCGAGTTCAAGGCGCTCGACTCGTGTGTCGACTTCGACGTGCCCGCCGCCATCGTCGACTGGCTGGAGACGAAAGCGGGTGAGACGGCATGAGCTACACCGCGAGCGTCGTCGGTGGCAGCGGGTTCACGGGCGGGGAACTCCTCCGCCTGCTGAACGGCCACCCCGACTTCGAGGTGGTACAGGCCACGAGTCGAAGCTACGAGCGCAAGACCGTCGGCCACCAGCACCCGAATCTCCGCGAGATGGACCTGCGGTTCACGTCGCCGACGGACCTCGAATCCGTCGACGTGCTCTTTGCGGCGACGCCTCACGGCGTCTCGATGGAGCGCATCGACGCCTTTCAGGACGCCGCCGACACCGTCGTCGACCTGAGCGCTGACTTCCGCCTCGGGAGCGAGAGCCAGTACGACGAGTGGTACGACGGCCACGAGCGGCCCGAACTGCTCGACAAAGCGGAGTACGCCCTCCCCGAACTCAACCGCGACAACCTCCCCGGCGCCGACCTCATCGCCTCGGGTGGCTGTAACGCGACGGCGACGATTCTGGGGCTGAAACCCCTCTTCGACGCCGGCATCCTCTCGGGCGACGAGCAGGTGGTCGTCGACGTGAAGGTGGGGTCGTCGGAGGGCGGCGCCGGCGGCGGCGCGGCCTCCTCCCACCCCGAGCGCTCGGGCATCGTCCGCCCGTACGCGCCGACGGGCCACCGCCACGAGGCCGAAATCGAGGAGTTCCTCGGCCTCTCGGTGTCGTTCACGGTCCACGCCGTCGACATGACTCGGGGCGCCGCCGCAACCGCTCACGTCTTCCCGGACGGCCCGGTGGGGAAGAAAGACCTCTGGAGCGCCTACCGCGACGCCTACGACGACGAACCCTTCATGCGAACCGTCGCGGGCGGCGGTGGCGTCTACCGCTACCCCGAACCCAAGGCCGTCGCAGGCACCAACCACGGCGAAGTCGGCTTCGAACTCGACCCCGGCAACGAGCGACTGGTCGTGTTCTCGGCCATCGACAACATGATGAAAGGCTCGGCGGGACAGGCGGTCCACGCCGCGAACATCGCACTCGGCCTCGACGAGACGGCGGGGCTGACGTTCCAAGGACTCCACCCGGTGGGGGCACCGTAGGATGTCGGTCGTCGTCAAAATCGGGGGCGCGAAAGCCGTCGACCCCGCCGGCGCCGTCGCGGACATCGCCAGCCTCGTCGACGACGGCGAACCCGTCGCCGTCGTCCACGGTGGCTCGACTGCCGTCGACGACCTGCTGGACCGACTCGGCATCGAGCCGACGTACGTCGAGACGCCGGACGGCGTCGTCGGCCGGTTCACCGACGAGGAGACGATGGACGCGTTCACGATGGCGATGGCGGGACAGGTGAACACGGAGTTGGTCGCGACGTTCCGCGAGGCGGGCGTCGACGCCGTCGGCCTGTCGGGCGTCGACGGCGGCCTCATCACCGGCCCCCGGAAGTCCGCGGTTCGCGTCGTCGAGGACGGCAAGAAGAAAATCAAGCGCGGCGACCACTCGGGGAAAATCGAGTCCGTCAACAGCGAGTTGCTGGAGACGCTGCTTGCGGACGGCTACACGCCCGTCGCCGGCCCGCCGATGCTCGCCGACGACGGCGTCCCGGTCAACACGGACGCCGACCGCGCGGCGGCGGCGGTTGCCGGCGCCCTCGGGGCGACGCTGGTCGTCCTGACGGACGTCGCTGGCGTCTACGCCGACCCGGACGACCCCGGGACACTCATCGAATCGGTATCGACCCCCGCGGAGTACGATGCTCTGACCGACGCCGCGGAGGGGTTCATGACGAAGAAAGTGATGGCCGCGACGGAGGCATTGGAGCGCGGCGCGAGCGAAGTCGTCGTCGCCGACGCCAACGCCGACGCGCCGGTCACGGCAGCGCTGGCGGAAAGCGGTACACACATCCACCCGAGCGCACTGGAGGACACATGAGCGGATTCGTCTTCTCGGAGAAACCCATCGGTATCGAGCGCGGTGATGGAGCGTATCTCTACGCCGAAGACGGCACCGAGTATCTCGATTTCGGCGCGAGTTACGCCGTCACGCCCGTCGGCCACAGCCACCCGCAGGTGGTCGACGCGGTACAGTCACAGGCCGAGGACCTGATGTACGTGCAGGCGTCGTACCCCGTCGCGGCGCGGACGGAACTGTACGAGAAACTGGCGACGGTGTCGCCGCCCGGCCTCGACAACGTCTGGCTCTGTAACTCGGGCACCGAAGCCAACGAGGCGGCGCTGAAGTTCGCGCGGAACGCGACGGGGCGGTCGAAAATCGTCGCCACCCGCCGCGGCTTCCACGGGCGCACCCTCGGCGCCCTCTCGATGACGTGGAAGGACAAGTACAAGAAGTCCTTCGAGCCGCTGGTCGAGGGTATCGAGTTCGTCTCCTACGGCGACGGCGAGGAACTCGCGGAGGCCGTCGACGACGAGACGGCCGCGGTGTTTCTCGAACCCATCCAAGGCGAGGGGGGCATCCACCCCGCGGAGACGGCGTATCTGGAGCGCGCTCGCGAAGTCACCGAGGACGCGGGCGCGGCGCTCGTCTTCGACGAGATTCAGACCGGCGTGGGGCGGACGGGGACGCTCTGGGCCTGCGAACAGTCCGGCGTCGACCCCGACATCCTCACGACGGCGAAGGGTATCGCCAGCGGCCTGCCCCTCGGCGCGACGGTGTGTGCCGACTGGATTGCCGACGCCGACCCCGAACACGGGTCGACGTTCAGCGGCGGCCCCGTCGTCTGTGCGGCCGCCAACACCACCCTCGACCTGCTGGTCGAGGAGGACCTGCCGGCCCACGCCGCCGAGATGGGCGACTATCTCGTGGAGGAAATCGAGGCGGCCGACCTCCCCATCCGCGACGTTCGCGGACGGGGGTTGATGATAGGCGTCGAGGTGAAGCGGGGGGCCAATCGCCTGCTGCGTGACCTCGCGCTCAACGAGCAGGTGTTGGCGCTGCCGGCGGGCCGGACCGTCCTCCGCTTGCTCCCGCCGCTCGTCATCGACGAGAGCCACGCCGACGAGTTCGTCGACTCGCTGGAGGGGGTACTCGGATGACGGCGGGCGAAGTGGCAGCGGAGCGCGACCTGAGCGCGGCCCAGCGCCTGCTCGTCGACCTCGTTTCGATTCCGTCGCCCTCGGGCGAGGAGGCGGCGGCGGCGGCTCGGCTGGTCGAGTTCTTCGAGGCCCACGACCGCGAGGTGTGGACGGACGAAGTTGGGAACGTCCACGCGCCGGCCGACGACGCCGTCCTCCTGACCTCCCACATCGACACTGTGCCGGGCGATATCCCGGTCGAGATTCGGGAGGAGGACGGCGACGCGGTGCTGTGGGGACGCGGGAGCGTCGACGCGACGGGGCCGCTGGCCGCGATGGCCGTCGCCGCCGTCGAGACAGGTGTGAGCTTCATCGGCGTCGTCGGCGAGGAAGTCGACTCTCGCGGGTCGCGACACGTCATCGAGAGCGACCGTGCGGAGCCGGATGCCGTCGTCAACGGCGAGCCGAGCGGGTGGACGGGCATCACGCTCGGCTACCGCGGCCTGCTGGCGGGGACGTACGTCGCCACCAGCGAATCGGGTCACACCTCCCGCCCGGAGAACAACGCGATTCAGGACGCGATGGACTGGTGGGAGCGGGTCGAAGAGGAGTTCGACCCCGACGAGTATCTGCCCGTCTTCGAGCGCGTCACCTGCAAACCCACGTCGTTCGAGGGCGGCACCAGCGTCGACGGCCTGTCCGTCGAGGCGACGATGGAGGTGCAGTTCCGCGTCCCGCCGGAGTACACCGTCGACGACGTCCGCGAGATGGCCGACGGCCGTCTCGAAACCGGGACGGTTCATTGGTACGACCACGTGCCGCCCGTGATGGAGAGCCCGCGGACGAACGTGGCGCGGGCGTTTCGTGCCGCGGTTCGGAACGCCGGCGGCGACCCGCGACTCCTGCGGAAGACCGGCACTGCCGACATGAACGTCTTTGCCTCCGCGTGGGATTGCCCGATGGTCACGTACGGTCCCGGCGACTCGGACTTGGACCACGCGCCGAACGAGCATCTCTCGCTCGACGAGTACGACCGCTCGGTCGAGGTGTTACTCGACGCCTGCGAACGCCTACGATGATAGAACCCACCCACATCCTCGACGTGGACGACCTCACGGCCGAGGACCTGACCACGGTGTTGAATCGTGCGGCCGCCATCAAGGCCGGCGAGGACCACACGGACCTCGAACGACAGACGCTCGCGATGGTGTTCGAGAAGCCGAGTACGCGAACGCGGACGTCGTTCGAGACGGCGATGACCCGGCTCGGCGGCCACGCCATCTTCCTCGGCCCGGACGACATCCACCTCGGACACGGCGAACCGGTGAAAGACACCGCTCGCGCGCTCGCGGGCTACACCGACGCCATCATGGCGCGGCTGTTCGACCACGACGACGCCGAGGAACTCGCCGCCTACGCCGACGTGCCAGTCATCAACGGCCTGACCGACGACGCCCACCCCTGTCAGACCCTCGCCGACCTGCTGACCATCCGCGAGCGGTTCGGCGGATTCGACGACGTGACCGTCGCGTGGGTCGGCGACGGCAACAACGTCGCGCAGTCGTTCGTCCTCGGGGCCGCGCTCGCCGACCTAGAGGTCGTGGTGGCGACGCCGCCCGAGTACGGCATCGACGACGACGTCCTCGACCGGGCCGCGGCGCTGGGGCGGGCACCCGAACTCGCCGACAGCCCCGACGACGCCGTCGCGGACGCCGACGTCGTCTACACCGACGTCTGGGTGTCGATGGGCGAGGAAGACGAGCGCGAGGAGAAACTCGCGGCGTTCGAGGGCTACCAACTGAACGCGGACCTACTGGCGGGCAGCGACGCCGAGGTGATGCACTGTCTCCCCGCCCATCGCGGCGAGGAGATAACCGACGAGGTAGTCGAGAGCGAGCGGTCGGTCGTCTGGCAGCAGGCAGAGAACCGCCTGCACGCACAGGCCGGCCTGCTGGTCGAACTGCTGGCGTAGCGCGCAGTCGACGAGGGTTTTAATCCCAGCGCGCGTAAGACCGCGCGTGGCAGACACGGCGGGATTCGACCGGTTCTTCCCCTACGACGACCCGTATCCGAACCAGCGCGAGGCGATGGACCGCATCGCCGACGCCCTCGATAGCGAGCGGGACGTCCTGCTGGAGGGCGCGCCGGGGACGGGCAAGACGCTATCGGCGCTCGTGCCGGCGCTGGCACACGCCCGCGAACACGACCGGACAGTCGTCATCACGACGAACGTCCACCAGCAGATGCGGCAGTTTGTCGCCGACGCCCGCGCCATCGCCGCCGAGGAGCCGATTCGGGCGGTGGTGTTCAAGGGCAAGGCGTCGATGTGTCACATCGACGTCGGCTACGAGGAGTGCCGGAGTCTGAAGGAGACGACGCGCTCGCTGGTCGAAGCCGAGACGGACCGCGCGGAACTCGCCGAGCGTAACGAAGCACTGCTGTCGGAGATGCAAGACGGGAGCGACGAGGCCGCCGAGGCCCGGTCGGCCGTCGTCGACGAACTGGAGCAGTTGGAGGCGGAAATCGAGGAGCTCCAGTCGGCGAACATCTGCGAGCACTACCGGGCGAATCTCACTCACGACACCGACGCCTTCCGCGACTGGCTGTTCGACGACGTGCGGACGCCGGAGGAAATCTACGAGTACGCCGACGAGCAGGGGCTCTGTGGCTACGAACTCCTGAAGGAGGGCATGGAGGGAGTCGACCTCGTCGTCTGTAACTACCACCACCTGCTCGACCCGGGTATCCGCGAACACTTCTTCCGATGGCTGGGGCGTGACCCCGAGGACGTCGTCACCGTCTTCGACGAGGCCCACAACATCGAGTCGGCGGCGCGGGACCACGCCACGCGAACGCTCTCGGCGCGGACGCTGGAGGGCGCGCTGTCGGAACTCGACGAGGCCGACGACTCGCGGGCGGGCAGCGCCCGAAACGTCATCGAGGCGTTCCTGTCGGGGCTGGAGACGGCCGTCGACGACGCCCTCGGCTTCGGGGAGCGGGAACAGGTGGGCGAGGACTGGCACGACGTCGCCATCGCCAACGACGACCGGCGCGACGACCTGACACTCGCCTTCCTCGACGCCTACGAAGGGAGCGGCATCGACACCGAAATCGACCTCGCGGTACAGGTGGGCGAGACGCTAGACGAGGCGTACGAGGAGGCCTACCGGCGCGGCGAGACGACGACCCGAAGCGAGTCGTCGACGCTGCAGGCCGCAGAGTTCATCGCCGACTGGATGGGGAAGGGCGCGGACTTGGGCCGCCACCCGATGGCGGCGGTGCGGCGCGACGCGACCACGGAGGAAGTGTACGGACGCGCAGAACTGTACACGTGCATCCCCCGCGAGGTGACGGAAGGGCTGTTCGACGAGGTGGCCGCGAGCGTCCTGATGAGCGCGACGCTGCGCCCGTTCGACGTCATCGAAGACGTCCTCGGCCTGACCGACCCGGCGACGATGGCGTACGGGCTGGCGTATCCCGAGGAGCGCCGGCGGACGTTCGCCGTCGAGGGGCCGGCGCTGTTCGCGAGCGAGCGCGACGACCCCCAGACGCAGGCGACGGTGGCCGACACGCTCGCCGACGCGGTGACGATGACGCCGGGCAACACGCTCGTGTTCTGTCCCTCCTACGCGGAGGCCGAGCGGTATCACGACCGACTGAACCTGCCGAAGGGCTATCTCGACGAAGCCGGCACGCCCACCGAGGACCTGCGTCGGCGGTTCGTCGAGGACGACGGCGCCACCCTCTTCACGTCGCTGTGGGGGACGCTCGGCGAGGGGGTGAGTTTCGACGGCGACGACGCGCGGACCGTCGTCGTCCTCGGCGTCCCGTACCCGAACCTCTCGGAGCGGATGGAGGCTGTCCAAGACGCTTACGACCGCGTCTACGACGGCCGCACCGACGCAGGCTGGCGCTACGCCGTCGAAATCCCGACCATCCGCAAGACCCGGCAGGCGCTCGGGCGGGTGATTCGCGCCCCCGACGACTTCGGTGTGCGCATCCTGCTCGACAAGCGCTACACGCGCGCCGGGCGCGACATGGGGCAGTACGGGGTTCGCGACGCCTTCCCGGTCGAGGAGCGGGACGAACTCATCGATGTCGCCCCCGAGAAACTGAAGTTCGCGATGCTGAACTTCTACGCCGACCTCGACGCCTACGACGGCGACCCGCCCGCGCCCTGATTGCGAGGAAAGACATTTGTCGCGGGCGTGACGGGACAGGATATGCGCCGAGCGACGCTTGCCCTCCTCACGCTCGCGCTCCTCGCTGGCTGTGTCGCACCGAGCGGGCAACCGACGCCGACCGAGACGTCGACTTCGACGGCGACCCCGACGCCGGTGACCACCGAGTACGCCGTCAGCGTCGGGTCGATACCCGACGAGATTCGGTCGGTCGAAGTGACGCTACGGGTCGTCTTCGTCGAGCGAGAGGCCGACATCGGTCCGTGCTGGCGGGAGACGTTTGACGGGCCGTACAAGCCGACGACGACCCCAATCGCGCCGCCGAGCGGCGAGTGTTACCGGTCGGAGACGGTGAGCGTCGACCTGACGGACCTCGACGGCGAGCGCTCGCTAGGGACGTTCCGCGCGCCGGGGCGATTCGACGCGGGACACGCGCTCGTCGCCACGAACGTGACGGCGAGACACGAAAACGGAAGCGTGGTGACGGGGGTTCGTGGTGCGAGCGGCAAGCGACTCTCGGTCGTCCGAGGGCCACCGACCGGGCCGTCACGCGTGACGCTCTCCATCGAGTCCTACCGGGACCGGCCGTACGACTACTGGTTCGTGGTAGATTAGGGCCGCGGGAGCGAGACGGTCCACGCCTTCGCGTGATGAATCTGGCTCCAAAGGTCGACTTCCGAGACGGTCCACGTCACGGGGTCGATGTCGAGTTCGCGAAGGCGGTCCACGTCCGCAACGTTGCCACCGCGAGCGAGCGTGACGTGCGGGGTGTAGCCCGGGCCTTCCAACTCCTCGTCGACGACGCCGAACTCCTCGACGATTCGGTGATGCAGGTCGTAGAGACCGGGGCTCTCGACGTCGAGATAGACGACGGGGGCCGGGCCACGGATTGGCGTCTCGAAGGCGTCGATGCCGGTGATACGCACCTCGAAAGCCGGGGTGGGCGAGAGCGCAACTCGGAGCCGTTCGCGCAGGTGGTCGTAGCCAGTCTCGTCGACGTCGAAGCGCTTACAGACCAGCGAGTGACGCTCGCGAACCTTGTCGAACGCCACGAGGTGGGGATGGAGTTCCGAGGCGAGGCGTTCGACGGTGCCCGGAACGGGAACGTTGAGGCTGTACACACCGTATATTCGCGCGCGGCCGGCAAGAGCGTTGCGTGGCTAGAGCCAGTCGAACAGCCAGAGAAGGATGAGAAGGGCGACGAGGAGGCCGATGACGGGCCCGATGAAGCCGAAGAAGCCGAGGACGATACCGAACACCTCCCCGACGATTTCGAGCGCGAGCCACACGATGACGAGCAGAAGGACCACTTTCAGCAGGTCCTCGACGTCGATGGCGGCACGGTTCATGGTCGAACCTGTGTCGCGACGGCGCAAAAGGGTAGCGGCCGTTCGGCCGACAGACGCGTGTGTCAGCCCCCCATGCAGCAATCGAACATCAAGCCTTTTTACACGTAGTGCGCTACGGGCAGGCCGAGAATGAGTCGCGACGCGGCAGGTGCGTTGTCCATCGAGTCGAATCGACAGTCCTTCCACGTGGCGCCGCACCCGTCGGTGCGAGCGGGCGTGTACACGACCCCGAACTGAGCCACGTATCGATGAGTTCTACGTCATACAGCCGCGTCCAGAAGCTTTTCCTGAAGTATCAACACGTCTTCGTGTTCGCGGCGCCGATTATCTTCATCGTCGGTGTGGTCCTCGCCGCGCCGACGCCGAGCGACGCGGGGACCGAGTACTGGCTGGAGTACTGGTGGCTCTTCCCGGCGTTCCTGACGGGCGCGACCATCGTGAACACGGTTGGAATCAGCGGGTCGGCGATATTCGTCCCCTTCCTGATTTTCATCTACCCGCTGTTCGCACAGCCACTCGACCCGGCGACGATAGTGAAGGTGGGCCTCATCAGCGAGGCCTTCGGCCTGTCGAGTTCGTCCGTCGCGTTCATCCAGTACGGCCTCGTCGACCGCCGACTGGCGCTGACACTCGTCGGCGGGTCGATACCTTTCGTCGTCGGCGGCGCGCTGCTCTCCTTTATCATCCCCGAACCGGTCTTCCACGCGTTGCTCGCCATCGCGCTTCTCGCCGCCGCGTATCTGCTGTTCAAGACCAACCTCGACCACAGCGGCGACAGCGAGGGCGCGACGGCCGACGGCGGAACGACGGCTTCGAACCTCCCCAACGACAGCGGTAAACTCGGTCCGGCGGGCGTCCGCACCGACGACGAGGGGACGGTTACGCGCGTCGACCGCGGCGGCGACGACTACAGCTACACCCGCGGTGGCTACCTGCGACGGGCGACGAACTACAGCATCGGCGGCACCTTCCAAGGACTCGCCGGCTTCGGCATCGGCGAACTCGGCCTCATCTCGATGCTGGGGACGAAAGTCCCCGTCCGAATTGCCATCGGAACGAACCACATCGTCGTCGCGCTGACGGCGATTCTCGCGTCGCTCGTCCACGTCTTCGGCGGCGGCCTCGTCGGCGGCCACTCGCTCAGTCTCGCCTCGACGCCGTGGAACATGGTCGTGTTCACCGTCCCGGCGACGGTGACGGGCGGCCAGATTGCGCCCTACGTCTCGAACGCGCTCAGCACGCGAACAATCAAGCGCTTCGTCGCGGGGCTGTTCGGCATCATCTCGATTGCGCTCTTCCTGATGGCGGCAGGGCTGGGCTGAATCGGGAAAAAAGATACTCAGCGTTCGGGGTCGAGCGCCTCGACCTGTTGCTCGATATACCGTCGCGGCCACTCGGCGAGATGGGTCGCGAGGCGGCCGAGAAGGCTGTTCGACGTCGGGTCTTCGGGAGCAGGGTCTCCACGAAGACGAGGGTCGGTTTCGTGGCTCATCCGTGACACGTAGTGCCACGGGCGACGCAGTAATAAACGTTGGTGATAATTTTCGGCAACGTAGAGCGAGCCGCGTTCAAAACTCGGAGTCGAGTTCGGGGGCAACGCCGTCGTCCTCGGTGTCGAAGTCGAACTCCTCGCGGAGACTCCGGATTCGGTCACGGATGTCGGCGGCGAGTTCGAACTCCAGATTGTCGGCGGCGGCCTGCATGCGGTCTTCGAGCGCGTCGATGCGCTCGCGGGCCTCGGCCTCGTCCGCGGGGGCGTCGCCGGTGACGCCCGAGGTGTCCGTCTCGCTACCGGGCAGGTTCGTCTCGCCCACGGCCTTCTCGATGGTCGTCGGTTCGTGGCCGTGGTCCTCGTTGAACGCCTGCTGAATCTCGCGGCGGCGGCGCGTCTCCTCGATAGCCGACTCCATGGCGTCGGTCATCTCGTCGGCGTAGAGCACCACCTCGCCGTTGACGTTGCGCGCCGCCCGCCCCATCGTCTGGACGAGCGTGGTCTCCGAGCGGAGAAAGCCCGTCTGGTCGGCGTCGAGGATGGCGACCAGCGACACCTCGGGGATGTCCAGCCCCTCGCGGAGGAGGTTGATGCCGACGAGGACGTCGAACTCGCCGAGACGCAGGCCGCGGATGAGTTCGTGTCGCTCCAGCGTGTCCGTCTCGTCGTGCATGTACTCGACGGCGATGCCCGCCTCGGAGAGATACTCCGTCAGGTCCTCGGCCATGCGCTTTGTGAGCGTCGTGACGAGGACACGCTCACCGTCGGCCTTGCCGTCTTCGCTCGCCGTCTGTGACTCGCGGTTGATGCGCTCGTCGATGCGGTCGACGAGGTCGTCAATCTGGCCCGTCGCGTCCGCCACCTCGATTTCGGGGTCGACGAGATGCGTGGGTCGAACGATTTGCTCGACGACCTGCTCCGAGCGCTCTCGCTCGTAGTCGCCCGGCGTCGCCGAGACGTAGAGCGTGCGGTCGGTCTTATCCTCGAACTCCTCGAACGTGAGTGGTCGGTTGTCGTAGGCGGTGGGGAGACGGAAGCCGTTCTCGACCAGCGAATCCTTGCGCGATTTGTCGCCCTCGTACTGGCCCTTAATCTGGGGCAGGGTTTGGTGGGACTCGTCGATGACCGTCAGGAAGTCGTCGGGGAAATAATCCAAGAGAGTGTAGGGCGCCTCGCCGGAGTCGCGGTCCGAGAGGTGGACGGAGTAGTTCTCGATGCTCGAGCAGTAGCCCGTCTCCCGAAGCATCTCGATGTCGAAAGTGGTGCGTTCCTCGATTCGCTGGGCGGCGACCAAATCGCCCTGTCGCTCGAAGTGACTCACCCGGTCGTGCATCAGGCTCTCGATTTCGTCGATGGCGTTCTCCAGTCGGTCCTCGGGGATGGAGTAGTGTTCCGCCGGGTGGACGAGGACGGCGGGTTCCTGACTCTTTACCTCGCCCTCCAGCGGGTCGAGTTTCGTCAGGCGGTCGATTTCGTCGCCCCAGAACTCCACGCGGACGGCGTAGCGGCCGTACATCGGAAACACTTCGACGGTGTCGCCGCGGACGCGGAAGGTACCCTGCGTGAAGTCCACGTCGTTGCGGTCGTAGTTGAGGTCGACCAAGCGCGCGAGCAGGTCGTCGCGTCCGATTTCCTGCCCCTGTTCGAGGCGCAGCGCCATGTCGACGTAGTTGGCGGGGTCGCCCAGCCCGTAGATGGCGGAGACGCTCGCGACGACGATGACGTCGTTACGGGTCAGCAGCGACCGGGTGGCCGAGTGGCGCAGCCGGTCGATTTCGTCGTTGATGGAGGCGTCCTTGTCGATGAACGTGTCCGTCTGTTCGACGTACGCCTCGGGCTGGTAGTAGTCGTAGTAGGAGACGAAGTACTCGACGGCGTTGTCCGGAAACAGGTTACGAAACTCCTCGTACAGCTGGGCCGCGAGCGTCTTGTTGTGGGCGATGACCAGCGTCGGCTGCTGGAGTTCTTCGATAACCCACGAGACGGTGTTGGTCTTGCCCGAGCCGGTCACGCCGAGAAGCGTCTGGACGTCCATCCCGCTCTCGTACCCAGCGACGAGTTCCTCGATGGCGTCGGGCTGGTCGCCCGCCGGGTCGAAGGGGGCGTCGACCCGAAACGGTCGGTCGGCGTCGGGACGGTCCGGCTGGAGCGGACCCGAGTTCGCGTCGCTCACGCCCACGTATCGTCGCTCGAAGGACTTGACGGATTCGCTTGGCCGGCTACGAGTGAGCAGGAACTTAGACCCCCCCGTGCGTACCCCCGAGTATGGGACACGAGCAACTCGAACGAGCGACCGAAGCGCTGCGCGCGGCGACGGAACTGGCGACGGGCGAGGCGGCCGACCGACTCGCGAAACAGGCCGAGCAGTTCGAGAAACTGGCCGAGTCGGGCGCAGACCACGGCCGTCTGGCGCGCCACGAGAACGCGCTCCGAGAGATACAATCGGAGGCCGACGAGGCGGTCGCCGACCACATCGACGAGGCGATGTCGGCCATCACCGCCTACCGAGAAACTATCGAGGGTGTGTGAGCCGTTCTCGAACCCCCTCGCTTCGGGTGGAGATAGACCGCTGAGCGCCTCTCAGCAGACGTTTTTCGGCTGGACGCCCATCGATTCGAGCGTTTCGACGTAGTCGTCGTACGTCGCCTCGATGACGGCCGTGGCCGCGGCTTCGGCCCGGTCCCACGCGTCGTCGTCGGTACAGAGCGTATCGAGCGTGTCGACGACCTGCTCCTGAACGGCGTCGTGGTCGTCGCGGAAGCCGCGGAAGTCGTTGGCCGTCGACGGGTCGGCGTCGCCGACGAAGAACCCGACCATCTGTCCGAGCGTCCGGTCGACCACGAGCGCGTAGCCCAGCGCCCCGCCGACGCGCTCGATTGGGTCGTCGAACGCCGCGAGCACATCGTACGTCTCGCGGTCGGTAGCCTCGCTGTCGGCATCGAGAGCGTCGCGCCGGTCGGCGGCGTCGGCCGCGAGCGCCTCGAACAGCGGCGCGGTGTCGTCGGTGCCCTCCCAGTCGGCGAACGTCTCCGCGGCCGCCGCGGCGTCGCTTGCCGCCGCGGTGCGAATCGCCTCGCCGGTCATGTCGCCGTCGGTCAGGGCATAGAGCCACTTCGAGGAGCCGAGTCGCGAAAGCTCCGTCTCCAAGTCGTCAGTCAGCGTGTCGACGAGCGTCGTCCCGTTCATGCTCCGCGGTACGGCAGCCCCTCGTTTGTATGCATCGGGACGCGTGGCTGGGCGGCGTGGTCGAAAAAATGGGTTCCGCTTCGCGGCTCGCTACCGCTCGCCGCTCCGCTACGAGGCGTCGCGTTACTCCGCCTCGCCTTTCTCGCGGGTCGTACCTCCCCGCTCGATTCGAAGCCTCGCGTTACTCGGCTTCGCCCTTCTCGATGGGGACGCCGACGAGATTACCCCACTCAGTCCAGGAACCGTCGTAGTTGATGGTGTCCTCGTAGCCGAGGAGTTCGTGAAGCGCGAACCACGCGACCGACGAGCGCTCGCCGATGCGGCAGTAGGCGACGGTGGTGCCCTCGCCGTCGATGCCTTCCTCGGCGTAGAGCTGTGCGATTTCGTCGCGGCTCTTGAAGGTCCCGTCGTCGTTGGTGACGGCAGCCCACGAGATGTTCTTCGCGCCGGGGATGTGGCCGCCGCGCTGGGCGGTCTCCTGCAGTCCCGGGGGTGCGAGAATCTCGCCCGTGAACTCCTCGGGCGAGCGGACGTCGACGAGCGGCAGGCCGCGGTCGATGGCGTTCTCCACGTCCTCTCGGTACGCGCGGATGCTCTCGCGCGGGCCGGAGGCTTCGTAGTCGACGACCGAGAAGTCCGGAACCTCCTCGCTGAGCGGGTAGTCGTTTTCGAGCCAGTAGTCCCGGCCACCGTCCATCAGGCGGACGTCGTCGTGACCGTAGTACTTGAACTGCCAGTAGGTGTAGGCCGCAAACCAGTTGGAGTTGTCACCGTAGAGGACGACCGTCGAGTCCTCGGTGATGCCGTGACTGCCCAGCAGGTTCTCGAAGTCCTCTTTCGTGAGGATGTCCCGAGTCGTCTGGTCCTGCAGTTGCGTCTCCCAGTTGAAGCCGATGGCGCCGGGCGCGTGCCCCTCGTCGTAGGCCTCGGTGTCGACGTCGACCTCTACGAGGCGATAGTCCGTGTCGTCGCTCTGGAAGTCCTCAAGGTGGCTCTCCACCCAGTCCGCGGAAACGAGGACGTCCTTCGCGTACGCTGAATCTGACATAGCAACAGCCCATACGACACCCGGCCCTATAACAGTCACACCAACGGCAGACACGGCCAATCCTCCTTCGAACCGGATATTTTTGCCACAACATCCGGTGCGGACCCGTCGCTCCCGGCGCTTCCCACAGTCAAGTCGGCGCCAGATGACAAACATCCGGCAAATATTGTCCCCGAACGGGACGGGGAGCGAAACGGCGTCACTAAAGTCCGCGCAACCGTACGGTCGGCCATGACCGAAGACATCGTCGTGTCGGTCGACTGGCTCGCGGCGCATCTGGACGACGTCCGCGTGGTCGACGTGCGCGACGCGTGGGAGTTCGACGGCATCGGGCACGTGCCGGGCGCGGTCAACGTCCCGTTCGACCGCTTCCGGAGCAGCGAGGGCGACGCGGGGATGCTCCCCGGCGCGGAGCGCTGGACGACGCTGATGGAGGAGGCTGGCATCAGTTCCGACGACCGACTCGTCGCGTACGACGACGAACACGGGGTGTTCGCCGCCCGGTTTCTCGTCACCGCGTTGCTGTACGGCCACCGCGACGTCCACCTCCTCGACGGCGACTTCAGCGCGTGGAATCGGGGACACGAGACGACGACCGACGAGCCGTCGCCCCCGCCCGTGACCTACGAGGTCCGAGAGCCGGCGGCGTCGCCACTGGTCGATTTCGAGACGGTCGAAGCGGCGCTCGACACCGACGCCGTCATCGTCGACACCCGCGAACCCGAGGAGTACGCGGCCGGCCATCTGCCGGGCGCTATTCAACTCGACTGGCGGGAACTCGTCGACACCGAGAGTCGAGGGCTGAAACCCGACGCCGAACTCGAGTCGCTGCTGGCCGACCGCGGTATCACGCCCGACCGCCGGGTCATCCTCTACTGCAACACCGCCCGGCGCATCAGCCACACGTTCGTCGTCCTCAAACACCTCGGCTACGAACGAGTCGACTTCTACGAGGGGAGTCTCACGGAGTGGAAAGAGCGGAATGGCCCGCTGGAGACGAGCGAGGAGTAATCAGTCGTCTTCGACGGACACCTGATTGAGTTCCGTCGAGAGAATCCCACCCATCTCGATGACGAGAGCGACGGCCAGCGGCCCGGCGATGATGCCGACGGGGCCGAGCGTCAGTAACCCGCCGACGAAGCCGACGAAGTAGAGACTTCCGGGGAGGTCTGCCGTCTCGCGGGCGAGACGGGGGCGAATGACGACGTCGGGGAGCCACGCCACGAAGAAGCCGCCGAGGACCGCGACGAGAGCGGCCTGCGCGGGGTCGCCGACGACCAGATGCGCCACCGCGAGCAGCCCGATGAGAAGCGACGGGCCGACGACCGGGAGAAACTGCAGGATGGCCGAGAGGACCGCCAGCGTGAGGTAGTAGGGGTAGCCCAGAAGGAAAAAGAGCACCAGCGCGACGACGAAGGTGCCGACGGCAGTCGCCGCCTGCAGGACGTAGATGGCAAAGAGAGTCGAGCGGGCGCGCTGAGCCAGCGACCGAACGACGTCGCGGTATCCGTGCGGGACGACGGCTATCATCGCCCGGTGCGTCTCGGCGGTCCGCGAGAGAAGCGCGAACACGACCATCACGAACACGGTGAGTTTGAGGCCGAGGACGGGCGCGGCGAGAACCGAGGTGCGGGCGAGTTGCCGGCCGAAGGCGACGGCCACGGACCGCGCGTCTGCGAGCGTGACCGTCGCGGAGAAGCCGTACAACTCGACGGACACCGTCGGCGGGAGCGCGGCGAGAAAGGCGATGATGGCGTCCAGTCGCCCCACGACGACGACGGCGAGTGGGAGCGCGAGAAGGGAGACGGCGATGACAGCCGTCGCCGTCGAGACGAGACTCGCCCGCCACGGCGAGAGGCCGCGCCGGGTGAGTTCCTCCCGGAGCGGGACAAGGAGGTACGCGACGGTGACGGCGAAAAAGACCGTCGCGAGGACGCCCGCGAGCAACACGGCCGCTGTCAGCGCCAGCAGGCCGAAAAGCGCGCCCAGCACGTATCGACGGTCGAGCGTCACGAATCGAGATGCGACGGGCGCGGACAAAACGGTTGTCCACGACCGAGAGCAATCACGCGGCTTTACGGTCCCGGCTCTCGCGGATTCGGTATGGTCGGAGCGAGTCGCCGGTTCAGACTGGCGGACACCGCACAGCAAATCGTCGGCGGCTTCCTCCTCGCAGGGCCGTTCGTCGTCACCGAGGAGGTGTGGACGCTGGCGGCGAGCATGTCGTGGGTGCAGACGCTCGTGACCGCCTGTATCGTCTTCGGCATCGGCTACGGGGCGCTCTACAAGGCCGACGACCGCGACCCGGACGCCGAGACGGAGGTGGGCGGGGTTCCGGTTCGGTTCGTCTCGCTCGTCCTCGTCTCCTACTGCTCGGTGCTCGTCCTCGCACTCGCGTTCAACGCGCCGAGTACGTTCCTCGCGGACGCGCCCGGCGGCGAGACGGTGGGTGCGCTGGGGGTCAGGGTCGCAGTGCGGTCAATGGAAGTGACGGTCAAAGCGGTGAGCGTCGGCGCCGTCTTCAGCGTCGTCGGCGCCGCGACTGCCGACTCGCTGTTCTGAGGCGACGAATTGCCGTCCTGTCATCTCCACCCGCAGTCTTAAGTCCGTCCGGTCGGAGGGACGGGTATGGATTACACGCTCGCCATCGACGGTGCGCCGGAAACCATCCCCGGCGGGACGGGTGTGCTCTTGTTGCACCCGAGCATCGGCGAGACAGACCGCATCGACACCGATTTCCTGAAGACCGACACCGACAACTTCCTCGTCATCTCGACCCGAACCACCGCCCGCGAGGTGGAGCAGAAACTCGAACACTACGACGTCGACGAGTCACGCGCCGACATCCTCGATACGCTCTCGGTCGAGCGGGGCTACTCCCGACGCCCCTCCGACCGCGTCCACTACGTCGCGTCCCCGGACGACTTGGACGGTATCGTCGCCAAGACCGAGGAGTTCCTCGACTCCCACACCGGCAAGCGCCGCGTGAGCGTCGACTCGCTCACCGAGATGGCGTACTACGCCGACGACGAACGAGTGTATGAAGCGACGGAGCGACTGCTCGACCTACTCGACGAGTACGACGCCGTCGGTCTGTTCCACCTCTCGAAAGAGGTTCACGACGAAGAGACGCTCGACCGCTTTCGCGACCTGTTCGACGGCGTCCTCGACCTCGGCGTCGACGGCGGCGTGACCGCCGACTTCGACACGGCGTAACTACTCGAACGTCTTGCTCGCCCACTGCACCGCGTAGTCGGCGCCGTAATCGACGTACGCCGACGTATCGAGTGCGGCGAAGGGCGCCGGCAGGTCGAGTCCGTGTTTGATGGCGGCGCAGGCGAGTTCCGTGGCGTCCGAAAACTCCGTTTCGTCGCGAGCGATGGCGCCGGGCAGGCCGTCGACGCGGTCGCGGAGCCGGTCGCCGGCGTCGACCCACGCCGCGTGCAGGTCGGGACGCTCCTCGGCCCACGCCTCGAAAATCGGGCGTGTCTGCAGCCCCAGCCACGCGTCGTACAGCGCGGCGGCAATCTGATAGGTCGCGGCAGGGTCGAGCGGAATCGCCGCATCGAGGTCGGGGTACCGGTCGCCGAAAAACGGGAGGAAGGACTCGGGGACGTCGAGGCCGACCTGAACCAACGCCTCCGCGAGCAGAAAGTCGAGGAAGGCGTCGGGCGTGCCCTCCGCACGCGCCTTACAGAAGACGATGGGCGGGTCGGTCTGTCGGGTCCACGTGACGGTTCCGTCGCCCGGCAGTCCAATCGTGAAATCCGACCCCGCGTAGCGATGGAGCGGTTCCGGAGCGTCTTCGGGGACCCACTCGGTGGCGTAGGCCGCGGGGTCAAAGGCGTCGACCAGTAGCCCGAGGTCCTCCGCCGCCGCCGGCGGCAGGGTCGCGAAGTCGCTGTCGACGTCGAGAACGAGCGCGTCGGGTGCGTGCTCGGCGCGGACCGCTTCGAGGTCACCCGAAATGGGTCGTCGCTCGAACATCAAGCGAGGAGGATTCCGAGTGCGAGCGCGGCCGCGAGGACCGCCGAGACACCCACCGTTCCGAGTACGACTTTCGTCGGCTGACTCATACCTACATCTCGGAGCGACGTCGCATAAACGTTGCACTCGACTGGTGCTGTGAGGGTGCCAGTGGGCACGTCACCGACGTTTCGGGTCCACGGGAAACGTCACCGTGGGATATTGAGTGCCACGGTTTCGTGTAAGTTGCACTAGAATCGAAGGGGTCTTGGAGTGGCGCTGGGAGCGTCAGAGAGATGCGACGAGAGAGCGGGTCGGGCACGCGACGCGCCCGAACGTGACGACTACCGACAATCGGCGGGAGGGTAAAAGAGGTTACGTGTCGTCGCGCCACGTGTCCGCGACTTCGATGACGTAGTGACCGTCCTCCTGCAGCGAGATGATGCACTCCTGTCGGTCATACAGCTCCATCAGGTTGAGTTCGTACTGGCCCGGTTCGAGGATTTTGATGCTCTCGAACTGGTCGTTGAGTTCGGCGCGCAGGTCCTCGATGCCGGGTGCGGCGTCCGTCTCCGAGTCCGGCGGGATGGTCCGCGCAGCGTCGGACGCAGAGGGTGGCGGCGAGGACGCGTCGTCGAGTTCGTCGCTGGTCACGACGTCACGGCGCGCGTCCGCCTGCGCCGTATCCTCGGAGTTGTCGAGGACGCTCGGGTCGGATTCGGCCTCGATGTAGTCCGCGTCGGTGGACGTACTCGGAGTGTCCGTGGACGCACTTGCGGCGTCGGCCGTCGTGGCGTCGTCGGACGAATCCGAGGGTTTGGCGGTGTCGGGCCACGGCGTCCGGTTCGAGGACGACGACTGGTCCGCGGGGGGCGACGACCGGTCTGCCTCCGTCGTCGACGTGTCGGCCGAATCGGTAGCCGGGGACGTGGTCGGCGGGTCGTCAAGCGTCGGCGTGGCCGTCGCTGAATCGGGTTTGAACTGGAACTTGTTCCCCCCGCACTCGGGGCACCCCGAGAGCATCTCCTTGGAGCCGTCGGGGAACTCCCGTTCGCAGTTCGTACACTGGTGGGGCATAGTCTATTTGCGCGACACGAGCGCGCTGATGAGGTTCTCGTCCTTGTGGAGCGTCTGAATCTGGTTGGCCGGGCCGATGACCGTGAGTTTCTTCGTCGACTCGCGACCCATGAGGCGGTCGAGGAAGCTCCGGTCCGCGGTTTCCGACCGGGGGTAGGTCTCGATTTCGATGCCGTTGAACTCGTCGGGGCTGATTTCGGTCATCGTCACCTCGATGAGTTTCGACTCCTCGTCGGGAGAGAGTCCCTCCTCCAAGATGACGATGTTGCCGTCGCGGACGCCGTCGAGGATGAGCCGAATCTTCTCCATGCTCGCGAGGTCCTCCATCCGGGCGCCGCTGATGAGGTCAATCTGCACGCCGTCGACGTCTGTCGGGGTTGCTTCAGGCATCTCCATCACCCGAAGTACTCCGCGATTTTGTCATACACTTCGTCCATGTTGTCTCCTTCGAGCGCCGACAACGGAATCGTCTGGTGCTGTGGGAAGGCGTTCTCGATGCGCTTGATGTTCGAATCCTCGAGGTCCGTCTTGTTGGCGAGGATGAGCACCGGGAGGTCTTGGCTCTCGATGATGCCGATGAGCATCGTGTTCACCTGCGTGAACGGATCCTCGGTGCTGTCGAGGACGTAGATGACGCCGTCGACGTCCTCGCGGAGCCAATGCATGGCCTCGGCGACGCCCTCCGTCGCCTCGCGCGAGCGCCGGACAGCGTCCTCCTCCTCGATGTCGTGTTCGAGGAACTCCTTGTAGTCGACTTTCGTCGTGACCCCCGGCGTGTCGACGATGTCGATAGTGACGGTGCGGCCGTCGCGTTCGATTTCGACGTTCTCCTTGCGCCGTGCACGGCGGGTTTCGTGGGGGACGTGGCTCTCCGGGCCGATGGCGTCACCCGTCCAGTCGCGCGCGATACGGTTCGCGAGCGTGGTCTTCCCGGCGTTCGGCGGGCCATATATCCCGATGCGCTTCGGGTCACTGGCCGAGAACAGACGTTCTGTAACTCGTCCGATGCTGTCTCTGAGTCCTGTGAGCAGTCCCATCCTATCCTCCCGCACCTCCCGTTTATCGCCGCGAGAGGAGCGTATGCGGGATGAAGGTTACGCCGTTCACTTAAGTGTGCGTCAGACAACCATAAGGGACCTGTCAGTACCCGGCGGCGTCGAGTCGAAACGGAGGGGTTCGCGGGTCGGGCGACGCGGTGTCGGCACGCCGCCGAACCGGTGAAAGTGCGGACGTGAACCGACGGCCCCCACACGTCGTGTGACAACATCCCTCATCGGTAGCCCCCCACCCCTTCGTTTCGGGTGGAACCGGACATCGGGGTGGTGGGCGGGCGGTCACCACGCGCGGTCGGCGGTATATTCCCTACCCACGACTACCGAAATAAGGTTTTCTTCTGCAGTACGGATATTGTTTATTGCGTTGTATATTATAGCTTTCCCTCTCTAGAGCAGTCGTCCGACCCCCTCCCCCGCCTCTCAGCCGTTCCACCCGAAACGAAGGGGTGGGGGGGTCGGGTGTGTCGTGGTAACGTGGATGGCCCACCTCGCGGGTCGGGAGGTCAAGTGCGACTGCCTCCTCACTGGTGGTGCGTGCCGTCGCTCTCCGTTCCGCCCGGCTTCGACGGCCGACCGTCCGCCCGTTCGGCCCCGAGGGGAAGGTTTTTCTACCACCTGCCCCTCTGTTTCCTCTGGATCATCTGGACGCGTTGATACGGTACCAGGGGAGGGGGCAATCGCGTTACCTGGTCCCGCGGCGCGTCTTCCACCTGAAACGACGGGGTTCAACGAATGGATTCGAACGATACATCGCCTGACGACCGCGCCGACGCCGGTGGCTCTGACGACGCCGATATTCACGGCGCTCCCGCGCGCGACCGGGCGACTGACATCTCCCGTGACGTCGATATCGACGACGTTCTGGACGACGAGGACGACAGTCAGGGGCTGTTCGACGACCTGCTCTCTGGCGAGCCGATTTTCGAGAACAAGGAAGTGCTTCGCCCGTCGTACACGCCACACGAACTCCCCCACCGCAACGAGCAAATCAACCAGATGGCGACGATTCTCGTCTCGGCGCTCCGGGGCGACACGCCGTCGAACATCCTAATCTACGGGAAGACGGGGACGGGGAAGACGGCGAGCGCGAAGTTCGTCAGTAAGGAGCTCGAATCCACCTCCCAGAAGTACGACGTTCCCTGCGAAGTCGAGTACATCAACTGCGAAGTGACCGACACGCAGTATCGCGTGCTCGCACAACTCGCAAACAAGTTCATCGAGAAGAACCAAGACGTCATCGACGGGCGACTCGACGACCTGCGCGCGCTCCGCTCGGACGTCGCGAACGGCGACGACACGCCCGAAGACACCGAGTTCGACTCGCTCGACGACGTCGACGACCGAATCGAGTCGCTCGAAGCGGACCGCGAGGAGATGGAGCCGGTGCCCATGACGGGGTGGCCGACCGACCGCGTCTACAGTTCCTTCTTCGAAGCCGTCGACTACCACGAGCGCGTGGTCGTCATCATGCTCGACGAAATCGACAAACTCGTCGAGAAGTCGGGCGACGACACCCTCTACAACCTCTCGCGGATGAACTCCGAACTCGACAACTCCCGCATCTCGATTATGGGCATCTCGAACGACCTGAAGTTCACCGACTTCCTCGACCCTCGCGTCAAGTCGAGTCTCGGCGAGGAGGAAATCGTCTTCCCGCCCTACGACGCCAACCAACTTCGGGACATCCTCCAACACCGCGCCGACGTGGCGTTCAAACGGGGCGCGCTCACCGAGGACGTCATCCCGCTCTGTGCCGCCTTCGCCGCACAGGAACACGGCGACGCCCGCCGCGCGCTCGACTTGCTCCGGACCGCCGGCGAACTCGCGGAGCGCGGGCAGGCCGACACCGTCGCCGAGGACCACGTCCGACAGGCCCAAGACAAAATCGAACTCGACCGGGTCGTCGAGGTGGTACGCACCCTACCCACCCAGTCGAAAATCGTCCTCTTCGCCATCATCCTCCTCGAGAAAAACGGCGTCCACAACATCAACACGGGCGAGGTGTACAACATCTACAAACGCCTGTGTGAGGAAATCGACGCCGACGTGCTCACCCAGCGCCGGGTCACCGACCTCATCTCGGAACTCGACATGCTCGGAATCGTCAACGCCGTCGTCGTGAGCAAGGGACGGTACGGGCGGACGAAAGAAATCAGCCTCTCGGTTCCCGTCGAGGAGACGGAAGCCGTCCTTCTCTCGGATTCGCGACTCGGCGATATCGAGAACGCCCAGCCCTTCGTGCAGGCGCGGTTCGACAACTGACCCCTCCCTTTCGTGTCGAGCTGACTACGAACTCGTCGGCGCGACCGGCTGGGCCGTCGCCGGAGTGGCTCTCAGCTCGGCGGCTCCTGTCTCGGCGATTCCCGGTCCAGCAACGCCCGGTCCAGAGGCTCCCGGCCCGGCGACATCCGGGCTAACGACGCCCGGTCCGACGATGCCCGGCTGACCGAGGTGCGTCCCGTCGACGACGAGACTCGAGACGCCGAGCCGCACCCATCCGAGATACGGGATGCGGACCCGCGCGGTGCCGACTATCCACTCGGGTTTGACGGGGTCGCTGATTCCGTTCACTTGGTCGTACTGTCCGTTGGCGTCGCCTTTCGTCACGAATCCGGCGTGTGGCGCCGGGCAGTTCGGCAGGCTCTCACAGCTATCGGCGCTGATGTGGTCCGGGTCGGCCCGGTCGTACCAGTTCTCGCCCGCGTCGACCCAGAACCGGGCGCGGTGGATGACGGGCGGCCCGCCGCTCCCCGGGTCGTCGTAGACGACGACCGACCCGTAGCCGCCGAACTTCCGATATCCGACCTCCGACCCGGTTTCGTGAGTGACGACGCCGGTGTCGTTCACGGCGGCGTCGGGGGCGAAGCGGTCGGTGTCGGTGATAAACACTAGGTCGCCTTTCTCCATGTGCGGCTCCATGCTCCCGCTCTCGACGGCGACCATCGGGGGCCACACGCCGCTGATGGCAAAGAGGAGGAGGCCGACGGCGACGACGGCGCCGACGCTCAGGGTCGTCTCCCGGATGACCAGCAGCGGGCCGCTGGTCGCCGTCGCAATCCGACGAATCGGTCCGGCCGAGTCCCCGTCCTCGTCGCGGGGCGGTCCAGCCGACTCGCTCCTGTCGTCACGTGGGCTGTCCCCCGCCCCGCTCCGTTCGTCGCTCGATTCGGGCGTCACCTCACCCGACTGGGGTTCGTCTGGAGGGCGTGGACCGTCGTCGGGACTCATCAGTGGACTGTTACTGCGACCGGAGTTGAAGGTTCTGGACTTCCGGCACGCTTTTGCCCGCACCTGCCGTGGCTTTCCTGTGCCTCTGGAGACGCCCGCACGAATCGTCCGCGAACTCGCTCGCCGCGGCTACAACGCCGAGCGCGAGGCCGTGACGCTGCTCGCGGGTGCTACCGACCCGGCGACCGCACTCGACGCCGCCGTCGAGGCGGCGCCGGACGACGCCCTTCGCCTCACCGCCGCCCACGCTCGGTCGGCCGTGGAGCGAGCCGACGGCGCGACGGCCGCCGATGCGACCGCCGACGACTCGCCGACCGAGACGCAGTCGACACCGACCGCCGAGGCGACGACTGCCGACGCCACTTCCTCCGCCGACACCCCCAGCACATCCTCCCCAGATACCCCCAACGAACACCCCTCTGTTTCAACTCCAGACCCCACCTCTCAGACGGAAACTCGGTCCGAAGACGCTCCAGTTGAAACGGAGGGGTCGAATTCGTCGTCGTGGACGCGAACCGACGCTACCAGTGAGGGCGCCCCGCCCGACCCCATCGACATCGTCGGCGACGTGACCGGACGAAGTACGGGGACCGGCGAGTACGGCGATTTCGTCTCCGTCTTCCGCGACCGGTACGAGAAACTCTCGGGACAGCTTCGGGGTCGGGTGAACCACCGCCCCACGTCGGCCGTCGCGGACATGGCCGGTGGGAGCGACGTGGCGATGATAGGGCTGGTGAACGACGTTCGCTCCTCGGCCAACGGCCACTGGATTGTCGAACTCGAAGACACGACCGGCACCTTCCCCTGTCTGATTACCAAGGACCGCGACATCGCCGGCCTCGTCGACGAACTCCTCCTCGACGAGTGTGTCGCCGTCGAAGGGACACTCGCAGACGACGCGGGCATCGTCTTCGTCGACGCGCTCCACTTCCCCGACGTGCCGCGGACGTACGAGCCGAGTACCGCCGACCGGCACGTGCAGGCGGCGCTCATCTCCGACGTCCACGTCGGGAGTCAGGAGTTCATGGCCGACGCGTGGCATCGCTTCGCCGACTGGCTTCACACGGACGAGGCCGAGGCCATCGAGTACCTGCTCATCGCCGGCGACATGGTCGAGGGCGTCGGCGTCTACCCCGACCAGGACGAGGAACTCGACATCGTCGACATCTACGACCAGTACGAGCGCTTCTCGGAGTATCTGAAGGAGGTGCCCGGCGACCTCGATATCGTCATGATTCCGGGGAACCACGACGCCGTTCGCCTCGCCGAACCGCAACCGGGATTCGACGAGGAACTCCGCAATATCATGTCCGCCCACGACCCGCGAATCGTCGGCAACCCCGCCACCGTCACTATCGAGGGCGTCTCGATACTCATGTATCACGGCGTCTCGCTCGACGAAGTCATCGCCGAACTCCCCGAGGAGAAAGCGAGCTACGACGACCCGCATCACGCGATGTACCACCTGCTGAAGAAACGCCACGTCGCGCCGAAGTACGGCGGTCACATGCGTCTGGCGCCCGAGGAGCAGGACTATCTCGTCATCGAAGACGTCCCGGACGTGTTTCATACGGGCCACGTCCACAAACTCGGCTACGGGAAATATCACAACGTCCTCTCGGTCAACAGCGGCTGCTGGCAGGCCCAGACCGAGTTCCAGAAAAGCGTCAACATCGACCCCGACGTCGGCTTCGCTCCTATAATCGACCTCGACACGCTCGATTTGACCCTCCGGAAGTTCGCCTAATCCGTCGCCGGGTCGAACAGATACCGAACCGTCTTCGTCCCGTCGAACCGGGGTCCCGGCCCGTCGCGACGGAAGCCGGCATCGGTCGCCGCCTCGATGACGGCGTCGTCGTCTTCCAGTGCGAGCAGTTCGACCGTCATCCCCTCGCTGGTGGCGAAGCGAACGGGTTCGCCGAGCAGGTGTTCACAGGCCGTTGCCGTGCCCGCTAGCTGTGTCACGTGGACCGTCCCGTCTCGGACGTCGAAACTGACGAACCCGGCCACGTCGCCGTCGTCTTCGGCGTCCCCAGCGTCGGCGTTCGGCCCGGCGTCGGTCACCTCGTGCTCCGCGATGCGGACCGTCCGGTCGTGAACCAGATTCCGAATCACGTCCGCGGGCACGTCCGCGATGGCCGAGAGGGCGTCGGCGTCGGCCTCGACCGCGTCGCGCACTTCCATACCTGCCGTACTCACGGCAGCCGTTTAAACGCTCGCTCCGTGTGCCCACTCCATCCCCGTCCGTCCCCCTCGACTCGGCCCCGACGTGGGCAAGTGAACACAGTTATTACCGTCCCTCTCGCTACCCTCTGCCATGCCTGCACACGCGTTCGACTCCGCGGAGGGCCCACGATGCGCGTAGTCGCGAAGTTCGGTGGCACGTCGCTCGGTAGCGGCGACCGAATCGAACGCGCCGCCGACACCGTCGCGAGGGCCGTCGAAGAGGGACACGAAATCGCCATCGTCGCCAGCGCGATGGGGTCGACGACCGACGAACTCCTCGAAGAGATAACGTTCGAGGCCGGGGACGCAGACCGCGCCGAAATCGTCAGCATGGGCGAGCGGACCAGCGTCCGGATGCTGAAGGCGGCGCTCGCCGCCCGCGGCGTCAACGCCACGTTCGTCGAACCCGGCACCGAGGCGTGGCCCATCATTACCGACGAGTACGGCGAAGTCGACGCCGAGGAGACGCTGAAACGCGCCGAGGCGCTCGCCGACGACATGGACACCGTCGTCCCCGTCATCACGGGCTTTCTCGCCCAGACCCTCGACGGCAAGGTGACGACGCTCGGCCGCGGCGGCAGCGACACCACCGCCGTCATGCTCGGGAAGTTCATGGACGCCGACGAGGTGGTCATCGTGACCGACGTCGAGGGCGTCATGACCGGCGACCCGCGGGTCGTCGAGGGTGCTCGCAACGTCGGCCACATCACCGTCGACGAACTCCGGAACCTCTCGTTCCGCGGTGCCGAGGTGGTCGCACCGAGTGCGCTCTCCTACAAGGACGAGGACCTCACCGTCCGCGTCGTCCACTATCAGCACGGCGACCTGCTGACTGGCGGGACGAAAATCGAGGGGCAGTTCCAGAACCTCATCGATATGCAGGACGAACCCCTCGCCTGCATCACCGTCGCCGGGCGCGCGCTCCGCAACCGACCCGGGATTCTCGCCGACCTCACGAACGCGCTCCGGAGCGAGGATATCAACATCGACGCCGTCGCCAGCGGGATGGACTCCATCACCTTCTACGTCAACGCCGATTTGGCCGAGGACGCCGAGTTCATCCTCCACGAACAGGTGGTCGAAGACGAGACGCTCTCCTCGGTCACCGTCGAGAACGACTTCGCCGTCATCCGGGTCACCGGCGGCGAACTCCCCAACCGCCCCGGCATCATCCTCGACATCGTCCAGCCAGTCTCCGAGGCCGGCATCAACATCCACGACCTCATAACCTCCGCCACCTCCGTCGCCATCTTCGTCGACTGGTCGGACCGCGAGGAGACGCTCGAAATCGTCCAAGAACAGACCATCTGACGCCCGACCGCTCTTTCCGTTACTGCCCCGTCCGCAGCCGCGACCCGATTCGCCTCGGTAGCCCCGCCTCCTCGACGGCGTCGACGACGGCGTCGACGTCGTACTCCACTCGCCGCTCCTCGACGCGCACCGCGTCACCGCCCGACCCGTCGCCCAACTCAACGACTGCGTACCCTGCCTTCGGATTGCCGTCGCGGGGCTGGCCCACACTCCCCGGGTTCATCACGATGCCGCCATCGAAGACGCGGTGGCCCTGCACGTGGGTGTGGCCCGTGACGAGGAGGTCCTCGCCGTCGAGCATCCGCGCCGAGAACTCCTCGGGGTAGGTGTAGCGGTCCGGGTCCGCGGGATGGCCGTGGACGAGTTTCACCCGCCCGTCTGCGACGGTACGCTCCGTCGGCAGGTCGGCCAGCCACGCCATCGCGTCGTCGTCGAGGACGTCGCGGGCGTGTGCCACCCCCGCTCTCGCCATGCCGTTGAAGTGAGCGCCGCCGTCGCGAGCGACCGCCCGGTCGTGATTGCCCAGCACCGTCGGTATCGAGCGCTCGCGAACCGCGGCGACACACTCGGCGGGCCACGGGTTGTACCCCACGACGTCGCCCGCACACACCAGTCCGTCGACGGCTGGCATATCGTCGAGTACGGCATCGAGGGCGATTCGGTTGCCGTGGATGTCGGAGAGAACGCCCAGTCGCATGGGCTCGCTTGCGGGTCCCGGCAGTTATGGCTGTCGTGGACCGCCGTCAGTCGTTCGCGATGCTCGTCCGCACCGCGTCGTCGACGGTGACCCCCGCCGCACAGACGGCGTGTTCGAAGTCGGCGTCGTACGCCGCGCGCGCCGCCTCGTCGGCCGTCGTCGCGTCGAAGTCGAACGCGCGCGGGCGGTCCTCCTCGTACGTGGCGACTAGGGTCGGTTCGGACACTTCCTCGATTAGCAGGGCGTCGCGGCGGACGATACCCACCGTCGCCGTCTCGGACCCGATGACGCCCGCGATTCGGGGCGTGTCGTAGTCGTCTTTCTCGTAGTCCAGCGCCAGCAGCGCCGTTGCCAGCGCGTCGCGGGCGGGGTAGCCCATGTCCAACTTCTCGGTCACCGGGTCGACGTGGGAGCCGTTGCCGAGGACGGCCCGGCCCTCGCTCTCGCGGACGCAGTTGTACGCGATGTAGGGATTGTCCGTCTCCGGCGCGTCCGGCGTGGGCGTGACGGTCAGGGCGCCGTCGCGCTCGACTATCTGTCGGTTCGGGAACGACCGGGAGGAGACGCGGTAGGCGCCGACACCCGGCCCGACGACGATGAAACGGCCGATGTACATGGACGAGTTTCGATGCGAGCGCCGAATGTAGGTGTCGGTTCGTCACCGACGACAACCACTATTACCGCCCGCCCCGCCGCACACGTATGGTCGACGCCGCGACGCTCGCTGGCTGGCCCGCCGTCGGGTCGCTCGCCGCCGGCGTCGGGTCACTCGCTCTCATGTGGTTCGTCCTCCGCTACCGGGGCCGCCCCGGTGCGCGCTGGTTTCTCGGCGTCCTCGCCGCCCAGACGCTGTGGTGTCTCGCCTACGGCGTCGGCCTCCTCGTTTTCGACCCCTTCGTTCGCCTCGCGTTCGAACTCGCCATGTGGGTCGGCATCGTCTGGACCGGCCTCACCTTCCTCGCCTTCGCGTTGCAGTACACCGGGCGCGGCGGCCTCGTCGCCGGCCGGTCGCTCGGCTCGTTTCTCGCCGTCGGCGTCGGCGCCACCCTGTTCGTCGTCACCAATCCGCTCCACGGCCTGCTGTGGGCGCAGTTTCGCCTCGCCCCCGTCTTCGGCGTCGCGACCGTCAGATACGCCATCCAGCCGCTGGGCGCGCTCCTCATCGGCGTGGCGACGCTCGCCGTCGTCGCCGGCGTCGTCCTCCTCGTCGACACCTTCCTCAACTACGGCCCGCTGTATCGGCGCGAGACGGCCGCCGTCACCGTGAGCGCGCTCCCGCCGGGCCTCGCCCTCCTCGCGTGGGCGGGCGGTGTCGGTCCCGTCCCACAACTCAACCTCGCCCCCATCATGTTCGTCCCGCACGTCGCGCTCGACGCTTACGCCTTCGGACGCGCCGAGATGTTCGAGCGCGACCCGACGACGGTCCGGGCCGCGGAGCGCACGGCTATCGACGACATCGTCGACCCCATCCTCGTCGTCGACCGCTCGGGCCGCGTCGTCAGGCTCAACCCCGCCGCCCGACGAGCGTTCGCCGACGCGGCCACCTCTCCCCTCGACCGGCCGCTCGCCGACCTCCTCGGCGTCTCGTTCACCGACTCGCTCGCCGATTCGCTCGCCGACCTCGGCCCCATCACCGCGACTGTCGACGGCGAGCGCCGGACCTACGCCGTCTCGGTGTCGCGGCTCTCAGACCCCGCGGCGACACACGTCGGCTGGACCGTCGTCTGCTCGGACATCACCGAGCGAGAGCGCCAGCGCCAGCAACTCGAAGTCCTCAATCGCATCCTCCGACACAACCTCCGGAACGACGCCGGCGTCGTCAACGGCTACGCCAAGACCCTCGCCGACCGACTGGAGGACCCGACGACGCGCCGCATGGCCGAGGCCATCGAAGAGCGGTCCGCCGCGCTCACGTCGCTCGGCGAGAAGGCCCGCACCGTCGACACCCTCCTCGACGGCGAACCGGCGACCCCGCTCCCGGTGGCCGAACTCGTCGAGGGCGTCGTCGCCGACGTTCGGGCCGACTTTCCGGACGCCGAGATTTCGCTCGACGTTCGGACCGACGTGACCGCGACCCTCGGCGAGCGGACGTTCGAGGCGGCCGTCGAGAACCTCGTCGAGAACGCCATCCGCCACCACGACGGCGCGGGCGTCGAACGCCCCGACGGCGGCCCGTGGGCGCGCGTCACCGTCGACGCCGACGCCGACACGCTGACCGTTCGCGTCGTCGACGACGGCCCCGGCATCCCCGAGGCCGAACGCGCTGCCATCGAGGCGGGGGCGGAGACGGACCTCCAGCACGGCTCCGGACTCGGCCTCTGGGTCGTCCACTGGGCGGTGGACGTCCTCGGCGGCACCGTCACGTACGACGACCGGGCGCCTCGGGGAACCGTGGCGACGCTCCGACTGCCGCTCTCGGCGTGAGTCCGCGACGCCCAAAGAGCCTTGAGCGTCGGCGCCGATACGCTCCTCGTGCTCGACCCGTCGGACTACGACACGGACGAACTCCGGTCGCTTGCCGGCTCTGACGCCACCGAGTCGACCGTCACCCTCCCGCGCGCCGACGGGTCGACGTACCGTCCGCCGACGCCCGACGAACCCTCTCACGAGCAGTGCGAGCGGCTGGTCGCCATCGGCGGCGTCGACCCCGCGGCGCTCGGCGAGCGGCCGTACCTTCCCACGTTTCCCGACGTGCCCGAGGGACGACGGGTCGGTCGCGACTGGATAGTTCATCTCGTTCGAACGGCGGGCGAACGCGAGACGCGGGACGCCCTCGACCGCTACCGGGCGCTCGGATGGCTTGGCGAAGACGCCGCCGCGACCCTCGCCGCCCGCGTCGACGACGCCGTCGCGGCGCTCGAACCCGGTGACGGCGAACTCGACCGCGCCGACGACCTCCTCGGATTCGCTCACGTCGTCCGGTTGCGCGCCATCGCGACCCGCGAGTGAGCGCCATCGACTTCGCAACACTCATATGCGATTCGTGGCTAGAAACTCGTGACGACCGGAGTCGACCGGCGTCGTGTCAGTCCCATGGGGTAGCGGCCAATCCTGAAGCCTTCTGGGGGCTTCGACCCAGGTTCGAATCCTGGTGGGACTACTTTTCGTTCTCACTCCCCGAGCCACAGGTGCCGTTACTGCGCGCTCCCGCTCTGGGTCGGCAGTTTCGGGACGAGCCACGCGAGGAAGGCGTCGGGACTCCGGGTCTGCGTCCACACCGTCCCCTCGCCGCTGAACTCACAGACGAGACCCTCGCCGCTGAACAGCGTCGATTTGACCCCGCCGACGCGTTTGACCTCGAAGTCGAGCGTCTCCTCGAACGCGACGATGTGCCCCGTGTCGACGACGCGCGTCTCGCCCGCCTCGATGTGGTGTTCGTCGATGGCGCCGTAACTCGAGATGAAGGCCGGGCCGGTGCCGGTGAGTTCGAGCAAGAACAGTCCCTCACCGCCGAAAAACGACTTCCCACCGCCGAACGTCGTGTCGACGTCGATGCTCGGGTCGGAGGCGACGAAGGACGTCGACTGGACGAACAGCGTCTCGCCGTCCAACGGGTGATGTTGGACGTCGCCGGCGAGGGCCGGCGCAAGGTCCAACTGGCTCTCGCCGTTCGCGGTGAAGGTGTTCATGAAGAAGGATTCGCCGCCGAACACGGACCGCGACAGCGACTTCAACAGTCCGCCCTCGGCCTGCGTCTCGATGTCGATGTCGCCGGTGTAGCCCACCATCGCACCGCCCTCTGTCCGGACCGACTCGCCGGCGTCGAGCGTGAGCGTGAGTTGGGCGTACGACGGCCGATGACTGATTTCGTGGTCCATGCCGTCAGTTCGGCGAGCTGATATATAGGTGCAGCGCCGGTCACACCGCTGGCATCGCCACCCAGAATCGGTTCGCGTATGGCGAACCATAATTTCGATACCCGCAATAATTTATACCGGGAATCCCAACACTCGACCGTCTAATGACGGACGATTCACCCCACGGTACGGGAGACTCGAATCACGACTCCCTGACGACTGACGGCGGTGAGGCAGTCGGGCATTCCCGCAAGTCCAACGCGGACTGGTGGCCGAATCAGTTGGACCTCTCCATTCTCGACGACAACGCCAGCGACATCGGTCCGCTGGACGAGGACTTCGACTACGCCGAGGCGTTCGAGGAACTCGACTTCGAGGCGGTGAAAGAGGATATCGAAGAGGTACTGACGACGTCGCAGGACTGGTGGCCAGCGGACTACGGTCACTATGGCCCGCTGTTCATCCGGATGGCGTGGCACAGCGCCGGGACGTACCGAACCAAAGACGGACGCGGCGGCGCGTCCGGCGGTCACCAGCGCCTCCCGCCAATCAACAGTTGGCCGGACAACGTCAACCTCGACAAGGCCCGGCGCCTGCTCTGGCCGGTCAAACAGAAGTACGGTCGCAAGCTCTCGTGGGCCGACCTCATCATCCTCGCCGGCAACGTCGCACTGGAGTCGATGGGATTCGAGACGTTCGGCTTCGGCGGCGGCCGCAAAGACGACTTCAAGGGCGACGACGCCGTCGACTGGGGCCCCGAAGACGAGTGGGAGGTCACGTCCTCCGAGCGCTTCGACGAGGAGGGTCACCTCAAGCACCCGCTCGGAAACACCGTCATGGGCCTCATCTACGTGAATCCGGAGGGTCCGAACGGCGAGCCTGACCTCGAAGGCTCCGCACAGAACATCCGCGAGACGTTCAGCCACATGGCGATGAACGACAAGGAGACGGTTGCGCTCATCGCCGGCGGCCACACCTTCGGGAAGGTTCACGGCGCCGACTCCGGCGACAACCTCGGCCCGGAACCGGAGGCCGCCCCCATCGACAAGCAGGGCCTCGGCTGGGAGAACGAGTTCGGCGAGGGCAAGGGTCCCGACACCATCACTAGCGGTATCGAAGGCCCGTGGAACACCACGCCGACCCAGTGGGACATGAGCTACGTCACCAACCTGCTCACCTACGACTGGGAGCCGGAGAAGGGTCCCGGTGGCGCGTGGCAGTGGACGACGAAAAACGACGAACTCGACAACGCCGCGCCGGGCGTGCAGGACCCCGGCGACAAGGAGGACGTGATGATGCTGACGACGGACGTCGCCCTGAAACACGACGACGACTTCCGGGCCGTCCTCGAGGAGTTCCGCGACGACCCGCGCGAGTTCCAGTCTTCCTTCGCGAAGGCGTGGTACAAGCTCATCCACCGCGACATGGGCCCGCCGGAGCGACTCCTCGGTCCGGAGGTGCCGGACGAGACGATGCTCTGGCAGGACCCGCTTCCCGACGCGGACTACGACATCGTCGACGAGGACGACGTCGCCGAACTCGAAGCCCTCATCGCCGACTCCGGCCTGTCCATCTCCGAGCGCGTCAAGACGGCGTGGGCGGCGGCGTCGACGTACCGCCACAGCGACAAGCGCGGCGGCGCAAACGGCGCGCGCATCCGCCTCGAACCCCAGCGTAGCTGGGAGGTCAACGAGCCGGACCAGCTCGAAACCGTGCTGGAAGCGTACGAGGAGATTCAGGCGGCGTTCAACGAGTCGCGCGACGACGACACGCGAGTGTCGCTCGCCGACCTCATCGTTCTCGGTGGCAACCTCGCCGTCGAGCAGGCCGCCGCGGACGCCGGCTACGACGTCGACATTCCGTTCGAGCCGGGCCGCACGGACGCCACGCAGGAACAGACCGACGTCGAGTCGTTCGAGGTGCTCGAACCCGAAGCGGACGGGTTCCGTAACTACCTCGGCGACCCGGACGACTACGAACCGAAGCCGGAGGAACTGCTGGTCGACCGGGCCGAACTGCTGGGTCTGGACGCCTCCGAGATGACCGTCCTGCTCGGCGGCCTCCGAACCCTCGGTGCGACCTACCAAGACACCGACCGTGGCGTCTTCACCGACGACACGGACGCACTGACCAACGACTTCTTCGCGACCCTGCTCGGCATGGACCACGAGTGGGTGCCCGTCGACGACGACGAGCGAGT
This sequence comes from Haloplanus sp. C73, assembly GCF_051195115.1. Taxonomy (NCBI): domain Archaea; kingdom Methanobacteriati; phylum Methanobacteriota; class Halobacteria; order Halobacteriales; family Haloferacaceae; genus Haloplanus; species Haloplanus sp. C73. The sequence goes on along the minus strand of NZ_JBNTJZ010000003.1, from coordinate 293,773 downwards.
CTTCGAGATTCGCGACCGCGAGACGGGAGAGACGGAGTGGGAGGCCACCCGATTCGACCTCATCTTCGGGTCGAACTCCCGACTCCGCGCCATCGCGGAAGTCTACGGCGCCGACGACGGCGAGGAGAAGTTCGTGCAGGACTTCGCCGACGCGTGGCACGACGTGATGTCCAACGACCGCTTCGACCTCGAATAACTGATTTCGCGGGCCGCGGTGGCCCGCTCTCTCTTGTCGACGCCGTTTCCCGACCGGTGCGTATTCCCGTTCCGGTCACGTACCGCGCCACCGATGGTCTCTCAGCGTGCCGCCGAGGTGACCCCGTTTCTGGCGATGGACGTGCTCGAACGGGCGAACGCCATGGACGACGTGATTCATCTCGAAGTTGGCGAACCGGATTTCTCGCCCCCGGAGCGCGTGTTCGAGACGGCAATCGACGCCCTCCGCGCGGGCCACACGAACTACACCGCCGCCCGCGGCAAGCCCGACCTCCGGCGGGCCATCGCCGCCCACTACGACCGCGAGTACGGTGTCGACGTCGACCCCGACCGAATCGTCGTCACGCCCGGCACCTCGCCCGCCCTCCTCCTCGCGATGGCCGCTCTCGTCGACCCCGGCGACGAGGTGGTCCTCACCGACCCGCACTACGCCTGCTACCCCAACTTCGTGCGGGCGGTCGACGGGCGCGTCCGGACCGTCCCGCTCCGCCCGAGCGACGGGTTCCAGCCCCGACTCGCCGACTTCGACGCCGCGGTGACCGCGGACACGGCGGCGCTGGTGCTCAACTCGCCGGCCAACCCCACCGGGGCGGTGATGGACGGTGACACGCTGGCGGGTCTCGCCGACATCGCCACGGCGGCAGAGGCAACGCCCGTCGTCGATGAGGTGTATCACGGTCTCTCCTACGACGCCGCCGAACACACGATGCTCGAATACACGGACGACGCCGTCGTGTTGAACGGGTTCTCGAAGCGGTTCGCGATGACTGGCTGGCGTCTCGGCTGGATGGTCGTTCCCCCCGCTCTCGTCGACGCGGTGAATCGCCTCGCGCAGAACCTCCTCATCTGTGCGCCCAACTTCGTCCAAGAGGCGGGCGTCGCGGCGCTCGAAACCCCATCCGGACGCTTACAGGAGATTCGCGAGACCTACCGCGAGCGCCGCGACCGACTGGTCGAGGCCGTGACCGACTGGGGGCTCGACCTCGGTTACACGCCACAGGGCGCGTACTACCTGCTCGCGGACGTGAGCCACCTGCCGGGCGACTCGCTCGATATCGCGACCCTGCTGTTAGAAGAAGCGGGCGTCGCCGTCACGCCCGGCGTCGATTTCGGCTCGGAAGCCGCCGGCTATCTCCGGTTTTCCTACGCGACCGACGTGGAGGCCATCGAGACGGCGATAGCGCGCATCGAGCGGGTGTTGGAGACGGAGCTTAACTGACCCACTCGTCGGAGGCGGCGGCCGTCTCGAACAGGCTGTCGATTTCGCTGGTGTCGAGCGACGACACGATGCCGTCCATCTCCTCCTGTAACCGCTCGCGGCGCTCCACGAGGTCGGCGTAGCGCTCGCTCTCGGCGAGTTCCGCCCGCGTCTTCTCCGCTTCCAGCGTCCCAATCTTCTGCATCAGGCCGTACAGGGTGGTCATCTTCTCGCCGTAGCGCTCTATCCCGAGCAGTCGGTCCACGACCTCTTGGAGTCGCTCCCCGTCGACGGGTTTCGAGACGTAGTGGTCGAACGGCATCTCGACGATGTCGAAGTCGGGGTCGACGGCCGTGACCATCGCGACCCGGCAGTCGTACCCCGCCTCGCGGATGCGTTCGAGCACCTCGTCGCCCGACAGCCCCGGCATATGTCGGTCGAGCAACACCACGTCGATGTCGTCCATCCGCTCCAGCGCTTTCTCGCCATCTGTCGCAGTCACGACGTGGTAGTCGTCCTGCAACCAGAGCTGAAACGCCTCGCAGACGCGCGGTTCGTCGTCGACGATGAGCACCGACCCCTGCTCGGTGTCCTCGTCCGCGAGGTCTGTGTACTGTCCGTCGCTGGCTGTGTCGTTTTCGGTCATACTGTCTCTAGTTCGAAGCGCGCGCCGCCGCCGGCTCCCGTCGTCGCCGTGACGCTCCAGCCGTGGGCGCGGGCGATTTCGTCGACGATGCTCAGGCCGAATCCCGTTCCGTTCTCGCTCGTGGTGTAGCCGTGGTCGAACAGCCGGTCCGTGTCGGCGTCGCCGAACCCCGGTCCGTCGTCGACGACGGCGAAGCCCCGGTCCCCATCGAGCGGTTCGACCCGGACCGTCAGCGCGTCGGCGGCGGGCCGATTGTCTGTGGAGCTGTGCTCCACACTGTCGCCGGACCCTGTCCGGCTGTTTGTGGAACCATGTTCCACACTGTTCCGAAACAAGTTCTCGAACAGCGTCCGGAGGCGTTCGGGGTCGGCGTCGACCGTCGGCAGGTCGTCGACGACGAGCGTCGCGTCGCCGGTGTCGGTCGTCTCCCACGCCTCCTCGGCGACGCTGGCGAGGTCGACGGGTTCGGGTTCACCGACGGTTTCGCCCTGTTTGGCCAGCGTCAGCACGTCGCCGATGAGTTCGTCCATCCGGTCGAACACCGCATCGAGTTCGTCGAGCGCCTCGTCGTCGCCCGCCTGTGCCACCGCGAGCGTCGCTCGCGCGGTCTGGAGCGGGTCGCGAAGGTCGTGCGAGACGATACTCGCGAACCGTTCGAGGCGCTCGTTCTGCCGTTCGAGTTCCTTCTCGCGCTCGACCCGTCCGGAGATGTCGCGCATGATGCCCGAGAACACGCGTTCGCCCTCGTAGCTGTGTTCCTCGAAGGTGATGGAGAGTGACACCTCCTCGCCGTCGCGGCGCTTTCCCCGGAGTTCGATGTCGTTCCAGTCCAGTTCCCGCTCGCCGGTTTCGAGATAGCGGTCGACGGCGGCGAGATGCGCGCCGTGGAACCGCTCGGGCATGATTTTCGTCAGTTTCTCGCCGATTAGCTCCTCGGGTTGGTAGCCGAAGACGCGCTCGACGGCCTCGTTGGCGTAGAGAATCGTGCTGTGTTCGTCGATGGAGACGATTGCGTCCGAGCCGTTCTCGACCAGCGAGCGAAAGAACTCGGTGTCCCGGACGAGCGAGTCCAACTCACCCGTCGAGACGCGCAACTCTTCCGACGGCCCGGACGATGCCATTACCAACTGTTGGTGATGCACGACTAAATACTCCATGGCGCGACCGTCGCCAGCGCTCGCCGGCAGCTATTTTTCACTCCCCGCTCTCTCGGCGGTATGACCGGCTTCACGGCGCTCCGCTTGCTCGACGCGCGCCGCCTTCGCGCGCTCGCGCTCGCCGCCGGTGTCGACCCCGTGGACGCCGTCCCCCGACGCGACACACCACCCGATGCCGACCTCCTCGACCTGACCGCCGACCCCTTCGACGACGTCGCCGACGTCTTCGACCGTCTGCGCGAACTGGAGCGTCGGCTCCGCTCTGCGGGCGACCGCCGTGCCGTTTTTCTCACCATCTACACTCGGATGACCGCCGCCGTTCGCGACGCTATCGACGCCGGCCGCTTCGCCGACGGCCCGTGGATGCGCCGCTACACCGTCACTTTCGCCGACCACTACCGGCGCGCCTTCGACGCCTTCGAGCGGGGGCGCCTCAGCGCCGTCCCCGACCCGTGGCTCGTCGCCTTCGGCACCGCCCGCGCCGGCGACGCCCTCGTCGCACAGGACGCCTTCCTCGGCATCAACGCCCACATCAACTACGACCTCGCGCTGGCGCTCCACGAGATAGGTATCGACCCGAATCGCCACCGCAAACGCGCCGACCACGACGAAATCGACGCCGTCCTCACCGACCTCATCGACGCCCAGCAAGCGGCGCTGACGGACCTCTACGCGCCCGGTCTGGCCGATGTCGACGCCACTCTCGGCCCGGTCGACGAGGCGCTCTCGTTGTTCTCGATGACCGAAGGGCGCGCGCAGGCGTGGCGCCTCGCGACCGTTCTGACCGACGCGTCGTGGCTGTTCGTCCGGCGGTGTGCGAGATGGCTGCTCCGAGCCACGGCCGTCGGTGGGGCAGTCGTCACTCGCTCGCCACCGCTCGATTCGACCCTTCTCGCGGCGCTCCGGCGCGTCGAGCGCGGTGTCGACCTCGAGACGATGCTCACGCAACTCGCTGCGCGCCTCGACGGCGTGGACTGACACCGCAGCGCCGTTCGTGACTGCTTTTATTTCGGCCGCGGTTCTCTGTTGGCGTATGGTTTCCACTGGTGACACGGCGCCGACGTTCACAGCGACTCTCGGTACCGCGGAGCACGAATCGTTCGACCTCGACGACCACCTCGGCGACGGCCCGGTCGTCCTCGCCTTCTTCCCCGGCGCGTTCACACCGCCCTGCCGTAACGAGATGCTCGCGCTGCAGGAGCATCTCGACGACTTCGAGGACGCCGGGGCGACGGTGTTCGGTATCAGCGCCGACTCGCCGTTCTCGCAGGGCGCGTTCCGCGAGGAGCACGGACTGGAGTTCGACCTCGTGAGCGACATGGCCGGCGACGCCATCCGAGCCTATGGGCTCGAGATGTCGATTCCGGACCTCGGACTCCACGGCATCGCGAACCGCGCGGTGTTCGTACTCGATTTGGACGGCACCGTCACGTTCAGTTGGGTCGCCGACGACCCGACGAACGAACCCGACTACGAGGCGGTCCTCGACGCGGCGCGCTCTGCCTGAGGCTACCGGTCCAGCATCGAGCGCAGCGTCCCGAGTAGCGTGGGTTCGGACCCCTCGAACCGGCGAAGCTGTGCGGCGTCGGTAAACGCCGCGCGCCCGAGGAGGAGGCTGGCCGTCATGCTGGTCAGCCCGCCCGCCGCGAATATCATCCCCATGATGACGAACTGGTACTGCGCGGCGTAGATGGGGTTTGCTCCACCCAGAATCATCCCCGCCATCATGCCGGGGATGTACACCAACCCGAGCGTCCGCATCGCGTCGACGACGGGGATGAGCGACGCGCGGACGGACTCGGTGACGAACTCCGAGATGGCGCGTTCGGGCGGGACACCGAGCGCGAGTACCGCCTCTATCTCCTCGCGATTCGACTCCACCTCGCTCTGGAAGCGGTCCAGCGTCAGCGAGTTGGTCTTCATCGCGTTGGCGATTATCATCCCGCCGACGGGGACGAGATTCCGGACCGTCCGCTCGATGGCGCCCGCCGCGACCATGGTCACGATGACGACGGCGGAGCCGACGCCGAGCGCGACCACCGAGATGCGGAAGGCGTTCGGCACGCCGGCGCCGCGCTTGCGCGACTCCCACGCCGCGTAACACACCATCGCCCCGAGTAGGAGCCCGGAGTACGACAGCGGGACGGCAAAGAGCACGCCGATGAGCGCGCCCATGGCAACCACCTGCACGAATCCGCGGACGAACGAGCCGGCGAGTTCGCGCTCCACCCCGAGGTTACGGAGCGAGGCGATGCCGACGACGATGGCCGCGAGCGCCGTCGCCGCCGCCACCTGATACAGCCCGCGGACGACCACGGGGTCTCGCAGTTGGTCGGGAAGCGCCATCAGCCGAGCACCTCCCGCGATGGACCCACGTCGACCAGACGGCCCTCGTGAAGTCGAGCCACACGGTCGGCCAACCGGTCGGCCTGTCGCTCGTCGTGCGTGACGAGGATGACCGTCCGCTCGCTCGACGTCAGTCGGTCGGCGAGCAGACGCTCGACCGTCGCCTCCGCGTCGCTGTCGAGGCTCGCGGTCGGTTCGTCGAGCAGGAGTACCTCGGGGTCGTTGACGACGGTTCGGGCGATAGCCACTCGCTGTGCTTCGCCGCCCGAAAGGTCGCCCGTCTTCCGGTCGGCGTAGCCGGCGAGGGCGACGGCGTCGAGTACCTCGGCGAGCCGCGATTCGGAGACCGTCTCGCCCCGCAGTCGGGGGCCGATGGTGACGTTCTCCCGTACGGTCCCTGCTCGGAGCGCGGGATTCTGTGGCACCAGCCCCACCCGCTTCCGGAGCCGTTCGGGAGCGAGCGTTCGGTAGTCGGTTCCGTCGAGAAACACGGTCCCGCCGGTCGGTTCGTCGAGTCGGACGAGCAGGCGAAGCAGCGACGACTTCCCGGCGCCGGATGGGCCGACGAGAGCCATCGTCTCCCCGCTCGCGACGTCGAGTGACACGCGGTCGAGAATGCGTTCGTCCCCGAGTTCGTAACTCAACTCGTCGGCGCGTACGTTCGTCATTGGGGCGTCCCGTACCGACCGTACCTCCGCCCATCGCATGAACGTTCGGTCCCGAAAAACCGAAGGGTTATCCATGACAATAGATACCACATGACGACCGACGCGACGATAGACACCGGCGAGGTACCGATAACCGGCGCCATCGTCGAGCGCGTGGCCGAAGGCGTCGACCCCGACCCAGCGACCATCGTCGATGCGCTGCTGACGCTCAATCCGGAGTTGCTCGGGCGACACGCCGAGTTCGAGCGACTCGGCGACTACGTCACGGTCGACGGGACGCGAGCCTATCGGGTCGGCCGGAGCGAGTGGGACGACCTCCTCGACGGCTTCGAGTTCGACCCCTCGCTGGCCGCGGCGGTTCGACTCGCCCACACCGAACAGGCGCGAAACCATTTCACGACGACCGTCGGCGCTGACGACCGGTTCGCGACCGACGAGGTGGGCGTCGTCATCGGTATCGACACTGCCGAGCAGTTCTGACGGGCACGTAGAAATAGGTCGCGTCGCGGTGTCTGCTGGCCCACCTGCGGGCCGCTTACGCCTCGCCTTTTCGTGTCTGTTCGACCGTCACGACCGGCACGTCCGCGTTGGCCAAGATGAGCTTCGAGACGCTCCCGAGCAGAATCTTCCCGAGCCCCGTCCGCTTTCGCGACCCGATGACGATGTAGTCCGGGTTGAGTTCTTCGGCCACTTGCAGGATGTGATTCGCCGTCCGCCCCGTCGGCAGGTCACGGCGCGTCTGCTCCGGCATGATGCGGAGGTCGATGTCCTCCAAATCCCCAGTGACCGACGTGACGATGTCTTCGACCTGTTTGCGGGCCGCCTCCTCGTCCCCGTCTTCGGGCACGACGTGGAGAATCACGAGGTCCATGTCCATGCTCGTCGCGAGGTCGTACGCCGTCTCGACGACGCCCTTGCAACCGGGGTCTCTGTCAATGGCTGTCAGTATCACCATGCTATCAGTAATTCCTAACAATAATTAAATCGCTTTCGACCGCGTCATCATTACTCCGCGCGCCCGCCGCCGATTCGTCGCGTTCCGTCGCATCCCGCCGCTGTCCCCCGATTCCCGCAGATACAAGTTTGTTAAATGACCTTATATAACATGGTATGCATGATAAATCATGCAAAATGTGCACCTTTCCTCATTTATACCCTCTCTACGGTTGTTCATGAATTTGGATATGCGGCAGAGACCATCACGACTCATTTCGACGCCGAGTTACCTCGGCACTCCGGGGCGCATCGACCAACTTCAGCCAGGGACGAACTCGCTGACCGCGGGTGGTCACGCGTGAGTACGGAAGCCGCGACGGAGGCGCGCATCTCCGAGCCGCCGTCGAACCTGAAGGAGTTCCTGAGTTACATGGGCCCGGCGTGGGTGTTCACCGCCTCGCAGATTGGCGGCGGTGAGGTCCTGAGCGTCCCACTCGGTGGTGCGTACCTCGGGATGGAAGGCATCTGGCTCATCCCGCTCATCACCTTCACGAAGATTTTCGGCCAGTACTACCTCGTTCGCTACGGCGTCATGACGGGGGATACCTTCCTCGACGCCCTCTACGAGCGTAGCTGGGCGCTGAAGTGGATTTTCTACTACGTGTTCCTCGGCGGCCTCATCTACGCCATCGGCCTCTCCGGCCACTTGGGTGAGACTGCCGGCGCGTTCAACTCACTCGTTCCCGCCATCTCGAACACGGTGTGGATGATAATCACCGTCGTCGCGGGCCTGCTGGTCGTCGGCATGCGCTCGTACGGCCTCATCGAGAAGCTCGCGACGTCGCTGTTGTGGATATTCCTCGTCCTCATCGCGTTCGTCTCGCTCTCGACGATGAACGTCTGGGGGCCGAACCTCGCTTCCGGCCTCGTCCCGTCCATGCCCGGCCGCGTCGAAGGGCTCGGCGTCGGCGGCATGGCGTTCATCCTCACGATGTTCGGCTGGATTGGCGCCGGCTTCGGTCCGACCGTCTCCTACGTCTGGTTCGCGAAAGACAAGGTCATGGGGATGTTCGAACCGCTCGACAACGGCGTCGAAATCGACAAGTACGACCTGACCGACGAGGAGGTCGACCGACTCAAGGGCTGGGGCGACATCGTCCTCTGGCAGAACCTGCTCTCGTCGGCCATCCTCGCCATCTTCTCGTTCTTCATGTGGACGGCCGCCGCCGCGACCCTGCACGTGCAGGGCATTCAGCCGAGCGGCTTCACCGTCATCCCGGAGATGGCCGCCATCTTCACGACGCAGTTCGGCGAGTGGTCGGCGATTCTGTTCCTGCTGACTACCGTCGCCGCGCTGTTCTCGACGCTCATCGGTCCGATGTACGGGATGTCCCGACTCTGGGAGGACGCCTTCGCGCTCCACGGCCTCTTCGACAAGTACGCCATCACCCGTGACACCGTGTTCCGGATGACCATCGTCCTCTTTGCCGTCATCCCGCTCTCGCTGAACCTCTTCATCGAGGCGCCGCTCATCCTGTTCGCGCTCTCGGGCGCGCTGTTTGCCCCCGCAATCGGCCTCATGTACCTCGCTGTGATGTACATGTCCTTCGACATCGACATCGACTCGCTCTCGCCGACGCGCAAGTGGGCCGTCGGTCTCGCCATCTTCGCGGGAGTCGTGATGATTATCTCTGGTCTCTGGGAGGCACGCAGCTCCATCGAGACGATTCAGACGCTGCTCGGGCTGTAAGCCCGGCCGGCGTTTTCCTGCCTTCTTCGATACGCTACACCCGCTAGTGGCGACGCTTTCCGTCGGCGCTCGCAGACGAGCGCACTCGCCTTCGTTCGGTGACTCGGCTCCGCCCCACGACCACGCCAACCGGAGCACTATCGTCGCGCTGTCTCGGTGCGACGCCCCACATTTACCAGCTGTCGGGTCACCGGCGGCGCGGAGGATGCGCGTCGGAGTATCGCGTCGCGCCCGCCGTTCGTAACGTACGGCTGAACAAGCACCGGAACGCTCGCGACGACGAACGGACACCGCCGCGACCCTGCACAGCAGTCCGCAGGCGATGTCCGTGGCTTCCCCGGGGGCGTGCCGCCGACTCCGCACCCAGCGTCTCCCGTCGTCACGGCGACGCGCGAGCGCACCCGGCTCCGCGACACGGATACCGAGACACGAGGCCGATGACGAGGACCGTCGCAGTCTCCCTCTCCAAGCCTCACGTACGGCCGGTCCGCTCGCTCGGTGGCGCAGGTGCTAGCGGAACGAATCGCGAAAAAATCGAAACGGTCAGCGCCGCGTCAGTCGAGCGTCGGTTCGGCGTCGTCGAGGTTCTTCCGGGCCGAGTCGAGGAGGAGTTTCCGCTCGGCGCGGGCGACGACGCGTCGCACCTCGTCCACGGCGTCGATGTTCGAGGAGAGCGAACTGATGCCCTTCTCGACGAGGAACTTCGCCATGTCGGGGTGGGAGCCGGACTGGCCGGTGATGGTCGTGTCGACGTCGTGCTCGTTACACGCCTCGATGACCTCCGCCATCGCCTCCAGAATCGTGGGGTGGAAGTCGTCGAAGCGGTCGGCGACGTTCGCGTTGTTGCGGTCGACCGCCAGCATGAACTGGACGATGTCGTTGGTGCCGAGGGCGACGAAGTCGATACCCTCGTCGATGATTTCGTCGATGGACCGAATGCTGGCCGGCGTCTCAATCATCGCACCCCAGCGGCGCTCGTCGGGGTCGATGCCGACTTCCTCCATCAGCTCTCGCGCTCGACGCACGTCCTCTGCGTCGTTGGGGAGCGGGAACATGACCTCGACGTTGTCGTAGCCCATGTCGTGGAGGCGCTTGAACGCGCGCAGTTCCAGTTTGCACATCTCCGGCTCCTTCAGCGAGCGGCGGATGCCGCGGTAGCCGAGCATCGGGTTGTGCTCGTGGGGCTCTTTCTCGCCGCCTTCGAGTTCCGCGAGTTCGTCCGTCGGCGCGTCGAGGGTGCGCGCTCGCACCGGGCGCGGGTAGAACGCGTCCGCAACCTTCCGAATCTCCTCGGAAATCTCCTCGACGAAGGCCTCCTCGCCGTGGTCTTCGACGTACTTGTCCGGCGTCTTGCTCGTCGAGAGTAGGATGTGCTCCAGTCGGAGCAGGCCCACACCGTCCGCGCCGGTGTCTGCGGCCCGCTGGGCCGCGTCCGGGATGGAGACGTTCACCTTGACTTCCGTCGCCGTCGTCGGCGCGCCGCCCGTCGTCGGCTCGCGGGAGTCGTCGATGTCGGCCTCCTCTACCTCGACCGAGTCGTCTTCGGGTTCCGCGACGACGACGGTGCCTTTCTCGCCGTCGAGCGTGATGCGCTGGCCGTCCGTGAGGACGTCCGTCGCGTCACCACAGCCCACGATGGCGGGAACGCCGAGTTCGCGGGAGACGATGGCCGCGTGAGAGGTCATGCCACCCTCGTCGGTGATGATGCCCGCCGAGCGCTTCATCGCCGGCACCATGTCCGGCGCGGTCATCACCGTGACGATGACGTCGCCTTCCTCGATGCGGTCGGCTTCCTCGATGTCCTCGATGATTTTGACCGGTCCCGTCGCGACGCCGGGACTCGACCCATAGCCCGTGGTCAGTTCCGTGCCCGGTTCCAACTCCTCCTCGACTGCTGCGCTTTCGTTTGCCATTTAAATCTCGCCAATGCCCATGACTTCGTTCGTGAGTTCGATGCTCTCCTCCGCGTCGGCGTCGCCCATCATCGCTCGGATGGCGTCCACGTTCTCCGGCACCACGTCGCTCTCGCGGTGGATAGACTGGAAGAGGTGGAGCTGGTTGCCGTCGTCGACGGTGATGGAGTCCTCGAATATCTGGTTCTCGTAGAGGTTCATCCGGTCGCGGCCACGGTCGAGGGCGAACTCCTGCAGTTCCCACCCCGAATCGACGCCGAGGTCGCCGTCGATGACGTGGATTCGCGACTGGGACGCGAGCAGGTCACGGACCTCCTCCGCGCTGACGTCCTCGCCGAGTTCCACGTTGATGCCGTGGAAGTGGTGACGAACCGTCGGCACCTTCATGCCCATCGTCATGACCGGACCCATGTCCGGAATGACTTCGAGCGCGTCCGGGCCGTGGTGCGAGGGTAGCGTCACCGGGTCCGCGGAGGTGACCGCGTGCTCGCCCCGGCAGCGCACGAGCGTGATGCTCGCGCGTTCGACGCCGTACTCCTCGTGGAGCGGGGCGAACATCCGGTTCAGCCCCGTCGTGTTACAGGACACGATGCGGACGTAGTCCTTGTCCGTCGCTTCGGAGTAGTTGGCGCGTGCCGTGAAACTCGCGTCCGCAACGTCCGCGCCCTCGCCACCCTGAAAGAGGGCGGGCGTGTCGTGTTCCTCGTAGATGGGGCGGTACTCCGCGCCCATCCCGGCCGGCGTCGCGTCGGCGACGATGTCGCTCGCGTCGATGAGGTCCTCGATGTCGCCGGCGACGTCCATGCCGACCTCCGCCCAGCGGTCGTGACGCCCCTCGGGGACGTAGATGTCGTAGCCGCGGTCTGCGGCCGCGTCCGCCGTGTGGTTCGGACTGGCTTTCCCGATGCCGACGAGCTCCATGTCGGGCATCGAATTTACTGCGTCGGCAACCCGCTTGCCGATGGTACCGTACCCGTTGACGCCTACGCGGATCATACCGGTCGTTGATCTCAACCCCATATAGTGGCGACGCACCGCGCATATTTTGCATGAACTTTCGTATTTAACCGCTAGGGACACGGAGGGTCCATGTCAGCCACCGGCGACGCTCTCTAACTATGGACAATCCGAAACAACAGGTCTCGACCCGTGGCATCCGCATTCTGGGTCTGTTCGTCATCGTCTATCTCCTGATTGGCTCGTACATGTACTTCTATCTCGAACTCCCCGACCTCGCGTACGCGGCCTACGGCATTCTGAGCTGGGTCGGTGGGATGCTGCTGTTCTATCGCCTTCACACGTCGTACATGGCGAATTTCGACCCCTGAGCGGTCAATTCGCCGCTACAACGCCCGTCGACCAGCCCCTCGCTCGCCGTATTCCTCAGAAACAATCATGCACGTTACCGGCAGAATTCTTCAGTATCGTCCATTTTAATCATGGTCGATGATTACCTCGTTAAATATATTGGGGTCCAGCCATAATTTGCTAGCAGACCAATGGCCACTGTATCTGACCTGAACCAGTGGGAGCACGAGACGGGAGGACAGGTAAGCGACGCCCGAGTCGCGCTCGGAGCCGCGATGGTGGCCACCATCGCCGCCGTCGCCGGCGCGGGAGAGTTTCTCGGCCCGGCCGCCGGCGCACAGGCCGCCGCGGCGATGCTGCCGGTCGTCTTCCTCGCGACTCTCCGCGCACCGCTCGCGGACTGCTCTATCTACGCCGCTGCGCTCCGTCGATAACGCTCGTCTCTGACTCGCCGGTTTCGGCATCCGCCGTGTGATTTCTCACTCGCACCCACACAGCTGATAGCACCCGCTGGTCGGCGCTTCACGTCGACTCAAAAATCTGCCCTCAGTCTCAGTCCGCCGCATCGCTCGCCGGAGAGATGTTAGTCCGCGCCGTCGCGTGTCTCGCTCAGATGTTCCCAGATTTCCGTGCAGCCGGCACCGGCCTCGACGTCGGAGAGATGATTGTGCTCTTCGGCGTCGTCGTCTCGCTCGGCGTCGACCTGTGCCGACGCAGTTGCGGTCTCGCTTTTCTCAGTCATCATAACCCCCTACGCGTTCCGCTCCCATAAGGGCGTTCTAGGGCGTAATCACTACCCGTTCTCCCGCATGGAGGCGCTCCTTTCCGGTATCCGTGACGCCGATATTTCGGTCGAATCGACCGCCTGCTGTCGATTCGGCCCCCCTCACCCCCGGATTCGTCGTCTGACGACCGGCAAGCGCGTCCCGTGTCGACGGCCTTACCGCCCTCGGCGCCGATGGTACAGCTATGACGACCTCGGTTCACCAGCTCGACGACGGAGCCTGGGTCAGTGTCAACGACGCTCGTGAGGTGAACGTGAGCGACCTCTGGCGGCTCGCACGCCACGATTTCTGTTCCTGCCGGCTCGCGGACTTCCTCGCCGAGGGCTTCGTCGAAGTCGCGCCCGACGGCCGCGACGTCGAGGCGCGCATCGCCGGCCAGTGCATCCAGTGCGGGGCGAGCGGCGTCACCGACTGGCTGACCCTCGGCCGCGTCGACCTCGAAACCGACGAGTTCCGGTCTGTCGTCCCCGAGAGCACTCACGTCCCCGGTCGACGCTACCGGCTGGCGACACCGTCCTGACATCTCACATATAGCGACAAATATTGCCTCCTGTCCGGAGAGCCGGGGAAGGTTGACGGCGTGCTGGACCGTATATGTTTAGAACTATTCTAGTCCTCTATGCCGTCCAAGGTCGAGAGCTGGAAGGACGAAATCTACGGGATGGAGATACGCGACCATCTCCTCCGATTCGCGGAGGAGGGATGGGACGCCATCCCCGAGGACGAACACGACGCCTGGTTCGAGCGCTTCAAATGGTGGGGGCTGTACCACCAGCGGAAGGGTCAGGAGAGCTACTTCATGATGCGCATCGGGACGCCGATGGGCCGTATGACCCCCGAACAGCTACGAACCGTCGGCGAAGTCGCCCGAGAGTACGCCACGGGCCCCGTCGACAACCCCGAGTTCGGCGGCGCCTACGCCGACTTCACCACTCGCCAGTCGATTCAACTGCACTGGATTAAAATCGAGGACATCGCCGACATCTGGGACGAACTCGAATCCGTCGGCCTCTCGACGATGCAGGCGTGTGGTGACTCGTGGCGAAACATCGTCGGGTCGCCCGTCGCCGGCCGCGACGCCGACGAACTCATCAACGTCTGGCCCGTCGTTCAGGAACTCCACGAGACGTTCAAGGGTAACGACCTCTACGCCAACCTCCCCCGGAAGTGGAAAGTCGCCATGACCGGCGACCGCCGCGGCTCCGGACAGGGAGACATCAACGACCTTGCCTTCGAGCCTGCGACCAAGGAAATCGACGGTGAGGAAGTCGTCGGCTTCAACGTCAACGTCGGCGGCGGACTCTCCCGCAAGGAACCCCGATTCGCTCGCGATATCGACGTCTTCTGCCGCCCCGAAAACGCCAGCGACGTTGCTGCCGGTCTCTCTGCGCTCTTCCGTGACTACGGTGACCGTGAAGACCGATTCAACGCTCGCATCAAGTTCCTCGTCGACGAGTGGGGCCCCGAGAAACTTCGCTCGGTCCTGCAGGAGGAGTACGTGGACTACGAACTCCCGACCGCCGGACAGGGCCTCCGCGACGAGTACGACTACAACGCCGGCCGCTCGGGCGTCCACGGCGACTACGTCGGCGTCCACGACCAGAGCGACGGCCAGAACTTCGTCGGGCTCTACGTCACTGTCGGCCGCATGGGCGCCGACGACGTCATCGAACTCGCGGATCTCGCCGAGGAGTACGGCTCCGAGATGATTGGCCTGACCCAGCGCCAGAACGTCATCGTCGGCGACATCGCCGACGAGGACCTCGACGACTTCCTCGCAGAGGACCTCCTCGACGAACACTCGCCGGACCCGCACCCGTTCATGCGCGGCTCCATCGCCTGTACGGGCACCGAGTACTGCTCGCTCTCCATCGTCGAGACGAAGAATCGGATGGTCCGGTACGGGCGCTGGCTTCGGGACAACGTCGACCTCCCCGAGGGCGTCGACGACTTCCACATCCACCTCTCGGGCTGCACCGCCTCCTGTGCCCAGCCCCAGATTGCCGACATCAGCCTGCGCGGCATGAAGACCCGGAAGGACGGCGACGCCGTCGAGGCGTTCGACGTCGGTCTGGGTGGCGGCCTCGGCGAGAACCCGACCTTCGCCGATTGGGTCAAGATGCGCGTGCCCGCCGACGAGGTTCCGGGCTACATCGCCAACCTGCTCGACGCCTTCGAGGCGGAGCGCGAAAGCCCCGAACAGTCCTTCCGTGATTTCGTCGCCGCTCGCGACGAGGACGAACTCGCGGACCTCGCCGAGTCGGAGGAGACGAGTTACGAGGACCCGTACCTCGGCAACACGAAGATGACGTGGTACCCCTACGCCGAGGACACGTCGATGGACGCCTCGCCCGCGCCGACCGACGGGCAGGGCGAACCGCTCCCCTCGGACGACTAACATGGCCGACCGCGTGATGAAGGTCAACGCCTTCACGACGTTCGACCTCATCGACGCCAGCGTCGAGGGGCACGGCTTCGAGGAGGAGGCCTTCGCCACGCTCAACGTGCGCACGGCCCGCGAGGACCCCGAGGAGATAACGCTCGAACTCGAACTCGACAACACGCAACTCGACAACGTGCCGGCTCACGCCGACCGCGTCACCCTCACCGCCGACGAAGCCCGCACCCTCGCGACCGAACTACAGAAGGCCGCGGAGCGTGTGGATGCTACTGAAGACCAATGACCGACCAGGCGCTGATAGTCGCGGCACACGGCTCCCACCGAAACCCCGACTCGGCGACGCCGACTTACGAACACGTCGACGCCATTCGTGACCGCGGCTGTTTCGCGCAGGTCCGGGAGGCGTTCTGGAAGGAATCGCCCTCCTTCCGGGACGTGATTCGTACGGTCGACGCCGACGAAGCCTACATCGTCCCGCTGTTCATCAGCGAGGGCTACTTCGTCGACCAAGTGCTCCCCCGCGAGTTCGCCCTCGGTATCACCGATATGCGGGGCACCGACCACGAACCCGAGGTCATCTACACCGACCCCGTCGGGACGCATCCGGAGATGACCGACGTCGTCGCGGCGCGCGCCCGTCGCTACCTCGACGACGACGTGGCCGAGTCCGAGACGGCACTCGCGGTCATCGGGCACGGCACCGAGCGCAACCCCAACAGCGCCGACGCCATCTACAACCACGTCGACGCGCTCCGCGAGACGACTGACTTCGCAGAGGTGGGCGCCCTGTTCATGGACGAGGCGCCCTATGTCGACGACGTTCTGGAGGCGTTCGACGCCGACAACATCGCCGTCGTCCCCCTGTTTATCGCCGACGGCTTCCACACGCAGGACGAGATTCCGGAACTGCTGGGACTCACCGACGACCCGCGCGCCGGCTATCCCGTCCCCGGCGAGGTGTCGGGACGGCGCATCTGGTACACTTCGGCGGTGGGCACCGACCCCCTCATGCCCGAGGTGCTTCTCGAACGCGCCGCCGACGCGGGCGCCGATATCGACCACACGGCCCCCGAGACGGCGCCCGTCCGCCCGGACGCCGCCGACGCCTTCGTCTCGTGGGTCGATTCCGCCACGACCCGCGAGTGGGGCGAACTCGCGGTCACCCACACCGACGCGGGCTACGCGCTCCGCCATCACGCCGACGCCGACGCGTCCCGCGAGGCGCTGTCGACGCGTGACCTCGACGAATTTCGGTCGTTCGCCCGTAGCGACGACGACGGTCGCTACCGCCCCTTCGCGGGCGAGGAGTCGCTCCCGACCGGGTGGACCCTCGACGGCCTCGACGCGGACGGCCTTTGTCGCGCCGTCGCGGCCGTCTACCCCGCCGCCATCGAGACGTGGCACGACGACCCCGACGCCGTGCCGTACCGCGAGGTTGCGGCGCGACAGACCGGCATCTACGAGCGGGTGTCGAACCTCTCCCGTGAGGGACTTATCGACGTGACGACCGCGGTGTGTGGCAACTGCGCCAAGCGCCGCGACTGGGACGAGTCGGCCGACGACTCGCTGCCCGTCGAGCGCGGCGCGGGGGAACTTCCCTGCCGCGAACCGTGTTCGTTCCTCGTGGCCGCGGCCCGCGAGATGCTCGTCGACGAGCCGCTCGACCCGGACGAACAGGCACCTGACCACCCCGACGCCGACGTGCCGCCGGGCGACCTGACCGACCCGGCTAACCGCTATCGGGTCCGCTACCGGCAGGCACGCGGCGCCCCCGAACCAACCCACTGATGAGTACGACCACCACCGGCACCGTCTACCTCGTCGGCGCGGGTCCGGGCGACCCCGACCTGCTGACGGTCAAAGCCCGGCGCCTGCTCGACGAGGCCGACGTCGTCCTCCACGACTCGCTCGTGGGTGACGGCGTCGTCGAATCGATTCCCGACGGCACGCGCGTCGAAAACGTCGGCAAGCGCGCCGACGGCGAGCGCACGCCACAGGCAGAAATCAACGACCGCCTCGTCCAAGAGGCCCGCGCCGGCCGCGACGTGGTGCGTCTGAAAGGCGGCGACCCCACTATCTTCGCCCGCGGGGGCGAGGAGGCGGAACACCTCGCCAGTCACGGCGTCGCCTTCGACGTCGTCCCCGGCATCACCAGCGCCATCGCCGCGCCCGGCGTCGCGGGCATTCCCGCGACCCACCGCGACCACGCTTCGACCCTCGCCGTCGTGACGGGGCACGAGGACCCGACGAAGGCAGATAGCGCACTCGACTGGGGCGCGCTCTCCAGCCTCGTCGACGCCGGCGGGACGCTCGTCATCCTGATGGGCGTCGGTCGGCTCCCCGACAACGTCGCCGCGCTCCGCGAACACGGCGTCGCGCCCGAGACGCCCGTCGCGATGGTCGAGCGGGCGACCCTGCCCGACGAGCGCGCCGTCACCGGCACGCTCGACACTATCGTCGACCGCGCGGACGAGGCGAGCGTCGAACCGCCCGCCGTGACCGTCGTCGGACAAGTCGTCGGCGTCCGCGAGACGGTCGCACACTGTCTCGGCGGCTCCGACGCGCTGGCCGACGTCTCCGTTTCGGCCGGTCCGGAAGGCGTCGTGGAGGTGAACCGTCAATGAGCGACACGCACGGCGAGTGGCCGCTCAAACGCCTCATGACCGAGGTTGTCGGCTCTGGCACCAAATCTGCGGAGGACATGAACCGCGAGCAGGCCGCCGAGGCCATGCGTCGCATCTTCGCGGGCGAACCGGACCCGACGACGCTCGGCGCCTTCTGGCTAGCCAACCGCTGGAAGCACAACACCGCCGAGGAACTCGCCGCGTTCACCGACGAGATGTGCGAGCGCGTGGAGTACGCCACACCCGACGCCGACCCCGTCGACTGCGGCGCCAACTACGACGGCAAGGGTCGCTCGGCGATTCTGGGCGTCGGTGCCGGCGTCGTCGCCGCCGCGGCGGGCACGCCCGTCGTCACGCATTCGGGCGACCGTGTCCCCACCCAGAAACAGGACGCGTACAAGCACGTCCTCGACGAACTCGGCGTGGCGACCGAACTCACGCCCCGGGACTCCGCCGCGATGGTCGACGAAACGGGCTTTGGCTTCTACTACCAGCCGGCGTTCAACCCGGCCGTCGCCGACCTGTTCGACCGCCGCGACCAGATGGGCGTACGAACCTTCGTCAACACGGTCGAGACACTCGCCAACCCCGCCGGCGCGAGCGTCCACCTCGGCTCCTTCTATCACCTCTCCTTCGCGAAGAAGGTGGTCGAGACGTTCGAGCAGAGCGAGGTTCACGACCTCGACCGCGTCATCATGTTCCAAGGGATGGAGGGGTACGACGACATCCGCCCCGGCTACACCAAGGTCGCCGACTGGTCCGCGGACGGCACCTTCGACGACTACGAGATAGAGACCGCGGAGTACGGCATGGACTTCGAGGAGGCGGACCTCCACGTCGACAGCGTGGCTGAAGACAGCGCCCGTCTCACGCGCGAAGTCCTCGACGGCGAGCGGACCGGCCACTGGCGCGACGCCGTCGCGCTCAACGCCGCCTTCCGCATCTACGCCGGCGGCGACGCCGACTCGCTCGACGCGGGCCTCGACGCCGCCCGCGAGGCCATCGACGACGGCTCCGCCGCCGCCGTCCTCGACGACCTCCGGGCGTTCTGAGGAGACACCTTTTACTCGCGCGTCCCCTCGTCCCGACCATGGGAGACGACGTACTCCGACCGAGCGACGTCGGCGATTCCGACGCGCCGCCGGTCGCGGACAAGCCCTACAAGATAATTTTCGAGGCGAACAAGTGTTTCGGGGCGGGGAAATGCGCCGAAGTCTCCTCGAACTGGGACCTCGACCTCGACACCGGGCTGGCGCGCCCGAAGACGTACTACGTCGCTGAGGACGACCTGGACCACAACGTCCGCGCGGCGGAGGTCTGTCCGGCGAAGAAAGGCCGGGGCGTCATCCACGTTATCGACCGCCGGACCGACGAGGAAATCGCGCCCGACCCCGACGGCGACGGCAGTCTGAGCGTCGACTGGTAGCTAGAGTTCGTCGTCGACAACGCTCTCGACGGCCGCCCGGACGGCGGCGGTGGTCCCGTTCTCGCGCGCCGCGGTCCACACCGCTTCCGACTTGGCGGCGGCCCGTATCGCGTCGCGTCGGCGCTCGGGGTCGACACCCCGTTCTTTGAGGGCCTCGCGTATCTCGCTCACCGCCGTCGCCACCAGCCCCGCGCCGTCGACGACCGACTCCAGTTCGCGGCGCAGATGCCGACTCACGGCGGGGCTGGTCCCGCCCGTCGTGACGGCGACGCCCACCGGGTCGTCGTCGACGGTAGCCGGCACGACGACGCTCTGTGGGCCGCGCTCGCCGCTCCGGTCGGCCCGGTTGACGAGGATGCCGGCCTCGGTCGCTTCGCGCTCGATGGCCTCGTTGAGCGCCGACTCGTCCGTCGCGGCGACGACCAGCGCCGGGTCGGCGGCGTCGAGCCACGCGCTCACGTCCTCGGGCGCCGGCGCCGCGCGGACGAACTCGCTGTCTCCGAAATCCGCGTCAGCGAAGGCGGGACTGACGACGACGACGCGCGCCTCGGAGGCGAATCGTCTGGCTTTCCGGGCGCCGACGGCGCCGCCCCCGAACACCAGCACCACCTCGTCCTCGAAGTCGTGAACCAGCGGAATCACACTCGCACCTCGCGGGCCGCGGTGAAAAGCCGTCGGTCGTCCCCGAATCGTTTTGTCGTCGCCGCCGTAGCCCGACGTATGTTCCGGCGAGTGCTCGCGTGGCTCGGGGTCGGCGAGGAGGAGTCGGACCTCGACTGGACCGACCCGGCCGCCGACTACGGGGGCGACGGTCCCACCCGCCGCTACACCTGCCCGGAGTGTGCGGCGACCATCGAGGGGGTCGGTCCCGACGAGCAAGTGACCTGTCCCGACTGCGACACGGCGTTCAAGGGCGTCCTCGTCCCCGACACCGCCGTCTGTCCGGACTGTGGCGCGTCGATGGACGATATTTCGTTCTACCCCGAGACGCGCCGCGACACGGAGTACGCCGCGTGCTCTGACTGCGACTATCGATGGGAGAGCGACCCGCGGCGCTAACCCTCTATCAGCGTCGTCTCATCGCTCTCGGCGTGGTGGAGCGTCACGTCGTGTCGCGTGTGCCGGGCGTGGGTTTTCGCCCATCGGCGCGCGGCGCTCTCGGACAGGCGCTCGACGCCGTCGGGACACCGCCGGCACGTGGCTCGCCACGTCGACACGTCGTCGGGGTAGTGGCCCGTGTGGCGCTCGTGGTCGAGTGCGAACTGCTCGACGGCGCGGTTGCCCGCCCGCAGTTCGTCGAGTTCGTACGAGAGTTCCCACTCGCGGCCACACCGCTCGCAGGTGACGATGGGGTCGTTATCTGACACGCGCGGGGCTACGGCCGCGACGCTCTTGAACGTGACACATCGGAAAGGGGGGATGCGGGCCGCGACAGGGGGGACGCCACGGCCCGCGAATCGACGATTAGTCGTCCACCGGCACGACGAAAGTCGACGTGTGGGGTGCCTCCACGGACCGGCGGACGCGATAACACTCGATTCCGCCTGTGGTAATACTTTTCATTCGGTCTCGTATTGCGACGACACGGCTATCGTCCCGTCAGAACAGGCCGGTGATGTTGCCGTCGTCGTCGACGTCCATCCCCTCCGCGGCGGGTTCCGCGGGGAGCCCCGGCATCGTCAGCACGTCGCCCGTGAGGACGACGACGAACCCGGCGCCGGCGTCGGGGTAACACTCCCGAACGGTGAGCGTCCAGTCGTCTTTCGGCGCGCCCTTCCGCGTCGGGTCGTCGGTCGTCGAATGCTGTGTCTTCGACAGACAGACCGGCATGTCGCCGTACCCCTGCTCTTCGAGTCGAGCCAAGTCGTCCTGTGCGTCCTCGGTGAAGTGGGCGTCCTCGGCGCCGTACACCTCGGTCGCGACGGTTCGAATCTTCGACTCCAGACTCTCGTCGAGGTCGTAGAGGGGTTCGAAGTCGCTGTCGCCGTCGGCGAGGTCTTTCGCCGTCTCTGCGAGTTCCGCGGCGCCTTCGCCGCCCTTGTCGAACGCCTCGCTGACGACGACCGGATACCCCTGCTCCTCGCAGTGGTCGACGATGGCCTGAATCTCCGCGTCCGTGTCCGTCGGGAAGCGGTTGATGGCGACGACGAAGGGGACGCCGAACGACTCGATAATACCGGCGTGGTGGTCGAGATTGACCATCCCGTCCCGGACCGCCTCGGGATTTGGCTCTTCGAGTTCGTCGTAGTCGGTCGGCCACATGTCCAGCCCGTGGTACTTCATCGACCGGACGGCGGTCGTCAGCACGACGGAGTCGGGCGCGACGCCGCGGCGCGAGACGATGTTGCCGAACTTCTCGAAGCCGAGGTCAGCGGCGAAGCCCGCTTCGGTGACCAGATAGTCGCCGAGCGCGAGACCGAGTTTGTCCGCAAGGAGGGAGTTCGTCCCGTGAGCGATGTTGGCGAAGGGGCCGCCGTGGACGAAGGCGGGGGAGCCCTCGATGGTCTGGACGAGGTTGGGACGGAGCGCGTCTTTGAGCAGCATCGCCATCGCGCCCTCGATACCCAAGTCGTCGACGGTGACCGGGTCGCCGCTCGTGTCGTAGGCGACTATCATCCGCGCGAGTCGCTCTTTCAGGTCCGCGAGCGAGTCGGAGAGACAGAGGACTGCCATCACTTCGGAGGCGGCGGTGATTTGGAAGCCGTCCTCGCGGGGTGGACCGTTGGTCTCGCCGCCGAGGCCGACCACCACGTCGCGGAGCGCGCGGTCGTTCATGTCGAGCGCGCGCTTCCAACTCACGTTGTCGACGTCGACGTCGAGTTCGTTGCCGTAGTGGACTTTGGTGTCGAGCGTCGCGGAGACGAGGTTGTGCGCCGTCGTCAGCGCGTGCAGGTCGCCCGTGAAGTGGAGGTTGATGTCCTCCATCGGGAGCACCTGCGAGTGCCCGCCGCCAGCGGCGCCGCCCTTGATGCCGAACACCGGCCCGAGCGACGGCTCGCGCACCGCGACGATACCTCGGTCGCCGAGGTGGTTCAGGCCCTGCCCGAGGCCGACCGTCGTGACCGTCTTGCCCGCGCCCTTCGGCGTCGCCGTCGTCCCCGTTACGAGGATGAGGTTGCCCTCGTCGGCGTCGTCGAGCGTTCGCTGAATCGCGTCCTGTTCGATTTTGGCGATGCCCTTGCCCTGTGGGTCGAGGTCGTCCGGTTCGAGACCGATATCGCCCGCAACGTCCTCGATAGGCCGTGTCTCGGCCGCCCGCGCAATCTCCATGTCCGTCGGTGCTCCATCGCCATCTGCTTCGTCCGAGGTCATCCGCCGTAGCTACACCGTGGCGGCATATGTAAGCGCCGACGTTGGCGATTTTCACATCATTTTTCGACGTCGAGGAGCGCGACACGCTCCAACACGAGGTCGGTGAGGTCGCCGTCGACGACGCCGAGTTCCGCGTCGGTCACGTCGAAGAAGGCCCGCACCCGCTCGGCATCGGCGTCGGCGAGCGTTGACGCCGGGTCCACCCAGTCCTCGATGGCGCTCGCCGCCCCGTCCTCGTCGCCCGCGCCGGTCACGAGGACGGCCAGCGGCGTCCGTCCCTCCTCTATTCCCATCGTCAGCGCGTCGTCTATCTGGCGCCGTCCCGCCGCGTACAGCAGGATTTCGACGCCGCGGTCACGGGCGACGTTCTCTCCGCGCGCGATGGCGCGGTCCGCGAGTTCGACCGCGCGTTCGAGGTGGCGACGCCCCACGACGTAGCGGGCGTCGAACGCCTGTACCGTCACGTCGTGGTCCTCGGCAATCTCGGTCAGGTGGGCCAGCGCGGCGTCCACGTCGTCGACGTCGGCGACGCCCTCGACGACTCTCACTCGAAATCACCCAGACTGGCCTGCTGTTCGCTCGCGGGCGGTGTCGCGGTGTCGTCTGCCTCAACGCTCTCTGTCGCATCCGCCTCCTCGTCCGCCTCCACGTCGTCCATCGACGGGTCGCGCCGCCCCGCATTTTCGAGAATCCGCTCGGCGGTCCGCTCGCGCCCCCGGAGCGCGCCGAGCACCGTCGCCTTGTCGGCCTCGCGGAGGGCCGCCCGGTCCTCGACGCCCGCCTCGAACAGTCGCCGGGCGCGCTTGCGCCCGATGCCGCGAACGCCGGCCAAATCGAGGAGTTCGTCCCGAACCCCGTACTCGACGCGCTTTTTCGCCTCGCGCACTGACGGCACGCAGTCGAGTTCGAGGTCGGCCGCGAGCCGTTCCGCCGCCCCGAGCAACCACTCCGCGGTGTCGACCTTCCCGCGGATGTCGCCCGGGCCGACGCCGTAGCGCTCGGTGAGGCGGTCCTCGTCTACCTCACGTGTCCAGTCTTCGAGCAACTTCGCCGTCTTCAGCGCCGACAGCCACTCCTCGAAGCGGACGTCCTCGAACTCGGAGGGCACCCGCCCCAGAAACTCCGTCTCTCGCTCGTAACAGAGGTCGGTGTATGTCTCGCGGTCACCCGACTTCAGGTAGAGTTCGTACATGTCCGGCGTCCGGCAGACGAGATGATAGAGACCGAGCGGCGTCGGGTCGTCGGCGTCGCGGAGGCCATCGACGATTTCCGCCGCGCTCATCGGGTCGAGATAGAGGCGCGAGACGGTGTGACCGAGGCCGGTGGCGGTGATTTCCTCGCCCTCGCGCTCCACGAAGTCGTTCGCTATGAGATACTCTATCGTCGAATCGACGACGGACTCCAACTGCGTCGTGTCGCTGGCTTGGACCGCGTACAGCGTCCGGTCGAGGAAGTCGAGGAGGCCGTCGCGAGTGCGGGCGAAGCCGGAGGCCACCGTCGCGAGCAGATGGGTCCGCATCGCGGGCTCCCGTGCCAGTTTCGACGACACCGGTTCCGGGTCGGCGTCGACGTAGCGGTCGAACAACTCGTCCATCGTGTCGTGGTTGTCCGCGAGCAACACCGCCTCGCCGTAGGGGTCGAGGCCGGGTCGGCCCGCGCGGCCGAACATCTGATGCACTTCCAGCGTGTCCAGCGGCTTCATCCCGCCCGCGTCGCCGTCGTAGCGCCGCCAGTCGCGGACGATGACCCGCCGGCTCGGGGTGTTGACGCCCGCGGCGAGCGTCGGCGTCGCACAGATTGCTTTCAGCAGGCGGTCCCGGAAGGCGTCCTCGACGAGCGAGCGATGCTCGGCGGCGAGGCCGGCGTGGTGGAAGGCGGCGCCCGTCCGAACCACGGCCGCGAGGTCGTCGCTCGTCTCGGTGTCGGAGACGGCGGCTATCTCGTCGGCGACGGCGTCGAGTTCGTCGCGCTCCGCGTCGGTGAGATGCGTCGCCGTCACGTCGCTCAGGCGGCGCGCCGCCGCCTCCGCGTTCCGCCGGGAGTTGACGAAGACGAGCGAGGAGCCGTCCTCGTCGAGGGTGTCGTCGACGAGCGCGGCGGTCGGTCGCTCGCCGCTCCCCACCGGCACCTCGCGCTGCGTGTCGTCGTCGAAGGTGATGGCGTCGCCGTAGTGGACGCCGGTCCGGAGGTCGACCGGTCGCCAGTCGGATTTGACGAGTTCGGCGTCCAGCCAGTCGGCCACCTCGTCGGCGTTGTCGACGGTGGCCGAGAGCGCGACCACCTGCAGGTCGGTCGCGAGTTGTCGGAGTTTCGCGAGCGTCACCTCCAGCGTCGGGCCGCGGTTCGGGTCGTCGACGAGATGCACCTCGTCGGCGACGACGCAGGTGAGGTCATCGAGCCACGGCGCGCCGTTCCGAACCAGCGAGTCCACCTTCTCGCTCGTGGCGACGACGATGTCTCGGGAGGCGAGCCACTCCTCGCTCGACTCGTAGTTGCCGGTCGAGATGCCGACGTCGATGCCGAACTCGTTCCAGCGCTCGAACTCGGCTTGCTTCTCGCTGGCGAGTGCGCGGAGGGGAACGACATAGAGCGCCGTCCCGCCCCGCTCGACGCTCGACAGCATGGCGAGTTCGGCGATGAGCGTCTTGCCGCTGGCGGTGGGCACGCTGGCGACGAGGCTCTCGCCCTCGGTGACGCCGGCGTCGACCGCCTCGGCCTGTGGCGGGTAGAGCGCCTCGATACCCGACTCCCGGAGGTGGTCGGGCACGCCCGCCGGAAGACCGGGGATGTCCGCAGGGTTCATTTCGTCTACCGACCCTTGGCGCGTCCTCGCGTTTAACCTGTCGGGTCACTACCGATACTGTTCGGATTCGCGGGGCCGAGTTGAAAACACCTCGAAAGCCCCGACGCGCTGGTGTCGGGGGGCTCGCTGCGCGCGCTCCCTCCGGTCGCGTGCTTGCGTCGCCCGCCTTCCTCCAGCGCGTCGCCCCTTTCAGTCCCGCCCGCATCGGCTAGCCGGAGGGCCGCCACAGGGCGGGACTGAAAGGGGCCGTTCGTTCGCCAGCCGAGACGACGTAAGCACCGCAACGCAGTGAGGAGCGCAGCGAGTCGCAGGCGGCGAACGAACGGGGGCTTTCGAGGTGGTCACGGGCGAACC
Source organism: Haloplanus sp. C73 (assembly GCF_051195115.1). Classification (NCBI taxonomy): domain Archaea; kingdom Methanobacteriati; phylum Methanobacteriota; class Halobacteria; order Halobacteriales; family Haloferacaceae; genus Haloplanus; species Haloplanus sp. C73. Next base: position 267,930 of record NZ_JBNTJZ010000003.1, on the reverse strand, counting down.
GAACTCTGAACTACATTCTTCCACTGAGCCGCGGATTTAACGTCGACCGGGGCCAACGGCGGGCATGGCCGACACCGACTCGGACACCCCCGAAATCAAGGACCTCGTCGGCGTCGAGGAGCCGAGCTTTCAGCACGTCCTCAGTTGCGTCTTCGGCATCGAGGACCACGAGAGCCGAACCTACCTCGCCTTGCTCGACGCGCCGGGCAGCACCGTCGCCGAACTCGCCGACGACCTCGACCGCGACCGGAGCAACGTCAACCGGTCGCTGACGACGCTCATCGAGAAAGGGTTGGCCGAGCGCGAACGGCGACTGCTCGACCCCGGCGGCTACGTCTATCAGTACACCGCGACGCCGCTCCCCGAGGCGAAGGAGATGCTCCACCAGACGCTCGACGCGTGGGTGGTCGAGGTCCACGACGCCATCGACGACTTCGGCACCGACTAATCCGGCCCGTTTTTCACGCCCCAGTCCGTCACTCCGCCAATGAGTCTCGACCTGACGGCAGCCACTCCCGAGGCACCGACCGTCGCCGACGACGGCGTCTGGCTCGAGTGTATCGAGTGTGGGGAGACCTTCGCCCCCTTCTCGGCGATTCGATACACCTGTGACGACTGCGACGGCCTCCTCGAAGTCCGCTACGCCGACCCGCCGACCTTCGACGACTTCGAGGGTCGCGGCGTCTGGCGCTACGCCGCCGCGCTCCCCTTCGAGATGGGCGTCTCGCTCCCCGAGGGCGACACGCCCCTCCATCACGTCCCCCGTCTCGAAGAGGAGATTGGCGTCGAGCGTCTCCGCGTCAAACACGAGGGGATGAATCCGACGGGGAGTTTCAAGGACCGCGGCATGACCGTCGGCGTCCGCGTCGCCAAGGAACTCGGCGTCGGGCGCCTCGCCTGCGCGTCGACGGGGAACACGAGCGCCGCGCTCGCGGCCTACGGCGCCCGCGGCGGGATGCCGACGCTCGTCTTGCTCCCCTCGGGCAAAGTCGCCGCCGGCAAGATAGCGCAGGCGGCGCTTCACGACGCCCGCATCCTCGAAGTCGACGGCAACTTCGACGACTGCCTCGATATCGTGCAGGACCTCGCGGCCCGCGGCGAGGTGTATCTCCTCAACTCGCTCAACCCGTTCCGTCTGGAGGGGCAGAAGACAATCGGCCTCGAAATCTTGGAGGAGTTCCACGCCGACCACGGAACCTACCCGGACCGAATCATCCTCCCCGTGGGCAACGCGGGCAACACGTCGGCGCTCTACAAGTGCTTCCGAGAACTCGTCCAGAGCGGTGCGCTGGACGTCGACGACGTGCCGAAACTGACGGGCGTACAGGCCGAGGGCGCGGCGCCGATGGTCGAGGCAATCGAGGAGGGCAACGACGAGGTGCGTCGCTGGCCCGACGTCGAAACCATCGCCACCGCCATCCGCATCGGCAACCCGGTGAACGCGCCGAAGGCGCTGCCGGGGATTCGGGAGACGGGCGGCACCGCCGTCTCCGTCACCGACGAGGCGATTACCGACGCCCAACGAGCGCTCGCGAGCGAGGGCGTGGGCGTCGAACCCGCCTCCGCCACCTCTATCGCTGGCCTCCGAAAACTCCGCGAACAGGGCGTCGTCGACGAGGACGAACAGGTGGTCTGTCTCACGACCGGTCACTTGCTCAAAGACCCCGACGCGGCCTTTGCGGCGGGCAACAAGCCGGAGGACGTGCCCAACGACACCGAGGCCATCCTCGACCACCTCGCGGAGTAGGCACGTCATCGGGGCGCCGGCCTCGCTCGCCGCTCAGGCGCCGATGTCGGGGTCGGCGGCCAAGTCGTCGAAGCCGGCGAGACGGTAGGGTCGCGAGTCGGTGCAGTCCTCGTCCGCGGCCGCCAGTTCGCCGATGGCGAGGTCGTAGCGGTGGGCGAAGCCGTCGTAGTCGTCGGCCGCCGCGACGGCATCGAGCAGTTCCTCGGCGGTCAGGTCCTCCGCGACCTCCTCGCGGAACGCCGCGGCCTTCTCGGCGGCGGCGGCCGCCGTCTCGTCGTCGGCGTCGAAGCGGTCGGTGAACGCTGCCCGAACTGTCGTCTCGAACTCGTCGCTCATAGAGGCCAGTCGACGGTGTGCGCCCCTATACGTTTCGTCCGACGGCCGTCTGACGTGGCTTTTTGCGTGTGTGGCAACACGTCTCACACATGGCGCCCACTGGATTCCCGACCGGTACCGTCAGTAGCGGCCGCGACGGGTCCGCAACCGGCAGCGGCCCCGCCCGCGACACCGACCCACAGACTCGAATCGCCGAACTGGAGCGCGAGAACGAGGCGCTTCGCGCGGCCGTCGAGGAACAGCGTCGCGAGAACGAGCGCATCGTCGAGCGCTACGAGCGGTTACTGGACGAGTGCGAGGGTGAGGTAGCGCCCCAGACGGAGACGGACACGCCCGCCGACGCCGGTCTGGTCGCTCGCATCGCTCGCTTCTTCGGCGCGTAGCGCCTCGTCACTCGTCGTCGCCGAGCGTAATCTGTTTCACGTCGATGATGCGCTCGTCGGCCCGAATCGTCTCGGCGGCGTCGTCCGGCACCGGCGAGTCGAGGTTGTACACCGTCATCGCCTCGCCGCCGAGCGTTTCGCGGCCGTTGAACATCCCCGCGATGTTGACGTCGTTGTCGCCGAGAACCGTCCCAATCAGGCCGAGAACGCCCGGCCGGTCGTAGTTGCGGACGACGAGCATCTGCCCGTGGGGGACGGCGTCGACGCGGTAGCCGTCGATGCGGACGATTCGGGGGTCGTCGCCGGTAAAGAGCGTGCCACAGACGCCGACCGAGTCGGTGCCGTCGCCGACGGTGACGGTAACTAGACTCTGGAAGTCCTCGCTCTGGCGCGTCTTCTCCTCGGTCACTTCGATACCCCGCTCCTCGGCTATGTTCGGCGCGTTGACCGCGTTCACCTGCCACTCCAGCGGCTCGAACACGCCTTTGAGACCGCTCGCGGTGACGAACTCGACGTCCTCGTCGGCGATGTCGCCCTCGTAGCGTACCCGGACCTCCGAAATCCGGCCGTCGAACATCTGGGCGGCTACCTTCCCCGCCGTCTCCGCGAGGTCGATATAGGGGCTGACGCGGGGGAACGCGCTCTCGTCGATGGAGGGTGCGTTGAGCGCGTTCGCGACGGGTTCGTCCGCGAACGCCGCGACGATTTGGTCGGCGATGCTCGTGGCGACGTGTTCCTGTGCCGCCTCCGTCGCGGCACCGAGATGCGGCGTGACGACGATGTCGTCGACCGACAGCAGCGGGTTGTCGGGGTCGACGGGTTCGTCTGCGAACACGTCGACGGCGGCGCCGTCGAGGGTGCCGTCCGCGACGGCCTCGGCGAGCGCCGCCTCGTCGACGACGCCCCCGCGCGCGCAGTTGACGAGATAGCCCCCGCCCATCAGTTCGAGTTCGTCGCCGGCTATCATCCCCTCCGTCTCCGGGGTGAGTGGGGTGTGGACCGTCAGGAAGTCGGCGCTGGCCAGACACGTTTCGAAGTCGACGAGTTCGGCGCCGAGCTGTTCGGCCCGCTCCTGCCCGATGTAGGGGTCGTAGGCGACGAGGTCCATCCCGAGCGAGCCGAGACGTTTCGCCACCTCCTGCCCGACCCGGCCCAGCCCGACGACGCCGAGCGTCTTGGCGTTGAGTTCGGTGCCGAGATAGTCGCCTTTCGCCCACTCGCCGCTTCGGAGGCGGGCGTGGGCCTGCGGGATGGAGCGCGCCGTCGCGAACGCCATCGCGACGGTGTGTTCCGCCGCCGCCCGGACGTTCCCCTCCGGGGCGTTGGCGACGATGACGCCGTGGTCGGTGGCGGCGTCGATGTCGATGTTGTCGACGCCGATGCCCGCTCGGCCGACGATGACGAGGTTCGGCGCCGCCTCGAACACGGCTTCGGTCACGTCCGTCCCGGACCGCACGACCAGCGCGTTGGCGTCTGCGACGGCCTCCAGCAGCGCCGCGCCCTCGACGTCGTAGGCCGTCTCGACTTCGTGGCCCGCCGTCCGAAGGCGGTCCAGTCCCGCGTCCGCGATGGGGTCCGTGACGAGTACCTTCATACTCGAATCGACCGTCGGACGGCTGTTAAGGGTTTCCAAGGCCGCGGCGGGAGATTCAAACCCTCAGCCGGCAACCTCTCTGTATGCGACTCGTCGCCTTCGACTTCGATGGGACGCTCTCCGACTCCGAAATGACGGTCCTCCTCGGCGAGCAGCGTGGCGTCGCCGACCGGATGGCCGAGGTGACCGAGCGGGCGATGAACGACGAGATTGGCTACGCCGAGAGCCTGCGCGAGCGCGCCGGCCTCCTCGACGGCCTCGCGCTCACCGACGCCGACGACGCCTTCGCACAGGTCCGTCTGCGCGCGGGCGCCGCGGACCTGCTCGAACGCCTGCACGACGCCGGCCACCACGTCGCCATCCTCACCGGCGGATTCGAGCGCGGCGTCGAGGCGGCGTTGGAGCGGGCGGGCGCGAGCGACTACGTCGACACCATCGTCGCCAATCGCCTCCCGGCGACGGACGGGCGACTCACGGGGACGGTCGACGGCCCGCTCATCGAGGGGACGAAAGACGAGGCGCTGGAGTCGCTGGCGGCTGACGTCGGCGTCCCGCTCGAACGGACCGTCGCCGTCGGCGACGGCGCGAACGACCTGCCCATGCTGGAGGTGGCGGGGCTGTCCGTCGGCTTCCTCCCCAAACCCGCCGTGCGCCCGGCCTGTGACGTCGTGGTGGCGTCGATGGACGGCCTCGCCGACGTGTTCGTAGACCGCGGGCAGTTGTAGTCAGGTCGCGGCGTCGATGGCCTGTTCGAGGTCAGCGATGATATCCTCGACGTCCTCCAGCCCGACCGAGAGCCGGACCATGTCGGGGGTGACGCCGGCGGCCTGCTGTTCTTCCTCGGTCAACTGCTGGTGCGTGGTCGAGGCGGGGTGGATGACGAGCGTCTTCGCGTCGCCGACGTTCGCCAGCAGCGAGGCGAGTTCGACGCTGTTGACCGTCGTCTTCGCCGCCTCGTACCCCTCGCTGAGGCCGAAGGTTATCATGCCGCCGTAGCCGCCGTCGAGATACTCACTCGCCGCGTCGTGAGTCTCGTGTGATTCCAGCCCGGGGTAGTTCACCCAGCTAACCTCGGGGTGGTCCTCTAAGAACTCCGCGACGGCCATCGCGTTCTCGCAGTGGCGCTCCATCCGCATCGGGAACGACTCCAGTTTCTGGAGGGTGACCCACGCGTCGAACGGCGACTGCGTGTTGCCGAGGTCACGCAGGCCGCGGGCGATGGCGGCGTAGGTAAAGCCCGCGGGCGCGAACGTCTCGTGGAAGTTGATGCCGTGGTAGGCGGGGTTGTCCGCCGCTATCTCGGGGTAGTCCTCCGCGTACTCGCCCCACGGGAAGGTGCCGCCGTCGACGAGAATCCCGCCGACAGTCGACCCCGCGCCGTGGAGCCACTTCGTCGTCGAGTTCCAGACGAGGTCCGCGCCGTGTTCGAGCGGGCGACAGAGGTAGGGCGTGGCGAAGGTGTTGTCGACGAACAGGGGGACGCCGTGGTCGTGAGCGATGTCGGCGATGCGCTCGATGTCGGGCGTGACGAGCGCCGGGTTGCCGATGGTTTCGAGGTGGACGTACGCGGTGTCGTCGTCGATGGCGTCGGCGTAGGCGTCGTAGTCCAGCGTGTCGACGAAGCGGGTCGTGATGCCGCGGCGCTCCACCGAGTGCGTGAGGTAGGTGTACGTGCCGCCGTAGAGCGCCGACGCGCTGACGATGTTGTCGCCCGCCTCCGCGAGCAAGAAAGTCGCGAGGTCGAGCGACGCCATTCCCGATGCCGTTGCGGCGGCGCCGACACCACCTTCGAGGGCGGCCAGTCGCTCCTGCAACATGCCGACGGTGGGGTTCATCAGCCGCGAGTAGATGTGGCCCTCCTTCTCCAGAGCGAACTGCCCCGCGGCATCCTCGGCGTCGTCGAAGACGTACGAGGTAGTTTGATAGATTGGCGGCGCGCGCGCACCCGTCGATGGGTCCGGCTCCTGTCCCGCGTGGAGGCTTCGCGTGTGGAATCCGTGGTCGTCGTTGTCGTCTGCCATAGCCACCCCTTCCACCGCCGCCGCCCTAAAACCGCCGGGCGCGCTCCGATACAGATATTGGCGTATTGTAGTCCACTAAGCGAAAATATATCCAATTCTTCAATCTATTCTGAATTTCACTAGTTGTATGACTAGTAATATTAGGATAGGCAAGACATACATACAGAGAATTAAGTACCTCCGACGACTGAGATGCTCTCACGATGTTCGATACGAGAGTCGAGACGGCGCTGACGGGGTACGGTCAGACGGTGACGCCCACGACACCCGCGGCCGAGGCGGCACAGAAACTTCGCGACCCGGACGTACCGCTCCTCGTCGTCGAGGACGACGGCGTCGAGGGCGTGGTCACCGAATCGGATTTCGTGGCGATGGTGGCCGAGACGAGCGACCCGGTGCCGGTCGCCGAACTCATGTCCGACCCGCCGGTGGCGGTGTCGCCGACCACGTCGCTCGCGACGGTCGTCGAGAAGATGCGGACTCACGGCGTCAAACAGGTTCTCATCGTCGACGACGACACCTACTGGGGCTTCGTTTCGACGCGCTCGGTCGACCCGCATCTCGCCGACGACACCATCGAGGTGTCGTGGAACGGGACGCCCACACGAATCGACGCCTCCGCGGATGGCGCGGTGCAGGCCGCCGGCGACTGACTCCGGTCGCTCCGCGTCGACTCTCGTGGCGCGAGGGACGACACCCTCCCCCGTGTCCACCCTTCTCTCTGTATCATGATTTCAGTTCTCATATTAGGTCGGTAAGGGTACTACCACACGTACATACAGAGATTAAAATGGATGGCTCCCATCGATGGTGATATGATGCAATCTCTCGCAGTCGAGATGGCGCTCACCGGCTACGGTCGCACCGTTTCGCCCGACGCGTCGGCGACTACCGCCGCTCGAACGCTCCGTGACTCCGACGTCTCCATCCTCGTTGTCGAGGACGACGGCGTCGAAGGCGTCGTCACCGAGTCCGACTTCGTGGCGATGGTCGCCGAGACGACTGAGTCGGTGTCGGTCAGCGAAATCATGTCCGCCCCGCCGGTGACGGCGTCGCCTCAGACGTCGCTCTCGACCGTCGCCGACCGGATGGCCCGACAGGACGCCGACCGCGCCCTCGTCGTCGATGATACGGAAGACGCCTACTGGGGCATCGTCTCGACCCAGTCGGTGGCGATGCATTTCGCCGACTCCCCGTTCGACACGGTGCGGGACGCGCCGGCGCCGGCCGCCGACGCCGCGGCCGGTGTCTCGGTCACCAGCGACTGACGCCAGCCGTCGGCCGGGAGAGTCGTCACCCTGAGGTGACGACTACTTCGGCCGTATCAGTCAGTTCCGAGGTAGAGTTCGGCCACTTCCTCGCTGTCGAGTAGTTCTTCGCCGGTGCCTTCGAACCGGTTTTCTCCCATATCGAGGACGATGCCGCGGTCGGAGCGCTTGAGCGCTGCTCGAGCGTTCTGCTCGACCATCAGCACGGTCGTTCCGGCGTCGTTGATGTCGACGATTTTCTCGAACACCTCCTCGACGAGCTGCGGGGCCAAGCCCGCCGACGGTTCGTCGAGGACGAGCAGGTCCGGGTCGAGAATCATCGCGGTGCCCATCGCGACCATCTGCTGTTGGCCGCCGCTGAGAGCGCCGGCCCGCTGGTCGACGCGATCTTCGAGAATCGGGAACTGCTCGAACACGTCTTCGAGGCGTTCGTCGAAGTCGAACCAGTCCTCGCCCTCGGCCGGCCACGCCCCCATCTTCAGGTTTTCCATGACCGAGAGGTTCGGGAAGATGTTGTCGTTCTGCCGGACGTAACAGATGCCGTGTTCGACGACTTCCTCCGGGGGTTTGCCGGCGATGTCGTCGCCGTCGAACGTAATCGTGCCCTCGCGAGCCTGAACGACGCCGACGATGGTCTTCAGGAGCGTGGACTTGCCGGCCCCGTTCGGGCCGATGACCGTGACCATCTCGCCGTCGGCGACGCCCATGTCGACGCCGTGGACGATAATCGCGTCACCGTAGCCGCTGACGACGTCTTCCAGTTCGAGCAACATCAGATGTCACCTCCGAGATACGCTTCGAGCATCCGTTCGTCCGACTGGACTTCTTCCGGTGTCCCTTTCGAGAGCACCTTGCCGTCGTGCATTCCGATGACCGTGTCGGATATTCGCATAATCGCTTCGATGTCGTGTTCCACGACGAGGAACGTCATATCGCGTTCGTCGCGCAGGTCCATGATGCGCTGGAGGAGCCGGTCGGTAAGGTCGGGGTTCACCCCGGCCATCGGCTCGTCGAGCAGTAGGAGGTCCGGCTCCGCCATCAACGCTCGACCCAGCTCCAGCAGCTTCCGCTGGCCGCCCGAGAGGTTCCCCGCGTACTCGTCGCGCAGGTCCCAGAGTTCGAGGAACTTCAACAGCTCCTCGGCTCGGTCACGAGCCGCTTGCTCGTGGCTGCGGACGCTGCCGGTGTTGGCCGCCGCGGCGAGCACTTTCTCACCGGGATGGTTCTGCGATGCGAGCAACATGTTTTCCATCACCTGCATGCCGGTGAGCTCCTGAGCTATCTGGAAGGTTCGGACCATGCCGCGCTGGGCGCGCTCGTTGGGTTCGAGGTTCGTCACCTCCTCGCCGTCGAACTCCACCGTTCCCTCGTCGGGCTGGTGGAACCCGGTCAGCAGCTTGAACGTGGTGGATTTCCCGGCCCCGTTCGGGCCGATAACGCCGACAATCTCTCGGCGGTCGACCTCGAAGGAGACGTCGTCGACGGCGACGATACCGCCGAACGTCTTCCGGAGGTTGCGGGCTTCCAGAAGTGTCATCGTGTTGCCTCCCCGAACAGGCCGTCCGGACGCGTGAGCAGGCCGACGATAAGTGCTAGAAGTCCGACACCGAACTTGTATTCGGACGGGATGACGGCCACGCTCACTTCCTGTGCGACGCCGATGGTGTATCCGCCGGCGACGGCGCCTTTGGGGTCACCGATACCGCCCAAGATGACCGCCGCGAAGATTGGGATGAGCGCGGTAAAGCCCATGTTCGGCCGAAGCTGCGCATCGAGGCCGAGCATGATGCCGCCCAGTCCGGCGATGGCGCCGCCGATGAGCCAGACGTACAGCACGAGTTTTTCGGTATCGACACCGCGGATGCGCGAGAGCATCCGGTCGTCGGACGCTGCTCGCATCGCGATGCCGATGCGAGTCCGTCGAAGCAGGACGTACACGCCGAGCAGCAACAGCAGACTCACCACCATAATCGCCACCTGCTCGATGCTGAACCTGACGCCCAAGAACGACGGATTGGCCTCCATCGGAAGTTCGTAGAAGTGGCCGCTCGGCCCCCAGATTGCACGGATGAGGTTCCGGAGGATGAAGGCCAGGCCGATGGAGACGATGAGGAGCGTGATGGGGCTCCGGGTGCGGAAATGCTGGAACACGAGTTTGTCCAGCACGACCGACCCGACCGACATGGTGAGGACGCCGATGACGATAGCCACCCCGAGCGGAAGTCCGACCTGTGCGTTGACCGCCCAGGCGACGTACGCGCCGGCGGCCATGTAGTCGCCGTACGCGATGTTGATGAAGTTGAGGATGCCGAAGATGAGCGTCAGTCCGAGCGCCGAGACGGCGATGATGCTTCCGACGACCAGTCCGTTCCAGATGAGTTGTGGGTCGAGTACCATCAGTAATCACTCCGAAGTACCGGCCTGTAGTCGTTCAGCGTCACCGAGCAGTCCCTCCGGCCGGTAGTAGAGGACGAGAATCAACACTGCGCCCACGACCATGAGGCGGATGTACGCGAGCTGGTCTCCGAACGGCACCTCACCGGGGATGAACCGCGTAATCTGACGGAGGAACACGATGACGCTCGCGCCCAGTATCGCCCCACCGTAGCTTCCCGCCCCGCCGATGATGACTGCTGCCCAAATCAGGAACGTGATGCTGGGCAGGAACATGACCGACGAGATGGCGTAGACGTAGTGGGCCCAGAGCCCGCCCGCGAGGCCGGCGACTGCGGCGCCGATACCGAACGATTTCAGCTTGAAGACGGTGATGTTCTTCCCGAGCGCGAGCGGGACGTCATCGTTCTCGCGGATGGCGTGCAGCACCCGCCCGAACGGGCTGTGTGAGAGCCGCGTGAACAGCAGGTAACACACGCCGACGATGGCCCACACGAGGACGAGGTAGAAGAGGTCGTAGCTGACCGGAACCACGCCATCGAGTGGTCGTGGGATGTTCTTCAGGGTCTGTGCGCCGGTCGTCAGCCACGCTTCGTTGTGGATTAGCAACCGGATGAGCTCCGCGGAACTCAGGGTCACCATCGCCAGGTAATCGCCCTCTAAGCGGACACTCGTCACGGCGATGAGGAGCCCGGTGAGTCCTGCAAGGACGGTACCGGCGACCACACCCGCGACGATGGGGAAGTTGAACCCGACGACCCGCGTCGCCAAATCGCCAGTGGCGGGCGGCGTCGTGAGGATGGCGGACGTGTACGCGCCGACCGCGAAGAAAGCCGCGTGTGCGAAGTTCAACAGGCCGGTGTCGCCCCAGTGCATGTTCATGCCAATCGCCAACAGCGAGTAGATGCCAGCGATGATGCCGACGACCAACAGGAGGTCTACGAATGCCATAATCTGGTGTATTGTGTCCGTTTGATATTCTGAAAGACGGTCGGAGGGGACCGTCTTAGGCGGTGAGCTCTTCGGCCGGGAACGTCGTCACCTCGGTCCACTCGCCGCCCTCGACTTCGAGGACGGAGAACGGCCCGACTGGGTCGCCGTTCTCGTCGAAGTCCTGCGGGTTCGAGGCGCCTTGGTAGTTGATTTCGTTGCCGGCCTCGAGTTCCTCCTTGCCCTCGGAGAACGTCGTCACCTCGGTTCCCTCGGGGCGTGCGACCGGGTTGATGTTGTCCGCGATGGTCTCACGGGTCGCTTCGCCGCCCCGATGGGCGGCGAGTGCGATGAGATTCATCGCGTCGTATCCGGCCGCGGTGAACGTGCCGGGTGCCTGCCCGTGCATCTCCTGATGGCGCTCCGCGAACGATTCGTACGACGGACCGGGTGCCGGCGCCTGCCCGAAGATGGGGGCCTCCGCCATCGCATCGGCGCCCATGCGCTCGATGAAGTCCGCCGTGACCACGTCGTTGCCGATGAAAATCGGGATGTCCAGCCCGGCCTCCAGATAGTTGCGCATGAACAGGGCCGACACCTCCGTCCCGGCCGTCATGGAGATGACATCCGGGTCAGCGTCGGCGATTTCCTGAATCTCGCTTCGGTAGGAGTCGGCGTTGATTCCGAGTGCCACGTCGGCCACCTGCTCGCCGCCCTGCGAGGTGAAGTAGTCGGCGACGGCCGTCGAGAAGCTCTGTGACCCCTTGTCGTCCTTGTACGTGACCGCCATCGTGTTGTAGTCGTTCGTGAGCGCGTACTGTCCCTGTGCGCGCCCGGCGATGGCGTCGCTCGGCACCGTTCGCCACAGGTACTCGTCGGGTCCGCCCACGTCGTCCATCTGTGTCGTCCCCGCGGAGACGGAAAGCGTCGGCAGCCCCGCGTCACGAATCGGTTGGAAGAGGTTCGGCATCACGCTGCTCGACGGGCCGAGCATGGCCACCACGCCAGCCTCGTCGAGCGTGTTGAACCCCGAAATCGCCGCCTGTGGGGTCGTCTCCGTGTCCTGCTCGTTGGTCTCCACTTCCTTCCCGAGGAGGCCGGCGTCGTTGATGTCGGCGAGTGCGACATCGCGTCCGCGCGCGGCGTTCGGACCAATCCAGCCGAGCCCCTGACTGAACGGAGCGAGGGTTCCGACGAGAATCGAGTCGCCGCTCCCGCCGCCACCGCTCCCGCCGCCACCGCCGGAACAGCCGGCGAGGCCAACGATTCCTGCTGTACCCGCTGCCTTGACGAACTGACGCCGTCGAACAGGTCTATCGGACATTTCGGTCCAAACTCCTACATCTCACCTCCATTAATAATTGTGATAGTGGCGCATGATACCTATTATCATTCGCTTTTAGAAAAATAAAGTTGGTCATTAGTTATGTCATTGTGGATATATCACTCTCTGGTGGATTCGCCATACGGTGACAGGACCCGGTGGTCGGCCGTGGGGACTTGGCGCGCGCAGTGTGGTGCGGGCCGACTCAGCCGCTGAAAAGCGAGTTGTGAACCGGCGCGAAGTCGTTCGTCTCCGTCGTCTCGTCGTCCTCAGCCGTATCGTGAATCGCGCGTCCCTCCAGTCCCACGTCCAAGAAGTCCCGGAGCGGCGGGCCGACCTTCTCCGGTTCGACGAGGAAGGCGTCGTGGCCGTGGTCCGATTCGACGACGTGGTGGGCGACGGGAACCCCTGCTGTCCGACACGCCTCGGCCACCGACTCCGACTGGGCGACCGTGAAGTGCCAGTCGCCGGTAAAGGACATAATGAGCGCTTCGCCCTCGTAGGCCGCCAGCGCGTCCGCGTCGCTCTCGTACCCCTCGCTGAGGTCGTAGTCGTCCATTGCCCGCGTGAGATACAGATACGAGTTGGGGTCGAAGCGGTCGACGAACTTCTCCGACTGGTAGTCGAGGTAGGACTCCACCTCGCGGTACGGGAAGTAACTCGCGGTGCGGTCGGCGGGGAACGAGCGCACGGCGTCCCGTCCCGCCGCGCGGCGTCCGAACCGCTCCTGCATCGACGTCTTCGAGAGGTACATCACGTGCCCTATCTGCCGGGCGAGCGCGAGGCCGTCGGTCGGTGGCTCGGAGTCGTAGTACGCCCCGCCCTGCCAGTCGTCGTCGCTCGTGATGGCCCGCCGGGCGACGGCATCGAGCGCGAGACACTGCGCGTCGAGGCGGGCCGCCGCCGCGACGGGGACGATTCGTGCCACGTCGTCGGGGTACTGCACCGCCCAGTCGAGGGCGTTCATCCCGCCCGCGCTCCCGCCGACGACGGCGTGCAGGCGCCCGACCCCGAGTTCGTCGAGGAGGCGTCGCTGGGCGCGCGTCCAGTCACCGACCGTCACCGGCGGGAAATCCGTCCCCCACGGCTCCCCGGTGGCGGGATTCTCCGCCGGCGGCCCCGACGACCCGTAACAGGAGCCGGGGACGTTCGCACAGACGACGTAGTACTCGGTGGTGTCGATGGCCTTCCCCGCGCCGACGATGTCGTTCCACCACGCTCGCGCCTGTCCGGACGTGCCCGCGACTCCCTCGCTCGCCACGTTCTGGCTCCCGGTGAGGGCGTGACAGACGAGGACGGCGTTGCTCCCGCCGTCGGGATGTGCCTCGAAGTCGCCGTAGGCCTCGTAGGCGATTTCCAAGTCGTCGATGGACTCCCCGCACTCGAAAGTGAACTCGCCGAGGCTCCGGGTGCCGCTCTCGACCGACGTCATCGAAGCCCCCGTTCCAAGTCCGCGACGATGTCCTCGGCGTCCTCCAACCCGACCGAGAGCCGAACCATGTCGGGCGTGACGCCGGCGGCGCGCTGTTCCGCCTCGGTCAACTGCGAGTGCGTGGTCGAAGCGGGGTGGATGACGAGCGTCTTCGCGTCGCCGATGTTGGCGAGGAAACTCGCCAGTTCTACCGTCTCACACAACTCTTTCGCGGCCTCGTAGCCGTCGGCGAGTCCGAAGGTAACCATGCCGCCGTAGCCGCCGTCGAGGTACTTACTCGCCGCGTCGTGAGTCTCGTGTGACTCCAGCCCGGGGTAGTTCACCCAGCCGACCGCGGGGTGGTCGTCCAGAAACGCCGCCACCGTCTCCGCGTTCTCGCAGTGGCGGTCCATCCGCAGCGGCAGGGTCTCCAGCCCCTGCAGGGTTACCCACGCGTCGAACGGCGACTGCGCGCTGCCGAGGCTCCGGAGCGACCGGTAGCGGACGGCGGCCGCGAGCGCTCGGTCACCGAAGCGCTCGGTGAAGTCGAAGCCGTAGGCCGGGTTTTCGCCGGCGAGTTCGGGGTAGTCCGCGTCGGGGTGGTCCCACGGGAAGGTGCCTCCGTCGACGAAGACGCCACCGAGTGTCGTCCCCGACCCGTGAATCCACTTCGTCGTCGACTCCCAGACGGCGTCGGCGCCGTGTTCGATGGGGCGACAGAGATAGGGCGTCGCGAAGGTGTTGTCGACGACCAGCGGTACTGCGTGGTCGTGGGCGATGTCGGCCAGTCGCTCGAAGTCGGGCGTCATCAGCGACGGGTTGGCGATGGATTCGACGTGGACGAACGCAGTGTCGTCGTCGATGGCGTCGGCGTAGGCGTCGTAGTCGAGCGTATCGACCGTCCGGAACTCGATGCCCCGGCGCGACGCCATCTTCGAGAAGTAGGTGCTCGTCCCGCCGTACATGTCTGCGGAGGCGACGACGTTGTCGCCGGCGGCGGCGAGCATACTCGTCCCCGCGTCGAGTGCGGCCATCCCCGACGCCGTGGCTACCGCGTCGGTTCCGCCCGACAGCGACGCCAGTCGGCGTTCGAGGGTCCGAATCGTCGGGTTCGAGAACCGCGAGTAGATGTTGTCCTCGACGTCGAGACGGAAGCGCTCGGCGGCGTCCTCGGCGTCGTCGAAGACGTACGAGGTGGTCTGATAGATTGGCGGCGCGCGTGCACCCGTCGCAGGGTCGGGTTCCTGCCCAGCGTGGAGGCTCCGGGTGTGAAAGCCATCGGTCATGTGTATGGTGCATATTTCTCTAAGAACTTATAACCGGTAGTTACGCGCCGGCATCACAAACGCCTTGCCGATTCGCCCCCCTCCTTCCCCCACATGACGACCGAGCGCGAATACACGGGCGACTACCCCGACAAGACCCTGTACATCCCCGGCCCGACCGAGGTGCGCGACGACGTCATCGAGTCGATGGCCCAGCCCATGTTCGGTCACCGGATGGACCGCATGACGGACCTCTACACCACCATCGTCGAGGACACCAAGACCTTCCTCGGCACCGACAACGACGTCATGATTCTCACCGCCTCCGGCACGGAGTTCTGGGAGGCGTCGACGCTCAACCTCGTCGACGAGAACATCCTCGTCGCCACCTGCGGGAGTTTCAGCGAGCGCCATGCCAACGTCGCCGAGCGTCTCGGGAAATCCGTCGACCGACTCGAATACGAGTGGGGCGAGGCGGTCAAGCCCGAAGATATCCGCGAGACGCTGGAGACGAGCGACACCGACTACGACGTCGTCGCCTGCGTCATGAACGAGAGTTCGACCGGCGTCCGCAACCCCATCGAGGCCATCGGCGACGTCGTCGCCGAGTACCCGGACACCTACTTCGTCGTCGACGCCGTCTCCGCGCTCGGCGGCGACAGCGTCGATATCGACGCCCACGGCATCGACGTCATCTTCGCGTCGACCCAGAAGGCCTTCGCCATGCCCCCCGGCCTCGCCGTCTGTGTCGTCAGCGACGACGCCTACCAGCGCGAACTCGAATCCGACTCGGCGTCGTGGTACGGCGGCTTCCAGCGCGCCCTCGACTACTACGACCGGAAGGGCCAGACCCACTCGACGCCCGCCATCCCCATCATGCTCGCCTACCGCACGCAGATGAAACACATGCTCGACGAGGGCCACACGGCGCGTGACCGTCGCCACCGTGAGATGGCCGAATACACCCGCGAGTGGGCCCGCGAGCATTTCGACCTCTACCCCGAGGCCGGCTACGAGTCACAGACCGTGAGTTGCATCCAGAACACGCAGGGCATCGACGTCGCCGAAACCATCGACGCCGTCTCCGAGCGGTACGATATGGTCTTCTCGAACGGCTACGGGTCGATTAGCGAGGAGACGTTCCGCATCGGCCACATGGGCGAACACACCGTCGAGAGCATTCGTGCCCTGACCGACGCCATCGAGGACGTGGCGGACCTATAGGTCCGCCTCTTGGAACCACAGCAGTCCCAGAAGCGGGGGAACAAGAATCCACACCAACAGCATGAGCGTCGCCGACACCTGCATGCTCACGTTCCCCTGCGTGTAGAGTGCGCCCTGCAGGAAGGCGTTCGAGACGATTTTGAACGACCCGGTGGGGTTGACCAGTCGGAGCATCCGCAGCACTTGCTGGCCCGTCAACGGCAGCCACGACGGCGCGCCGCCCATGCCCAGATAGAGTTGGAGCGGGAGCCGAACCGCACCCCACAGCGGAACGAACAGGAAGTAGGTGCCGATGGCGCCCGCGACTGCCCGCCGACTCGACGACGCGGCGGTCGAGAACCCGACGGCGATGGCCACGAAGACCACGCCCAGTATCGCCGTCAGCGCCGTGTAGCCGAGATACGAGGCGGCGTCGAAGGTCACCGGCGGAGCGACGAGGAAGATGAGCGCCGGGAGGAGGAAGCCGACACAGATGGGGACGGCGATGGCGCCCGACCGGCCGATGACCTTCCCGAACACCACGTCAGCGCGCGAGTGCGGGAGCGAGAGCAGGAGCTTCAGCGACCCCGATTCGCGCTCGCCGACGACGGCGTTGTAGGCGACGACCAGCGCAAGCAACGGCACCAGCGTCGTCACCAAGGCGTCACGGATGACCAGCGAGTTGAGAATCTGATTCGAGCTGATGGTCTGTCCCGGCGCTGGGCGGGTCAGGTAGGCCGCCACCGACACCAGCAGGATGAACAGGGCCGACAGGCCGGCGACCCACCGCGAGCGGATGGCGTCCTCGAAGTCCTTTCGGGCGACGGCGGTCCACGTCATGCCGACACCTCCCCTTCCGTGTAGGCGAGAAACAGGTCTTCGAGCGACGTCTCCTCCGTCTGGAAGTCCTTGACCGTCACGCCCGCGTCTTCGAGCGCGCCGATGACCGTCGTCTTCGCGTCCGGGTTGCAGGTAACCGTCACCGTCCCGCCGTCGGTGGTGGCGTTGGTCACGCCGTCGAGGGCTCGTACCGCATCGAGGTCGTCCTCGCTCGCGGCGTCGACCGTAATCACGAGCGTCGCCCCCTCGCCCACCGCGTCGCGGAGTCCTTCGATGCTGTCCTCGGCGACGAGTTCGCCCTCGCGCATGATGCCGACCCGGTCACACACGGACTCGACCTGTCCGAGGACGTGACTAGAGAAGAAGACGGTCGCGCCGCGGTCCGCCTCCGTCCGGACGATGTCGCGCATCTCGCGAGCGCCGCCGGGGTCGAGACCGGAGGAGGGCTCGTCCAGAATCAGCAGGTCCGGTTCGCCGACGAGGGCCATCCCGAGGGTCAGGCGCTGGCGCATCCCCTTGGAGTAGCCGCCGGCCTTCCGGTCGGCGGCGTCGGCGATGCCGACACGCTCCAACACCGCGTCGACGTCGCCGTCGACTTCCTTCGAGCGCATGGCGAATTCGATGTGTTTCCGCCCCGTGAGGCGGTGGTACACGTCGTACCCCTCGGGGAGGACGCCCGTCCGCCGGCGCACCGCGACGCTCTCGCGCTCCGCGTCCAGTCCGAGGACGCGGACCTCGCCGGCTGTCGGGCGGACGAAATCGAGCAACATGTTGATGGTCGTCGACTTCCCCGCGCCGTTCGGGCCGAGGAAGCCGAACACCTCTCCCTCGGGGACCGTGAGGTCGAGGTCGGAGACGGCAGTGACGTCACCGAACCGCTTGGTCACGCCGTCGAGTTCGATTGCGGCCATGCCAATCCCTTGTACCAGTCCCCGTTAAAGGGTTTAGGTATCTTACACTGTCGGAGTCACACCCGCTCGTCGGGGTCGTGGCGCTCGGCCATCCGCGTCGCCTCCGTCGCGTACCGCTCGCGTCGGTCGTCGTCGTCGACCGTCGTGAGTTCCGTTCGCTCCACGTCGACTGCCGCCGTCACGCCGCCAGAACGCTCGACGGCGATGGGTGCGCGCTCGCTTTGCCGCGCCCACTCCCCGTCCGTCGTCGCGTACACGAGCGAGATGAGTCCCTTGTCGTCGTAGGTCCGCTCGACCAGCCA
The DNA here is from genome assembly GCF_051195115.1 of Haloplanus sp. C73. Lineage (NCBI taxonomy): Archaea > Methanobacteriati > Methanobacteriota > Halobacteria > Halobacteriales > Haloferacaceae > Haloplanus > Haloplanus sp. C73. The sequence continues at coordinate 250,001 of NZ_JBNTJZ010000003.1, read as the reverse complement.
CAGACGCTCCGTCTCGGCCATATGCGACTCTCGGTGCCACGGCGGGTAACTCTGGTGCCATCGCGACGCGTCAGGCTCATTGGGCTTCGCCGGCTAGCTCGATTCGATGGACGCGACGGCGGTTCGGTCGCGGGCCGCGGAGTTACCCCGCGACCCGGGCGTGTACCTGTTCTACGAGGACGAGAGCGTCCGCTACGTCGGCAAGGCGGTCGACCTTCGTGACCGCGTGCGCTCCTACGCCGACCCGCGGAGCGACCGCATCCGGCGGATGGTCGACCGCGCCGACCGCATCGATGTCGCCGTCACCGACACCGAGACGCAGGCGCTCCTGCTCGAAGCCAACCTCATCAAGCGCCACCAGCCGCGGTACAACGTCCGACTCAAGGACGACAAATCCTACCCGCTGGTCCAACTCACCGACCATCCGGCGCCCCGAATCGAGATAACCCGCGACCCCGACGAGGGAGCGACTGTCTTCGGTCCCTTCACCGACAAGGGCCGCGTCGAGACGGTGGTGAAGGCGCTTCGCGAGACGTACGGTCTCCGTGGCTGTTCCGACCACAAGTATCGGGGCCGGGACCGACCCTGTCTCGACTACGAGATGGGCCTGTGTAGCGCGCCCTGCACCGGGGAAATCGACCTCGACGCCTACGCCGAGGACGTCCGCGCCGCCACCCGGTTTTTCGAGGGTGAGACGGGCGTCCTCGCCGACCCGCTCCGCCGGGAGATGGAGGCCGCCGCCCAAGACCAGTCGTTCGAGCGTGCCGCCAACCTTCGGGACCAACTCGACGCCGTCGAATCCTTCCACGGGGCCGGCGGCGACGCCGTCTCGGCGCCTGCCGACGAGCGGACCGTCGACGTCCTCGGCGCCGCCGTCGAGGGCGACCGGGCGACCGTCGCCCGCCTCCACAGCGAACGCGGGCAACTCGTCGACCGCTCCCGGCACCGCCTCGACGCCCCCGACGGCGAGGGTCGGGTCGGCGCCCTCCTCGCCGCGTTCATTCCCCAATATTACGCCGACCGTGACCTCCCCGACGCCCTGTTGTGTTCCGAGCGCCCCGACGACCCCGACGTACTGGCGTGGCTGGAGGCCGAGGGCGTCGCCGTCCGGGTGCCCGGCGCCGGCCGCGAGGCGAAACTCGTCGACCTCGCGCTGAAAAACGCCCGCCGGCGGACCGGCGACGACGCCGCGAGCGCGCGCCTCGCCGACGCCCTCGGACTCGACGGCGTCGACCGCATCGAGGGCTTCGACGTGAGCCACACCGGCGGCACGGACGTCGTCGGCAGCAACGTCTGTTTCGTCGACGGGAGCGCCGAAACCGCCGCCTATCGGCGGAAGAAACTCACCGAGCGCAACGACGACTACGCGAACATGCGCGAACTCGTGCGCTGGCGGGCCGCCCGCGCCGTCGAGGGACGGGACGACCGACCCGACCCGGACCTCCTCCTCATCGACGGCGGCGACGGCCAACTCGCCGCGGCCCGGGACGCACTCAGCGAGACGGGGTGGGACGTGCCCGCCGTCGCCCTCGCGAAGGCCGAGGAACGCGTCGTCACGCCCGACGGCGTCCACGACTGGCCCGACGACGCGCCCCACCTCCATCTCCTCCAGCGCGTCCGCGACGAGGCCCATCGCTTCGCCGTCCAGTATCACGGGAGCGTTCGCGACGAAGTGTCGACGGCGCTCGACGACGTCGACGGCATCGGCCCCGAAACCCGGCGGCGACTCCTCCGGCGCTTCGGGAGCGTCGAGAACGTCCGCGGAGCGTCACGCGCGGACCTCCTCGACGTCGAGGGCGTCGGCGAGAAAACCGCCGAAGCCCTCGCGAGACGGCTGTAATACGGTTATTCAGGCGATTTCGTCGTACTGGTCGCGGAGTTTCTCCGCGGCGTCGTCCATCAGGTCCGTCTCGTAGTCGTCGAGGTCCCACTCGACCACTTCCTCGACGCCGTTCGACCCGAGTTTGACCGGCACGCCGAAGGCGGTGTCCTCGTAGCCGTACTCGCCGTCGAGGACGACACTCCCCGGCAGGACTTCGCCCGTGTCGCGGAGGACGGCCTCGACCATGTGGCCGACGCCGGTCGCCGGACCCCACTGGGTCGCGCCCTTGCGCTCGATGACGTCCATCGCGGACTCCTGCAGGTTGCCGAGAATCTCCTCGCGTTCGTCCGCCGAGAACTCGGGGTCGCGGCCGTCGACTCGGACCTTGGAGAACGCGGGCACCTGTGCGTCGCCGTGTTCGCCCAGAATCGTCGCCTCGACGTTCTGCACCGGGGCGTCGAACCGCTCGGAGAGGACGTAGCGGAAGCGCGCGGAGTCGAGCCGGCCACCGAACCCGATGACTGAGTGCCGGTCGCGGTCACCCGTCTCGTAGAGGTGGCGATTCAGGAGGTCGACCGGGTTCGAGGTGGTGATGGACACGAAGTCGTCGTTGTACTCGGCGAGCGACGAGCCGATGTCCTCCATGATGGGTGCGTTGTCGCCCGCGAGGTCGAGTCGCGTCTGGCCGGGCTTTCGGGGGATACCCGCCGTGATGACGACCACGTCGGACCCTTCCGTGTCCTCGTACCCGCCCTGTCGGACGACCGTGTTCGAGTCGTAGGCGATGCCGTGATTCGTGTCGGCGGCCTCCCCCACCGTCTCTGACTCCATGTCCGGGATGTCGACGAAGACGACTTCGTCCGCGATGTCGCGGAGCGCGACGTTGTAGCCCGCCGCGGCCCCGACTGTCCCCGCTGCGCCGATGACGCTCACTTTCGTCATATCGTCTACCGGTGGCACCGGATTCCGATTAAACGCTTCGGAACGGGGGACTTCGAGTCGCGGGGTTTTTCGACGTCCATCGCCTTTTTCGACCCATGAGCGGGTTCGACGAGGAGGCCGAGCGCGAGCGACTCCGGGAGAAGTACGAAGAGAATCAGGAGGAGCGAGCGGCCACCCAGCGCATGAGCGAACTGCTCTTGAAGGGGGCGACGATGACCAACAGCCACTGCGACACCTGTGGCGACCCCCTCTTTCGACACGATGGCCAGACGTTCTGCCCGACGTGTCAGGCGGCGAACGGGGACCAGACGGCCGACGCCGAGCAGGTCGCCGACGCCGAGCGACAGCCGGCCGAGGCGGAGACGACGGCCGAAACCGCCGACGCGCCAACCCCGGCGACGCCCGACACGTCCCGCTCTCGACCGACTGGCGACGTGACGCCGGCTGAGAACGGGACCGCCCCGACCCGGCGCACGTCCGCCGAGGGCGACGACCCTCGCTCGACTGCGCGGGCGTCGCTCTCGCGGACGCTCGTGAAATACACGCGGGCCGCCGAGGAGACGGACGACCCCCGGCGCGCGAAGGAACTGCTCGCCGCCGCGCGCGAGGCGGCGGAGACGCTCTCGGCGCTCGATTAGTCGTCGCCCGCGCCCGTGTAGTCGCTCCCGACGACGGTCCGAATCTTGTCGGCGGTGACGTCGCCCACGCCGTCGACGTCGAGTAAATCGTCTTCTCGCGCCGTCATCACGCCTTCGACGCTCCCGAAGTGGTCGAGTAGCGACCGGGCGGTCACCGGGCCGATGTCCGCGATGGAGCCGACGACGTACTCCTGCTGTTCGGCCAGCGTCTTCGCGCTCTTCTCGCCGTGGACGCTCACCGACCGGTCGCGGCTCGTCTGCTCTCGCTTGGCGATGACCGCGAGCAGGTCGGCGGTGCCGGCCTCGTCCGCCGTCTGCAGGACGCTCACGCCGAAATCGACCGAGAGCGACGCCAGCGCACCGCGGATGGCGTCGGGGTGGACGTTGCGCTCCTCGTAGAGGCCCTCGCCCTCCAGCACGACGACCGGGCGGGCGTAGTGTCGCGAGAGGTCGCCCACTTGGTCGAACAGCGAGCGGTCGCCGCCAGTGAGGGTGTCGAGGAAGTCGGCGACCGACTTCCGCTCGACGGCCACTCGGTCCGAAAGCACGTAGTCGCCCACCGCGAGCGTCTCCAGCCGCGTTTCGACGCCGTCTCGCGTCGAGAGGTCGCGGGCGATGGTCGAATCGAGTTCTCGCTGGTCGACGACGAGTTCGACCGAGTCGTCGTCCGTCTCCGGGGTGGCGACGACGCCCTCTGGGTCGTCGGCGTCGGCGGTATCATCGCCGTCTGCCTCGTCTGCCGCCGTCCCGAACTCCTCCAGTTCCGGCGCCTCGTCTGTCTCCTCGTCCTCCTCGTCGAACGCATCGAGCGCCGTCTGGGAGTCGTCGAGTTCGTCTACCATCTCGTCGGCCGCGCTTTTCAGCGACGCGAGTTCGTCCTCCATCTCCTGCTCGCGCCGCCGCGAAATCCAGAAAAACGCCTCGTCGCGCGTGTCTTCGGCCATCAACACGACGACCCGCCCCTCGTCCTGCCGGCCGGTCCGGCCCTTCCGCTGGATGGACCGAATCGCCGTCGGGACGGGTTCGTAAAAGAGGACCAAGTCGACTTCGGGCACGTCCAGCCCCTCCTCCGCGACGGAGGTGGAGACCAGTACCTCGAACTCGCCCGCGCGGAAGGCGTCGAGCGTCTCGCCCTGTTGGGTCTGGGTCATGCCGTCCGAGCCCTCCTTGTCGCCCTGCCCGACGAACCGCCGGACGTCGAAGCTCTCGCTCAGGAAGTCGGTGAGGGCTTCCGCCGTGTCGCGGGACTCGGTGAAGACGATGACACGTTCGCCCCCGCCGATGCCGAGGGTCTGGGCCAGCAACACCCGCGTCTGCCGGAACTTGGGGTGTAGGTCGTCGAACGACTCTGCGGCCCGCATCGCCTCCCGAACCTTCGGTTCGGCGACCAGTCGCTGACTCGCCTTCGACGCTCCGGAGGATTGGGCGGCGTTGCGCTGGCGCTCGAAGTACCGCCGGAGCGACTCGACCGACTGCGTCTCCGCGAGTTCGACGGCCCGCCGGAGTTTCATCACCTCCGCGTGTATCGACATCCCCTCGTAGCCCTCCGACTGGTCGGCGTCGATGAGGCTCTGTAACTCCCCGCGCATCTGGTTCAGGTCGCGCTGGGAGAGGTCCGGACTCGTCGTGTTCGTCACGCCGAGTTCTTTCAGTTTCTCCAAGCGCTCCGTAATCACGTCGTTGAGCGCGTCGCGGATGTCGATGACAGCGTCCGGGAGGGTGACCCGCTCCCACTCCACCTCGGTGTCGTGGGTGTACTCGGCCACGTCGGCGTCCTCCTCGGTCATCACTGCCACCTCCTGCAGGCCGAGGTTCTCACACACCGTCAGAATCGCCTCCTCGTCGCCGCCGGGCGAGGCGCTCATGCCCGTCACCAGCGGGTCCGTGGCGTCGGCGTGGTAGCGCTCCGCGATGTAGACGTAGGCGTAGTCGCCGGTCGCGCGGTGACACTCGTCGAAGGTCAGATGCGTCACGTCGGCGAGCGAGATGCGCCCGCCGATGAGGTCGTTCTCGACGACCTGCGGCGTGGCGATGACGATTTGGCTCTCCTCCCACAGCGCCGCCCGGTCGTCCGGGCGCACCTCGCCCGTGAACACCGTAATCTCGTCGTCGGGTATCGAAAGCGCCTCGCGGTAGAACGTCGCGTGCTGCTGGACGAGCGGTTTCGTCGGCGCGAGAAAGAGCGCTGTCCCGCCAACCTCGGTGAGTCTGTCGGCGGTCACGAGCAGGCTCACCGTCGTCTTGCCCAGCCCGGTCGGGAGACAGACCAGCGTGTGCGTGTCGCGCGCGTCGCTCGCGAGTTCGAGTTGGTAGCGACGCCGCTCGATGAAGCCGGGTTCGAGCAGCGGGTGGTCGACGTACGCGTCCTCGTCCTCGGTGGCCGCCATCAGGCGACGTTGGTCGTCGTCGTGGTTAAGGGTTGGCGAACCACGGTGAAAGTATAGCGCGTCCGCTCAGACGACTTGGTCGCCGTCGTCGTCGTAGAGGCGGATGGCGTCGACCGGGCAGGTCCGGGCCGCGAACTCCGCGTCCAGTTCGGCGTCCTCGGGCACTTCCCGCACGAACAGGTCCGGGTCCGTCTCCTCGGCGTCGGCCAAGTCGGCCTTCCCGTCGGTGCGGTTCTCCTCGAACGCCGCCCACTCTTCGACACACTGGAACATCCCGATACAGGTGTCGCGGTCGTATTCGATGTGCATACTGGCCGTTGACGCGGCGGCGAGAAAGGTGTGGCGCTAGTTGGTCGTGGACTTCGATTCCTCGTCGCGCGACGGTGGCTCGACACCCTCGACGACTTCGGCCACCTCCGTCTCCTTCTCGGTGTCGACGTGCCAGCGGTCGACCGCGCTCTCGTAGTCCGCGAGATGCTCGCTCACCGCCTCCTTCAGTTCGTCGTCGTTGACGTTCACCTCGAAGATGAACTGGTCGCCGTCGCCGCCTCGGGTCGTCTTCTGGACGTTCGCGCTCACGAGTTCGTTGTCGAAGTAGTACGGCGCGAGTTGGGTCATCACCTTCCGATAGACGGTGCCCTCGACGGCGCGCAGCGCCTTCCGCCCCGCGGAGTCGGCGGCGCGGGCGACGTAGTTGAGCGAGTCCTGCCAGTTGGCGACTGCGCCCTCGTTGTCGCCGTCCTCGACGTGCTTGTACGACTCGGAGAGTTTCTCACCAGCCGTCCGGAGGTCCTCGTCCGGGTTCTTGCCGGCTTTCTCCCCCTCGCCCTCGCCGACACTTGCCTGTTCGGCAGTCTTCTCGCTGACGTCTTCGCTCAGGCGCTCGTGGGACTTGGGGCGCCACTCGTTCCACTCCTCGAACGCCTCACCTTCGGCCCCGGCCTCGCGAAGCGCGGCCGTGATTCGTTCGCCATGTTCGACGATTTCTGGCCACGTGCCCCGGTGTTTGAAGCCGGATACGCTCTCTTCCATCGCTTATCGACTGCTCACGGTGTTGATGTACAAAACAGTTCTGCGCTAGCGGTCGTAGGTCAGCCGAACGACGTACTCGTCCAGCCGACGCGTGAGTCGTCCGAGCCACGCCGCCGGCGAGACGGCTCGGAGCTGTCGTTCGTCGACCTCGATTCGGTCCTCGTCGTACGGGTCGGACGCCGCGTCGTCGTCGGTTGCCGCGGCCGCGCCGACGACCGAACTCATCGCGCAGCGACCGCAGGTTTCGGTATCCTTCCCACCCATCGTACCCTCCTGTACGGCCGCTGACCGATTAAACCTTGCCGTGTGCCCGTGACGACGCGTTTTTCCTCCTGCCTCTACAGTACCCGCGTATGGGTTACCACGTCGTCGACACCGACGAAGTCGAACCGGACCCCGACCGACCCTGCACCCGACGGTCGCTGTCCGACCTCGGCAATCTGACGCAGATGGCCATCAACCGCTACACCGCCGAACCGGGCGAGGAACTCCCGCTCGCCTACCACTACCACGATGAACAGGAGGAGGCCTTCTACGTCCTCTCCGGCACCCTCCACGTGAAGACGCCCGAGGGGACGCTAGAGGCCGGTCCCGACCACTTGCTCACCATCGAACCCGACAGCCCGCAGTTCGCGTACAACCCCGAGGACGCCGACGAACCTGTAGACGTCCTCGCCATCGGCGCACCGGCCGTCGAGGGTGAGGTCCACGCGTACGAGCCGTGAGCGACGATGCTTCCGGCGCGGGCGCCGAGACGGGGACCGACGCCGACCACCCCGAGGACGTCCCTCACTGGGACGACGAGTACGTCGACCGGGTCAGCGACCGGCTACTGTTCAACTACGACTTAGAGCGAGACTACACCGTCGACGCCGAGTCCTTCGACCTCTACGGACGGCTCGAAATCCACACGCAGAAGAAGTTCTTCCACCCGGCCATCACCTACGGCCACCACGCCTCCTTCGAACACCTGTTTCTCCGCCGCGTCGACGACGTGCGTGTCGAGTCGCTCGAAACCCTCACCGACCTCGCGACCGACCTCGCCGACCGTTGGATAGAGGCCGACGAGGAGCATTACGCCACCGAGTTCACCTTCGTCGTCGTCGCGCCCGAAATCCCCGACGACGCCCGCGACTTCGTCGCCGGCTTCTCCGACCGCACGATGCTCAAATACGGCTACAACGGCTACTACGAAACCCATCTCGCCGTCGTCGCACCCGAGCGAGAGGACGTCGTCACCAGCCAGCGCTCGGACGTGGACGACGCGCTCACCGTCTGGAAACCAATCGACGCCGACACGCCGGGGCCGCTCGAACGACTCAAGCGACGCCTCCTCGGCTGAACAGGCAGAAAAAATACGGCGGCGTGGTCAGTCGTCGTCGGGTTCGCCGCCGTCGGCGACTGCCGCGCCCGTTCCGCGCGCTTCGCGGATGTTGTTGATGCCCATGTAGGCCAGCGAGAGCGCCAGCCAAATCAACACGAGCGCGATGACGATTTGGACGCCGGCCGAGGCCATCTCTACCAGCGTCCCGCCGTTCGCCCAGTTATCGAGGACGAACTTCTGATACAGGTTCTGATACAGCGCGAGATACAGCAGGGCCAGCGTGGTGATGACCAGCATGAAGCCCATCGGCACACCCGTCGAGATGAGCTGTTTGCGGTCGTCCCAGTTGGCGAGCCAGACGGTGGAGACGAGGAGCGCGAGCGCCGCGAGCGTCTGGTTCGCGCCGCCGAACAGCGGCCAGAGGTCGGCCCACCGACCGGAGGCGACGAGGACGTACGCGGGCGCCACCTGCAGGAAGGCGTTGACATAGCGGTTGGCGGCGACTTCCTGCACCTGCGTCTCGGGCGTCCCCACGAGTTCTTCGACCATGTAGCGGCCGAGGCGAACCGCGGTGTCAGTGCTGGTGAGCAGGAAGCTCACGAGCACCAGTCCCATGAACGGCGCGGCGATGCTCTCGGGGATGCCGAAGCCGATGTTGAGGATGAGGCCGCCGCCCGAGGCGAAGTTGGGGAGTGCGAGCCCGATACCCCCGCTCGCTGGCGCCTCCGCGTACACCGCGACGGTGATGATGGCCACCGTCGCGAGAAGGCCCTCGCCGAGCATCCCGCCGTAGCCGATGGTGCGGGCGTCGGTTTCCTTATCGAGTTGCTTGGCCGTCGTCCCCGAGGAGACCAGCGAGTGGAAGCCGCTGATTGTCCCGCAGGCGATGGTGACGAAAAGCAGTGGGAACAGCGGGAGCGTCGTCTCGACGAGCGCCCCACCCCAGAAGCCGGCGTAGGCGGGCACGTCGATGACGAGTTGGGAGCCGCTGCCCGTCACCGTCCCGACGACGACGGCGAGGAGCGTTCCGCCGACGCCCGCGTACAGCAGGCTGGACGTCAGGAAGTCCCGGGGCTGGAGCAGCACCCAGACCGGGAGGATGCTGGCGATGAAGCCGTAGACGAGGATGACCGGAATCCACGTCGCGATGTTGACACTCTCCAGTACGGGCGGGAGCGGGCTTCCGGACAGCAGGACGATGGTGCCCGCCGGGTAGTCGCCCGGCACCATCGCGATGGGGTAGAGGGAGCCGACCCAGACGCCGGCGAAGACGGCGGCGATGAAGGCTATCGTCCCCGGCAGGAAGGGGAGGTCGAACTGATAGAGATAGACGCCGAAGACGAGCGCTAACGCGATGTAGACGAGCGACGCCGTCGCAGTCTGTGGATACGCGTTGAACACGACGGCGATGACTAGCGCGAACACCGCGACGACGAGGATGATGGTCAGGAACGCGAACCAGAGAATCATGTCCTTGCCGCGCTCGCCCACGTACTCGCCCATGATGTAGCCAATCGACTTCCCGTCGTGGCGCATGCTCGCCGTCAGCGACATGAAGTCGTGGACGGAGCCAAAGAGCGGGTTGCCGATGGCGACCCAGAGGAACGCCGGCACCCAGCCCCAGACAACCGTCGCGGTAATCGGCCCGACAATCGGCGCCCCTCCCGCGATGCTCGAATAGTGATGCCCCAACAGCACCGGCTTCTTGGACGGGACGTACTCCTGCCCGTCCTGATACTTGTGTGCTGGCGTCTCTCGCTCGTCGTCCAGGTCGACGAACTGCGACAGGTACCGGGAGTACCCGAGATACGCGACCGTGAACGTCACGAGCGTGAGAGCCACCACTGTAATGGCCTGTACCATGTGTGGTCCCACACTAAATCACGAAAAATGATTACTTAAGCGTTGGGCATCGATACGGTTTCCGTACCGCTTCCTGACCGGTTCAAGGCCTGTCACGTCCGTTCAGGTCGCGATGTCGAGTTCGCTTGCCACATCTTCGAGGAGCGACCCCTTCACCTCGCGGACCCGCGTCTCGATTTCGGCCACCACCGGCGGGTCGAACGTCTCGTGGAGTTCGTCGAGTCGCTCCCGCTCCGTCGCCACCCGGTCCCGGAGGAAGCGCGCGCCCCGTCCCTCCTCGTCGTCGTCGGGCGACGGCGTCAGTTTGTTCACCGCCAGCCCCGACACCGAGAGGCCGTGGTCGCCGAGGCTGTCGATGGCGCGGCGCGTCTCCCGAATCGACAGGTCGTCCGGGTTGACGACGAGGAAGAAAGTCGCCTCGTCCCGGAGCGTCTCCTTCGCGAACTCGAACGTCTCCTTGCGCTCCTGCAACCGGGCGATAATCGGGTCGCCCTCCATGATTCGTCGGGGCTCCTGATTGCCGATGGCGGCCCGTTCGAACAGTTCGACGCTCTGCTCGCGCTTGTGGAGGAGGCGCTCGACCCAGCCTTCGAGAAACGCCGGCAGGCTCAGCAGTCGGAGGGTACCGCCCGTCGGCGACGTGTCGAAGACGATTCGGTCGTACGGGTCGGCGTTTCGCATCACGTCGATGAAGCGGTCGAACAGCGCCGCCTCGTAGGCGCCGGGCGTCTGATGAGCCATCTCGATTTGGCGGTCGATTTCGTTGACCATCGCCGGACTCACCTGCTGACCCAGCGCGCGTTTCGTCTCCATCAGGTGGCGCTCTACCTCGTCGTCCGGGTCGATTTCCATGACCGACAGGTTGTCGACGCCCTCGACCGGTTGGGGGTCGTCGTCGAACGACTGGTCGAACACGTCGGCGGTGCTGTGGGCGGGGTCCGTCGAGACGACCAGCGTCTCAAGTCCCGCGCGAGCGCATTTCAGGCCGTAGGCGCTCGACATCGTCGTCTTGCCCACCCCACCCTTGCCACCGAAGAAGACGAAGCGGTCCATCAGAAGTGATACTGCTGGCCCTTTCGCTCCAGCAGCGAGCCGCGGTCCCACATGCGACGCTCCCACGCCTCGAACTCGTCTTCGAGATACGGGAGGAGTTCCGCCGTGTAGTACGACACCGGGCTGGGAATGCCGAAGGCGTCGGGGAAACACGCGAGCATGAAGGTGTCTTCCACGTCTTCGGCCTCCGCTTCGATTTTCTCGTAGGCCGGGTGCGTCACCATCCCGTGATACAGCCCTCGAAGCCACTCCTCGACGGCCGCCCGGGCGGTGGCGATTCGCTCCGCGAGGTCCATACGGCGTCTCCCCGCCACGCGGAGAAAAACGTGTCGTCGTCGCGCGCACGCTACGTCCACGGCGTTAAGGCCACCCACCGCTCATCTGGGGTATGCGCGACCCAATCCCCGTCACGATTCTGAGCGGGAGTCTCGGCGCCGGCAAGACGACGCTCCTCAATCGCTTGCTCGCCGACGCCGGCGACCGGGACGTCGCCGTCCTCGTCAACGACATGGGCGACATCAACGTCGACGCCGAACTGGTCAGCCAGAACACGGACCTCGCCGTCGAGGACGGCGTGACCGAACTCTCGAACGGCTGTATCTGCTGTGAACTACAGGACGACCTCGAAACCGCCGTCGTCCGCCTCGCTCGTGACCGCGACTTCGACCACCTCGTCGTCGAGGCGTCGGGCATCTCCGAACCCCGGCCCGTCGCTCGGCTGTTCACCACCGGGTCGCAGGCCGCTGCCCGATACGAGGTGGCGTCGGTCGTCGCCGTCGTCGACAGCCGCCAGTTCTACGACGCCTTCGGCGACGATGGCGTCGCGACGCGCCGGGGCGACAGCGACGCCCGCCCGCTCTCCGACCTCCTCGTCGAGGGCGTGGAGTTTGCGACCCACGTCGTCCTCAACAAGACCGACCTCGTGACGCCCGACGAACTCGACGCCGTCGAGGAGATGGTGCGGGCGCTCCGCCCCGACGCCGAAGTCGTCCGCACCGAACACAGCGACGTCGACCCCGACCTCGTGTTCGAGCGCCGCTACGACCCCGAGACGGCGGACGACGCGGGGTGGAAGCAGGCGTTGGAGGTGGGACACGACGAGGCAGACCACGACGGGGCGGACCACGACCACGCTCACCCCGAAACTGTCTACGGCGTCACCTCCGTCACCTACCGCCGGCGCCGACCCTTCCACCCACAGCGACTCTATCGGTTTCTCACCGACCTCCCCGCCTCCGTCGTGCGCTCGAAGGGGACCTGCTGGATAGCCACCGGCGACGACCTGTCGTACACGCTCGGACAGGCCGGTCCCTCGGTTCGGATGACGGCCGCCGGGCCGTGGATTGCCAGCCTCCCCGAGTTCGAACAGGACGCCTACCGGCGCAACCGGTCGAATCTCGACTGGGACGACGAGTGGGGCGACCGCCGGACGGAACTCGTGCTCATCGGTCGCGGGATGGACGAGGACGCACTGGTCGCGGCGCTCGACGACTGCCTCCTCACCGACGACGAGATGGCCGCGGCGTGGGACGACTTCGAGAACCCCTTCCCAGCCGACCCCGGCGACGACGTGGTCGTGACCGAACCGTCGCCCTAGGTCGCTTCCGCCGCGAGCGCGTCCAGCAGGCGATTCAGTTCACCTCGTCGCTTCCACGTCGCCAGCCGGTCCGTCAGCGCCGGGAGCGGCAGCCCGAGACTGACCGCCGAGCGCGCGGTCACGCGCGCCCCCTCGTCCTCGCTCTCGACGGACAGGTCGGTCGTCATGGCGTCGAACGGTCCCGCCGACCCCGCCTGCGTGTAGTGGAGGCCGTCGGGCCGCTCCTCGAAGCGGAGCGTGAGTTCGAGTCCCCGCGCACCGGCCGTGACGAGCGTGCCGTCGTCCGTCTCGCTCACCTCGCGAACGCTGAAGCTCCCCTCGCTCTCGACGACGGTAGTGGGGGTCAACACCCGCTTCACCGCCGTCGGCGTCGCCCGGACGAACCGTGACACCTCGACCTCTCGCATTGCGTTCCCTTCGAGAGAGGACACCAAAAGGAGCAGGGACATCGAGTCTCGGCGGATACTGTTCAGATTGGCATGAACTGGGGACACCTCGAAAGCCCCGACTCTCTGGAGTCGGGGGCCTCGCTGCGCGCGCTCGCTTCGCTCGCGTGCTTACGTCGGCCGCCTTCCTCCAGCAGCGAGGGAGCGAAGCTCTCTCGGGCAATCGGGCGGCGAAGCCGCCCGATGACGAGTCGCCCCTTTCAGTCCCACCCGCATCGGCTGGCCGGGCGGCCGTCGCAGGGCGGGACTGAAAGGGGGCTTTCGAGGTGGTCCCGATTTCACCTGCGTATCTGCACACTACCTCTCGGCGTATCCGAAGGTTCAGGGCCGTCCGCCGTCTCCCCTTCCCTATGCCGACGGTTCGTGCCGAGGTGGTCGGCGAGGAGACGCGCGAGGTCAGTCTCGCCGCCGCCGCCACCTACGGCGACCTGCTCGCCGCGCTCGATTTCAGCCCGCACGAGGCGACGGTCCTCGTCGACGACTCGCCCGTTCCCGAGGACCGCCTCATCGACCCGGACCGCGATTCGGTGCGCGTCCTCCGACTGGTGAAAGGCGGGGCCGGCGTCCCGGTGCGCCCGGCCACGCGCGACGACCATCTCGACGTGATGCGCGTTCTCGACGGTGCGATGCTCGAAATCGATAGCGAGACGGTCCGCGACCGCATCGCGGCCGGCGACGTCTCGGTGGCGACGCTCGGCGACCGAGTGGTGGGAGCGCTCGTTCTCGACGGCGACCGAGTGACCGCGGTGGCGACCCGGAAGCGACGCCGCGGGCAGGGCGTCGGCACCGCGCTGGTGTCGGCGGCGCTCGCCGACCGGGGCCGCCTCGTCGCCGAGTTCGACCCGCGTGTCCGCCCCTTCTACGAGTCGCTGGGGTTCGATATCGACTCGGTCGGGGGAAGCGACCGTCTCCGCGGCCAGTTAGCGGCGTCGCGAGACGGCGGCGCCGATTTCGTCCGCCCAGTAGAGGAGGGCGACGGTGAGGAGGTAGACGAGCGTCGAGAGGTCCCACGATAGCCCCGTCAGCGTCGACCCGAACAGGGTGGTGGCGCCGAGCAGGGGAAGCAGGATGGAGAACGTACAGCCGACACAGGAGACGAGGCCGAGGACGCCCGAGAGGACCGCTCGCGTCGCATCGAGCAGGCGGACGTAGACGAGGTAGGTCATGGCCACGTAGCCGATTGTTTTGAACGGGATGAGCGCCAGCCGAATCCGGGGCGTGCCGTAGACCACCGTCGGCCCCCAGCCGGGGACGTTCCAGTGGATGGAACTGACGGCGCCGCCCGGAATCGGGCCGGTCAGGCCGAGGAGGAGGACGCCGCCCGCCCACGAGAGCACGAGGAGGTACACGCCGGCGATGGCGGTGGCGATGGCGCGCTGTCGGCGGTCGACGCTCGGAACCTCGACCCGCCACATCGCCCACACGCCGATATTTATCCAGACGAAGGGGTAGACGACGTAGCGCGGTTCGGTGACGGTGACGCCCGTGACGGCGAGGTAGGCGGTGACGAGCGCAATCTCGCCGGCGAGGACGAGACACCACCAGCGGATGGCGGCACCCTCCGTGAGGACGACTTGCCGGACTCGCGACGTGACGGCGCCGCTCATGCCCGTCCCTCCCGCTCGCGCGACCCACTCATACCCGTTCTGTCCGTGCGGACGCCTATTGACGCTTCGGTCCCACTCAGAGATGCGGTTCGACGAGGGCGCGCCCGGCGGCGAGGAGTTCCTCGACGCGTTCCTGACTCCCCGCCTCCGCGTAGACGCGCATCTTCGGCTCGGTGCCGCTCGGGCGGACGAGGAGCCACGACCCGTCGGCCAGCAGGAGTTTGAAGCCATCGAGCGTGACCACGTCCTCGACGGCCTCGCCGGCGACCCGCTCGGGAATCGCCTCGCCGAGCGCCTCGATGACCGGTGACTTGCGCTCGTCCGGGCAGTCAACGCTCACCTTGTCGGCGACGATGTCGCCGTGGGTGGCGAGCAGGTCGTCGACGTGGCGGTCCAGCGACTCCGTCGCCGCCGCGTCGGCCGCGAGGACGGCCATCAACACGCCGTCTTTCTCGGGGACGTGCCCCCGAATCGAGAAGCCGCCGGACTCCTCGCCGCCGACGAGGGCGTCGTTCGCCAGCATCGCCTCCGCGACCCACTTGAAGCCGACCGCCGTCTCGACCACCTCCTCGCCGTGGGCGGCGGCCACCCGGTCGACGAGAAACGTCGTCGAGACGGTGCGCACCGCGGGCCCTGACTGCTCTTCGAGGAGCGAGTCGTAGATGGCGGCGAAAAACAGGTTCTCGTCGAGATACCCTCGTTTCGGCGTGACGACGGCGAGGCGGTCGGCGTCGCCGTCGTTCGCGATGCCGAGGTCGGCGTCGTGGGCCTCGACGGCGCTGACGAGGCCGCCGAGATGGTCGGGGCTCGGCTCCGGTGGCGTACCCCCGAACGTCGTGTCTCGCTCACAGCGCCGGCGGATCACCGTCGCCCCCGCGGCTTCGAGGAGTTCGTCGGTGACCCCGCGGCCGCTTCCGTGCATCGCGTCGTAGACGACGGTCAGGCCCGAGCAGTCCGGTTCGACCAATCGCTCGACCTGTTCGGCGTGGGGGGCGACGAAGTCGGCT
This sequence comes from Haloplanus sp. C73, assembly GCF_051195115.1. NCBI lineage: Archaea > Methanobacteriati > Methanobacteriota > Halobacteria > Halobacteriales > Haloferacaceae > Haloplanus > Haloplanus sp. C73. Next base: position 234,283 of record NZ_JBNTJZ010000003.1, on the reverse strand, counting down.
CGCTCTATCGAGCCACGCGGCCCCTCGGCCCGGGGGTAGGCCAGTCGGTCCTCGATGGCGTCGGTCACCTCCGGGAGCGCCGGCGCGCCGTCGCCGGGGATGAACTTCACGCCGTTGTACTCCGGTGGGTTGTGGGAGGCGGTGACCATGAGCGCGCCCGCGAGGTCACGGTCGACGATGGCCCACGCGACCAGCGGCGTCGGGCAGTCGCGCTCGGGCAGGAGGACGTCAATCCCGTTGTCGGCGAGGACGTCCGCCAGCGACTCGGCAAAGCCCTCCGAGGTCGCTCGCGCGTCGTATCCGACCGCCACCGGGGCGTCGTGGCCGACGTCGGCGAGGTAGTCCGCGACCGCCTGTCCGACCATTCGCACCCGCTCATCGGTGAACGTGTCGAGGCGAGCGCGCCACCCGTCCGTGCCGAATGAGATGGCGTCCATGGCCTACCCTTCCGGGCCGGCGAGAAAAAGGTGGGCGTCAGCGGTCGGTGGGGGACTCGCCCTCACTTCGAATCACCCCCTCTTTCTCCCGTCGCGATAGCGACTTGAGTTCGTGTTCGCGGCTCATCGCTGCCGACCGCGTCTCGTACTCCTCGGCGTGACGCAGTTCGACCGGCGTTCGCCCGCGCGTGTACTTCGCGCCGTCGCCGGCGTCGTGTTCGGCCACGCGCCGCTCCACGTCCGTCGTGTACCCCGTGTAGTAGGTGCCGTCCGCACATTCGAGGATGTAGACGTAGTGCATTGTCGACGGATGTGGCTGCCCGCACGTAGGCGTTCCGAGAAGGGGGCTTCGCGTGGTGGTCGTCCGTCGCTGCAGTGCTAGGCGTTTGGGGTGCGACGTCTCGATACCTCCGCGATACCGGCGTTCGCCGAGCAGCTTGGACAGGCGAGGAGTCGCCCACTCGCGTCGGCGAACACCCGTTCGAAGCGCTCCGAGACGTGTGACCCACAGTGGTCGCAGCGTGCCATGGTTGTGCCGGCTACCACCGGTGCCGACAACCCTGTGTACGGACCACACACGTAAAGGGAAACGCGCGCGCACGAATGAATCAAACAAGCGTCCAGAAAAACCCGAGAAAGGTCGGCGTTGCAGTCGTTATTCCTCGCGAGCCCCGGCGATGGCGCGGGCTATCAACCCCGCCTGAGCGCCCGCGGTGAATCCCGCGTCGACGTTGACCACCGAGAGCACCGTACACGACTGGAGCATGCTGAGGAGGGCGGACTCGCCCTCACCGCCGTGGCCGTACCCCGTCGACACCGGGACGCCGATGACCGGCGTGTCGATGAGGCCGGCCACCACCGTCGGGAGCGCGCCCTCCCGACCCGCCGCGACGACGACGATATCGGCCGCTCGCAGGGTTTCGAGGTGGTCCAGAATCCGACCGAGGTGGGCGACTCCCACGTCCTCGATGCGTTCGACCGTGGCGCCGACGGCGCGGACGAGCATCGCCGCCTCGCCCGCCACCGCGGCGTCGGACGTGCCCCCGGTGACGACGGCGACGCGTGCGTCGATGTCCGGCGGGTCGAAGGACGGGCCGTGAACCGCGAGCGTTCGGGCCCGGTCGTCGCGTTCGACCGTCGCGTCGGCGGGCAGGGCCTCCCTGACCGCCGCGACGTGGTCGTCATCGGCGCGCGTAATCAGGGCACGCCCGGTCGTCTCCAGCGCCGCCAGCGCCATCGACGCCACTTCGTCGGGCGTCTTGCCCTCGGCGAGGACCGCCTCCGGAATCCCGCGACGCTGTTCGCGCGCGGCGTCGAACCGCCCCGCGTCGGTCGTCGCGTAGCCGGCGAGTCGGGCCTCCGCCTCCGCGGGCGAGAGGTCGCCACTCGCCACCGCATCGAGTATCTCGCGCATACCCGCTGTCCGCTCCTGAGACACTCGTAGGTGTCGATTTTCCGACCCAGTATTTATGTGCCTGGGGCGAAAGGCGCGAGAACGGCACCTGTGGCGGCACGCGCGGCTGATTTGGGAAATCTTATTAATAAGGGTGGACTTGTGTAGGTCGTATGGCAGACCTTATCGTCAAAGCCGCCGTCAAGGAAGCGCTCCAAGACAAGAACGTCGCTTCGGACTTCTACGATGCCCTCGACGAGGAAGTCGAGGAACTGCTCGCCGACGCCGCCCGTCGCGCCGAGCAGAACGACCGAAAGACGGTCCAGCCGCGCGACCTCTAAATTCGGTTCAGTTCTCTCCGTTTATTTCGACCCGCCAGCGACGGCGTTACGACCGGACGGTCACGCCGTCGGCCGTTCCCACGTGTACCTCGTCGGCCAGCCCCACGAACAGGCCGTGAGCGACGACGCCCGGAATCGTCGCGAGGTCCGTCGCCAGCGCATCCGGAGTCCCGATTGCGCCGAACGCGCAGTCGAGGACGAGATTGCCGTTGTCGGTCACGACCGGCCCGTCTTTCCCCTTGCCCGTCCGGAGCGTCGGCGTCCCGTCTAGGTCGCGAATTGCGCGCTGGACCGTCGCTCGCGCGTCGGGCAACACCTCGACCGGCACCGGGCGGTCCAGCGTCGCCGCCTCCTTCGAGGGGTCGGCGACGACGACGAACCGCTCCGCCGCGGCGTCGACTACCTTCTCTCGGGCGTGGGCGGCGCCACCCCCTTTGATGAGCGCCAACTCGTCGCTCACTTGGTCGGCGCCGTCGATGGCGATGTCGAGTCGCTCGACTCCGTCCAGCCCCACCAGCGGGATGCCCACCTCTCGCGCGAGGTCACGCGAGGCGTAGGAGGTGGCGACCCCGCGCACGTCGAGGCCGTCGTCGACCGCCCGTCCCAGCGCGCGGATGGCGTGGGCCGCCGTGCTCCCCGTTCCCAACCCGACCGTGTCGCCGTCGGTCACGAGTTCGGCGGCGTGCTCACCCGCGCGACGCTTCGCCGCGTCCGGTCCGCCGGGTGTCTTCATACGTCTCGCTCCACCGGCGGCGACAAAAGCGGCCCGGTCCGAGCGGGACATATACATCCGTTGCGCCCGTCGCGGGGCGCATGGTCCCCCTGTTCGTCCGCTGGCTCCACGTACTGGCGATGGCCGTCGCCCTCGGCGGCGGTGCCCTCGCGTGGGGCGTGAGTCGCACCGCCGACGCCGAGGCGACACTCGCCGTCGCGACGACGTACGAACTCGCCTTCTGGGGCGCGCTCGGCACGCTCGTCCTGACCGGCGTCGGCAACCTCGGCGCCCTCGCTCCCGCTATTCCTCGCGGCCAGTGGGGCGGTGCCTTCCTCGTCAAACTCCTGTTGGTGGTCGCGCTCGCCCTCGGCTCCGTCGTCAGAAGCGCGGCCGTCCGGGCCGCGAGCGACGCCGAAACGCCCGCGACGGCGACGCTCGAACGCGGCTACGCCGCCACGACGCTCGCGCTCACGATGCTCGTCGCTCTCGGGGCGGTGATGGCCCATGGCTGACGACTCGCTGCTCGCGTGGGTGCTCGCCGCGTTCCACACCGCGACGCTGCTCGTTCCCGGTCTCGCCCTGCTCTACGCGGTCGGTGCGCTGGGGTCGCTCCTGCAGGGCGTCCACACCGCCACGGGCTTCGTCCTCTATCTCTCGCTCTGGGGGCTCGGCTGGTGGACGACCAAACGCTGGCTGGCGGCGACGCCGCTCGCCGTCGAGCGCGAGACGCTCACCGCGGCGGCGACGTGGGGCGCCGTCACCGGCGTCGGCTTCCTGTTCGTCATCTTGGCCGTCGTCGCCGTCACGCTCCGAGAACTCCTCTTCGTGGCGGTGCTCGCGCTCGTCGGCACGCCCGTCGCGGCGCTCGTCGGCGCCGTCCTCGGCGTCGCCTTTGCCCTCCTCGATACGCTCCTCGTCGGTCTCGGGACGCGTCTCGGCACGGCCTAGACGCTCGTGAACGCGAACAGCCGGCCGTCCGAGGTGATGGCGTAGAGATAGCCGTTGGCGGCCATCACGTCCACGAGCGGGTCGTAAATCTCCTGTGTCCACCGGACCCCGCCCGAGGAGGCGTCGACGGCCGCGAGTAGGATGCGCGGGCTCGTCGGGTCGCTCCGCCCGACGGCGAAGAGGGTGTCGCCGACGAAGATGACGTCGCCGCGGACGCCGAAGGGAAGCGACCAGCGCTCCTCGCCGGTGGCCACGTCGATGCCGCGGAGCGTCCGGCGAGTGCCGTAGACGGCGACCCCGTTCGAGACGGCGAGCGTCGCCGGCCGGACCGACGTCTCCGTGGTCACGCTCCAGCGCCGTTCGCCCGCCGACGGGTCGATACCCGCGACGCCCGCACCGGTCGTGAGCGCGACGACGTCGTCCGTGACGGCGATGCGCCCCGCCGGGCCGTCGAGCGAGATGTCCCACCGGACGCCCCCGATTTCGGGGTCGACCGCGTACAGGTGCCCGACTTCCGTCGTCGGCTCGCTGTCCGGATAGCCCGTCCCGATGTACGCCACGCCGTCGCCGACGGCGGCCGCGCGAATCTTTCGGTCCCGACGCTCGGTCTGACGCACGTCGTTGGGGGCGAACGACCAGCAGAACTCGCCGCTGCGCGCGTCGACGACGCGGTACGCGTCTTCGCTCGGCATCACCAGACTCGTGCCGGCGGTCCCCAGTTCCCCGACGAACCGACCGGGGAGTTCGTAGTCTCCGCGGAGCGTCCCGTCCGAGCGGTCGATAGCGAGGACGCGCGCGTTCTGCGCCGGGCCGAAGGGGACGTACACGACGCCCGCCGCCGCGACTGGCGGGCCGATTGGCATGGCGTCGACGCGGTGACGCCACTGAATCTCGCCGTTGCGCCGCGGGTCGTGACACAGCACCGCCGCGACCGGCACGCTCGGGTCCGAGTCGGGGTCGGCCGCGACCAGATAGACGAACCGGTCGTCGGCGACGGGGAAGGTTACCTGCGCCTCCAGCGCCGACATGGTCCAGCGCTCGTTGAGCGGGAACCCCGTCGGGCCGTTGGCCGCGGGCGCGGCGTTCGTCCCCGCGGGGTCGCGATGGGGCATCGGCCACGTCCCCTCGGCGACTGGCTCCGCACTCAGCGCGCAGTCGCCCGTCCCCCGCCGGAAGGCGTCGTCGGCCCCCTCGGTCGCCGACTCGTCGACCGGGGTCGCCGTTCCTGCGGCCGGCGTCGTCGCCGCCGACCGTCTCGGTGTCGCGGTCGAGCGCGACGTGGCCGTTGCCCCCGCCGCCTCGGTCTCACGCCCGCCACAGCCGGCGGTCACGCCGCCCGCCAGAACGGCTAACCATCTGCGACGTGTGAACACGTCTCGTGCCATCGTCCATACGCACGCAGGTTTCCGTGGCTAAATGTGTTCCGCCGGACACGAACCGGCGTTACAATCGGTCGAGAACGGCGTCGGCATCGTAGGAAAGCGTCAGCGACCGCGACCGGCCGCGACCCTCGACGTCGGCGTAGTCCGCCTCGATGACGCCCAACTGGTCGAGTTTGTTGACGATTTCCGAGTAGCGCGTGTAGCCGAGGTCCGTCGCCTCGTGAAACGCCTCGTACACCGTCCCGGCCTGTTGGCCGTCGTGTTCGGCGATGGTTTCGACGAGCGCCCGCTCCGACTCGGTGAGTTCGCGCAGACACCGCGAGAGGTGGACGTACTTCGATTTGTCGTACGCCGCCTCCACGTCCTCGATGTTTATGGTCCGGCTGGCGCGCATCTCGGCGTTCAGCCCCGCGCGCCGCAACAGGTCGATGCCGACCCGCAGGTCGCCGCTCTCGGCGGTGAGTTCCGCCACTCGGTCGAGTTCCTGCGTCCCGATGACGCCGTCGTGGAACCCTCGCTCGATTCGCTCGCCGAGGATGTCGACGATTTCGTCGGCGTCGTACACCGGGAAATACACCTCCTCGGGCCGGAAGACGCTCTGGACGCGCCCGTCGAGTTCGTCCATGATGTCGAGGCCGAGGTCCGAGGAGACGACGATGACGCCGATGCGGACGCCCTCGGACCCCTCGTGAGCGCGCAACAGCGAGTAGAGGGTGTCAGACGCCTCGTTCTCGTAAAAGAGATAGTTCACGTCGTCGAGCGCGACCACCAGCACCTCCTCGTCGTCGACGAGGCGGTCCGTAATCTGCCCGAACAGCTTCTTGAACGAGATGCCCGAGGAGGGGGGTTCGTAGTCGAAGACGTTCTCGAACACGCGGGAGAAGACGGCGTAGCGCGTCGAATCGAGTTGGCAGTTCACCCGGACCGTTCGCACGCCGGGCTGGCCGGAGAGTTCGCCGAACAGCTTCAACACCGCCGTCGTCTTGCCCGTCCCCGGCGGCCCCCGAACCATCGTGTTGAGCGGGCGGGAGCCCCGGACCGCCGGGCGGAGCGCGTACTTCAGGCTCTCCAGTTGCGTCTCCCGGTGGTCGAAGGTTTCCGGAACGTAGTCGATTTCGAAGACGTGTTCGTCCCGGAAGACGGACTCGTCCCACGACAGCATCCCCTCCTCGGGGTCATCTGTCATCACTTTCACCTCGCTCGTGTGACTACTTAATGGTTGTCGCGCGCCAAAAAACCGGACCGAGGGCCGCTGGTTTCGGCGACTACTCCTCGGTGTCGGCGCCGGCCGCGTTGCGCTTGATGCTCTCGATGGCGTCGTGGGCAGCGCTCCGGGAACTGTAGCCTTCGCCGCTGTCGCCAAGGATGTTCCCGTTGCGGTGGCGGAGTCGCCACCGCCACTCACCCGCGTTGTCCTCGTACACCTCGAAGGCCGCATAGCCTACGTCGAGAACGTCCGCGTCGGGGGCGTACTCTTTGATTCGGTGGGTCGCTTCTCGCGCGCCGCTTTTGGACGCGTAGCCTTCACCGCTGTCCGCGATTATTTCACCGTTCGACGAGACGAGCCGCCACCGCCACTCGCCCGCGTTGTCTTCGAAAATTTCGAATGTTTGACTCATGTGTCGTGTCACTCGATTGCTATCGATTTATAGTTACTGGCGTCACTCCTCCGCTTCGACTGTGGCGTCGGCGACGCCCTCTCGGATGCTGTCGACCGCTCTGCGGGCGTCGCGTCGCCGGGTGTAGCCCTCGCCGCTGTCGGCGAGGATGTTGCCGTTTTTGTGGACGAGCCGCCAGCGCCACTCGCCGGCGCCGTCGCGGTAAATCTCGAACGACGTGGGGTCGAACTGGAGATACGTCGCCGGGCCGACGTTGTGCTTGACGCTCTCGATGGCGCGTTCGACGTCGCGTCGCCGGGTGTAGCCCTCGCCGCTGTCGGCGAGGACGTTGCCGTTCTCGTGGACGAGTCGCCACCGCCACTCCTCCGCGTTGTCCTCGTACACCTCGAACGTCGCCGCCGACGAATCCGCGAGGTCCGCGAGCATCGGTACGGACTCCTCGTCGTCAGGAAGCGTCGCCACCTCAATCACCGCGGCACCGAGCGTGTTGGCTCGGACACTCTGCATCCCCTTCCGAGCGTTGTGTTTGCGAGTGTAGCCCTGTCCGCTCGACGCGATGATATTGCCGTTGCGGTGGCGGAGTCGCCAGCGCCACTTCTCGTTCGCATCCTCGTATATTTCGAACTGTGCCTGACTCTTTCGGAGCGACGCAAGTTCGGCTTCGAGGCGGTCGACGTCCGCGGCCGCCGTCTCGGCTTCGAGTTCGCCGCGTTCGCGTTCCTCGGCGAGTTCGGATTCGAGACGCTCCCGAGCAGCCTGTTCCTCGACGAGTTCCTTTTCAACTTGCTCTCGCTCCGCCCGCTCGCTGTCACGAGCAGCCGCCGCCTCGGCCGTCGCCTCGTCGGTGGCTGCCGTCGCCTCGGTGAGCAACGGAATGAGAACTCCCCCGATGCCGATTATCGCCATCCCGATAGCGTACAGTCCGATGACACCGGTGTTGCCGGTTTGGACGCTCCATCCCGATGGGAAGACAAGGAGGAACCACACGACTGCGAGTAGGCACGCGACGAGCCCCAGATACGTCGTGTAGCTGGCTACCTGACGTAGCGGGAGCCGAATCACGGGTCCAGCGACCAGCAGTGCCAGTCCGACGCCACCGAGGGCGATGCTCGCCTCGCGAAGCGACGATGCAGGCCCGCTTGGCAGGAACAGGAGGATGCCAATCACCCCCGCAATCAGTCCGACCACGAACAGCCAGTAGCCACGAACTTCGTCCGACGTCCGAGGCCGGCCGATATGACGGGCGTACAGCCCCGTGTCACTTTCTGGCATACGGCAGTCGTTTCACTCCGTTTTCATATAAGTATTCTTGCTAGTCTTACGCTACGTCGATATCCGAATCGCCAGCGCCACCTTTGACCCGCTGTACCGCGTCGCGAGCGGCGCTCCGACTGCCGTAGCCCTCGCCGCTGTCGGCGCCGATTTCGCCGTTCGAGTAGCGAAGCCGCCAGCGCCACTCCCCGGCGTCGTCCTCGTACACTTCGAACGCCGGCCCGTCGATATCGAGGACGTCCGCCTCGGGGGCGTCTCCCTGCACCCGTTCGGCCGCCTCGCGCGCGCCTTGCCGCGTGGCGTAGCCCTCGCCGCTGTCCGCGACTATCTCCCCGTTTCGCGCCACGAGTCGCCAGCGCCACTCGCCGGCGGCGTCTTCGTACACTTCGAACGTCGACATAGCCGGCCGGTGGGACGCTGTACCCGTATAGGTGGGGGCTAGAACTTCTCCAGCAGGCGCCCGTAGAACGCGTCGTCGTCCTCCGTCGCCAGCTTTTCCACGATGAGTTCGGGCGTCGACCGGGCGAGGTGGTCCGTCACGGGCGAGCGGTTCACCTGCAGTTCGCCGTCGACGAGGCCAACGGCCTCGATGCCATCGACGGCGATGTCGACGCTCGCGGCGTCGCGAATCTCGCCCGCGAGATGGGAGACGAAGACAGCGGTCACCGACTGCCCGTCGAGGGATTCGAGGATGCCGGCGATGATTTTCGCGCTCGCGCCCGGTTCCGTGATGCTCTCCAGTTCGTCGACGAGGACGAGTCGCGAGTCGGTGCCCTCGGCCAGCGCCGCGAAATCGCGGAGCGTCGCCTCGAACGCGCCGGCGTCGAGCGTCCCCTGACTCTTGGCGTAGTAGTGGAGTTCGTCGACGCGTTCGACCCGCGCCGAGTCGGCGGGCACCGGCAACCCCATGTGGGCGAGAATCGCCACCAGCGCCACCAAATCGAGTGTCGACGTCTTGCCGCCGCTGTTGACGCCGGAGAGCAGCGTCACCCCGGAGACGGCGTAGTCGACCGGTTCGACGTCCTCGAAGGCCACGTCGAGGAGGGGCGAGCGCCCGCCTTCGATGGCGACGCCCTCGACCCCGTCGCCGATTTCGGGGAGCGTGCAGTCGAAGTCGGCGGCGAAGCGCGCGAGTGCGAGTTCCACGTCGCGTTCGAGCGCCGCCCGGACGAGGTCCTCGACCGGGTCGCGGAGCGCGCCGAGGTCGTCGGCGAGGTCGGCCTTCAGCCCCGCCGCCCGGCGGTCCCGCGCCGCCTTCAGTTCCGTCCGCAGACGTGAGACGGCCTCCTCGTTTCGCTCCAGCGGGAAGGTCGGGTCGTCGTCGAAGACGCGCTCCGCGAGGTCCGCCTCGTCCGACAGCGAGAGGCTCTCGACGAGGTGGCCACGCGCCTTCTCCAGCGCCGCATCGAAGTCGTCGGCGAGTTCCCGCGAGAGCAGGGCGTCGACCCGCGCCCCCTGCTCGACCAGCGAGAGGAAGTCCGTCCCCTCGATTGTCACGTCGCGCTCGCGGATGACCTCGCGGAGGTGGTCGTTGGCGACGGATTCCGCCGTGCTCACCGCGGCGTCGAGGTCGTCCACCGCCGTCGTGAGCCGGTCGAGTTCGTCGTCGCCGACGGGCGTGGCGTCGTCGTCGAGGCGGTCGAGCGCGTCCCGGAGCGCGTCGAGGTCACAGGGTGGCTCCATCCCCGCCGTCTCGTGGACCCGCGCCGCCGCGAGCAGGCGCTCGCGGTTCGCGGCGAAAAACGAGAGGAGTCGTTCGGGCACGATTTCCGCCGGGTGGTCGAAGGCGTCGGGGCGGACCCGCACGTCGCCCTCGATGTCGACACCCGCGAACGACTCGTCGAGTGCGATAACCGTCGAATACGACCGCGCGAGTTCAGCGAGCCCCCGCGCGTCGTCGATTACCTCGACCGACAGTTCCGGAAAGGCGTCCTCCGCCTCGGCGTACGTCTCGGCGTCGGTCGTGGCGAGACACCGCTCGCGAACCCGCGTCGCCGGCGGGGTGTCGAGCGGTTCGACCGCCGACAGCGCGTCTAGCGTCGCATCCGCTATCTCGCGGCTCGTCGCGCGCTCGACCAACTCACGAACTTCGGCGATGCGGGACGAGGCGCCGGTGGGAACGAGCGTCTCCAGCCGCCGCGCGGCGTAGTCGGTCACGGTCCGCTCCCGGAGGAGCGAGAGGACGCTCTCGAAGACGTCACGCGCCCGGTCGGTCGCGAGAAACTCCCCTTCGGCGCCGTGTTCGTGGCGGATGGCGGCGCGGGCGATGGTCGTCGCCCGGCCAGCCGAGACGCCCGGTGCCTTCGCGAGCGCCGCGACGTCGCCCTCCCGAAGCGCTCGTTCGGCGTCGTCGAGGTCGTCGAGCGCCGCCGCCGTCTTCTCGCCGACGCCCGAGATGGCCGTAAACTCCATTCGGGCCACTGTCTCTCCCCATCCGGCAAAACGTTGCGGGTCGACAAGGCTTATTTCCGCGTGTCGGCCTAGTTTGGGCCGAGCGGTTTGGGGGCAACTATGGACGAGCGACGCGTCAGCGACGGGCTGGAGCGGGCGATGCGGGCACTCGAACTCGGCACGGCGGGGTTGCTCGTCGTACTCTTTGCCGTCGGCGCCGTCGACTTCGGCCTCCAGATTCTCGAACTGGGCACCTCCGGTCGCATCACCGACCCCCGGGCGGTGGTCGGCCTCATCGACACCGCTCTCCTCCTGTTCATCATCGTCGAGGTGTTCCTGACCGTCATCGCCTACAGCCGCGACGAGTCGGTGGTCCGAATCGTCCTCGGCGCCGGCCTCATTGCCATCGCGCGGAAGATAATCACCTTCCGAACCGGGGCGTACGCCTCGACGGAGACGGCGCTGTTCGCCGCGGCGTCGTACGGCGGTCTCCTCGCGGTGTTGGGGGCGGTGTTCTACGGCATCAGCCACCACGCCGGCGAGGCTCCTGAGGACCTCGTCTGAACAACGGTCTTTTGCCCGTCCGCGCGGTACGGGCGGGCAATGACCGACTCTCTCGACGCGAAACTCGACGCCGCCCGCGACGCCCTCGCGGAGCGCGACGGCGTCGTCGTCGCCTTCTCCGGCGGCGTCGACTCCAGCGTCGTCGCCGCCCTCGCCCGCGACGCCCTCGGCGACGACGCCGTGGCGTGTACGGCCCGGAGCGAGACGCTGCCCGCCGAAGAACTCGACGACGCGACCCGGGTGGCCGAGGAAATCGGCATCCGTCACGAGACGGTGACCTTCTCCGAACTCGACAACCCCGACTTCGTCGCCAACGACGACGACCGGTGTTATCACTGCCGGACGATGCGCCTCGGCAAGATGTACGACGTGGCCCGTGACCTCGGCTACCAGACCGTCTGTGACGGAACCAACGCCTCCGACCCCGGCGAGGGCCACCGCCCGGGTCTTCGCGCCGTCGAGGAACTCGAAGTGTTCTCGCCGCTCTTGGCACACGACCTCTCCAAGGACGAGGTACGGGAGGCGGCCGACCGCTACGACCTCTCAGTCGCGGACAAGCCCTCGATGGCGTGTCTCTCCTCCCGCATCCCGACAGGGCTGGAAGTGACCGAGGAGAAACTCTCGCGCGTCGAGAAAGCCGAACGGCTCCTGCGGACGTGGGGCTTCTCCCAGTTCCGCGTCCGCGACCACGACGGCCTCGCCCGCATCGAGGTGTCGCCCGACGAACTCGACTCGGCGCTGGACCGCGAGTTCGCCCGCGCGGCCCGCGAACACCTCACTGACGCCGGCTTCGACCACGTCACGCTCGACCTCCACGGCTACCGGACGGGGAGCGTGAGCCCCGAGAGTGAGACGGACGCTCCGGACCTCGACCAAGAGTACCCCGTCCGCGAGGACTGAGCGGCTACGGCGTCGGCGCGTCCAGAAACTCCGTCCGGTTCTCGCTGACGAGCGTCGGCGCCCCGTCGTCGACCTGCACTTCGTTCAGCGCGCAGTTGTGCTGCTCGCCATCGGTGATGGAGTCGACGATGTCGCGCCCGCCGAGGGCGCCGACGAGGAGATACAGCGGTCCGGTGTGGCAGACGACTGCGACCGTATCGTCGGGGCCGCTCGCTTCGAGAATCTGGTCCCAGCCCGAGAGAACGCGTTCGCGCACGTCGCGCAGGCTCTCGCCGCTCTCGGGGCGGGCGTCCACCGCGTCACGGCCCGCGCGGGGAATCGACAGGCGGTCGTGGTTCTCGAAGACGGCCTCGTGTGGGAACCCCTGATACCGGCCGAAGTCGCGCTCGCGCCACGCCGACCGATGCACGGGGTCGGCGCCCACTCGCTCGCCGAGGTGGGCCGCCGTCTGGCGGGCGCGCCGCAGGTCCGAGGCGACGACTCGGTCGACGTCGTACTCGCTCTCGACGGCCGCAGCGAGCGCGCGGGCTTGCTCGTGCCCGCGGTCGGTGAGCGGCGTCGGTGCCCAGCCCTGCAGGCGGCCGTCACGGTTCCACGTCGTCTCGCCGTGTCTGGCGAGCAGCACGGTCGGCATACGTCCCGCTAGGCCCGACCCCTACAAGAGCTTTCCTCGGGAGCCGTCAGAAGTCCTCGACGGCGCTCCGTACGCCACCAGTTCCCACACGAGTCAGTTGCCGGTCCAGCGAAGGAGGGCGAGCGTCCCCTCGAACAGCCCAATCATCGTCGCCGCGACGATGATGGGTGCCATTCCCGTCGGGTCGGGGCTGATGAGAAAGGAGATACCGAGGAACGCGCCCCAGAACAGGAAGCGGCGCTGTTCCATCCACGCCCGCGTGGTGAGGTTCATCATGATTGCGAGCATGATGAACAGGGGGATTTGGAACACGAGCGCCATGTAGCCCATCAGGATGAGGATGAGGCTGAACGTCTCCTTGAGGCCGAACGCGACGACGGCGGTGCCCGTCGTGTAGGAAGTGAAGTAGGCGAAGATGGCCGGCAGGACGACGAAGTGGGCGAAGGAGACGCCGATGAGTGCCAGTATGAGGCTCGTCGGGACGGCGGCGAGGTAGTAGCGGCGTTCGCGAGGGAAGAGTCCGGGGCGCATGAAGAGGTAGGTTTCGTAGACGGCAAGGGGAAGTCCGACGACGAAGCCGGCCAGCGCCGCCACCTTCAGTTCGGTGACCAAGAGTTCGAGCGGACCGTACAGTCGGGGGCGACGGTCCGTGATGGTCTGGGCGCCGGGGATGTGGGAGTTCCAGAGGAAGTTGATAAGCTGGTCCGCAAACGGGAAGACGGCGAGGGCGACGACGCCCCCGACGACGAGGACGACGCCGAGTCGGCGGACCATCTCCTCGATGTGGTCCGTGAGCGGCATCTCCTCGTCGCTTTCCGGACCGTCGCCGAGCAGTCCCTCGTCGACGGCGTCGGTGTCGGCGGACTGTGGTACCGCCGACTCCTCCGCGACCGGTTCCGTCGGGGCGGCTTCGGTACCCCCACTCGTCTCGGCCACCGCCTCGTCGTCGCGTTCGACGACCGATTCGGCGGTGTCGGCGTCGCCGGCAGATTCGGTGTCGGCGTCCGCGGATTCGATGACGGACTGGTCGCCGGCGTCGGCGAGTTCGGGGTCGTCGTCGAGTTCCTCGCTGGAAACGGGGGCGCCGACGGCTTCGGAGACGCTCTCGCGCTCTTCGAGTTCGAACGGGTCGGGCGTCCCCGTCGCCCCCATCGGTGCCTGTTCGTCGGAGCGGATGACGGACTCGTCGTCGACGAAGTCCTCGATTGACCCACCGGGGATATCGTCGTCCTCGTCGCTGTCCGTGGACGGGTCCGACTCCGAGTCCTCAGCCATTCACCCGACATATCTCCCGTGCTGTTATAGGCCTTTTTCCATCGCGCCAGCGCCCGGCCGTGGAGAGAAAAGATTGATGACAGCGAGACGGTTTCGTTCGTGCATGTCGAGCGCGCTCGATGAGGACACCCGTCAGACGCTGGACGCCGGCCGGGAGACAGCCGGCGCGATGCTCCGGTCCGCCCAGAAGGACCTCCAGAAGGTGTTTATCGTCTTCCTCGTCGGGTTCATCGGCTCGTTCTACGTCCTGCGACTCTACGTGTGGAATTTCCTCGAATCGGTCACGCGGTCACAGATGAACGCGGCGACGTCGAGCGAACTCCAGATTATCGCTCAGACGCCGTTCGACGTCATCCTCCTGCAGGCGAAAATCGGGCTGGTGACGGGCATTCTCCTTGGTCTCCCTCTCTTCCTCTACTACTCGCGCGATGCGCTGGAGGCGCGTGGCTTGTGGCCCTCCTCGCCGGTTCCGCGGTGGAAACTCGCTCTTGGTGGGCTGCTCGCCACGGCGCTCTTTCTCGCCGGCCTCACCTACGGCTACCTCGTCTTTTTCCCCGTCATGTTCGCCTTCCTCGCGAACAACGCCATCTCCGCGGGGTTCACGCCGACGTACTCCATCGTCCTCTGGGCGCAGTTCATCTTCCTGCTCACGCTCTCTTTCGGCCTCGCGGCCCAACTGCCGCTGGCGATGAGCGGACTCGCCTACGCCGACATCGTCCCCTACGAGACGTTCCGTGACCGCTGGCGACACGCCGTCGTCATCATGGTGCTTTTCGGTGCTCTGTTCACCCCACCGGACCCCTTCACGCAAATCATGTGGGCTATCCCCATGGTCATCCTCTACGGGTTCAGCCTCTATCTGACGCGACTCGTCGTCACGGCCAAGCGGGGAAGCGAGCAGATTAGCGTCGGTACCGCCGCGCTCCGCCACTGGAACGTCATCCTCGGCATCGGCCTCGTGGGTGGGCTCCTGACCTACGCCTTCTTGACCCGAGGTGGGCTGGGCGCCGCCAACGACGCCCTCGCGTGGGCGGGCAGCAGTCGCCGTCTCGGCCAGCCCGGCGCAATTCTGCCCGTCTCCAGAACCGTCGCGCTCGGACTGTGGGCCGGCCTCGGAACGCTCGTCGCCGGGCTCGTCGCGTTCATGTACTACGTCTACACCGAGTTCGACGCGGCCGTCGAGCCGGCCGCCGTCGGCGACCCCGCGGATATCGACCTCTCGGAACTCGACGCCGACGGGATTCGAGCCGCGCCGCCGGAGGCCTTTGCGGAACTGAGCGAAGACGACGCGGTGTCGATGGCGGCCGCCGCCGCCGAGGACGACGACAAGGCGAAGGCGCGGGCCATCCTCGACCGCTTCGACGAGGCCGAAACCGAAGCCGAGGAGGCCGAGGAGTCGGAGGAGAACTCCACGACCGAGGAAATCGGCGACCGGGCGACGCGGGCCGGCGGCTCCTTCCTCGACGAACTCACCGACGGCGAGCGCGACGAGGACGACATCGGCGGCTACTACACCGACATCGCCTTCGTCCTCGACAGCCTCACCTCGCGGGCCTTCCGCATCGCCGCGCTGTTCGGTATCGTCCTCGCGGGCACCTTCGGCTGGCTCTACACCGGCGGTATCGGCCGCGTCTTCGACCAGTTCCTCTCGCAGTTGCCGAGTCAGGTGACGCCCGACGACATCAACGTCGTCGCCCTCCACCCGATGGAGGCGCTCATCTTCGAGGTGAAGTTCTCGACGCTCATCGCCGTCGTCGTCACGCTCCCTCTCGTCATGTACTACGCGTGGCCGGCGCTGCGGGAACGCGGCATCGTCCGCGGCAACCGCAACCTCATCTTCGGGTGGGGTGCCGCGCTCGTCGTGGGGCTGTTCGCCGGGTTCGCCCTCGGCTACTCCATCGTCGCGCCGACGGTCATCTCCTATCTCGTCGCCGACGGGGTTCGAGCCAACATGGTCATCGCCTACCGCATCACCAACTTCTTCTGGCTCATCTTCTTCACGACTGCGGGTATCGGCCTCCTCGCGGACGTGCCCGTCTTCATGCTCCTGCTCAACACCGCCGGCGTCTCCTACCGGACCATGCGCGAGCGCTGGCGGGAAGTGACCGTCGGCATCATGGCCTTCGCCGCCCTCGCGACTCCCGCCGACGTGACGACGATGTTCATGGTCACGATTCCGCTGATGGTGGCCTACGGCATCGGCCTCGGCATCCTCTTCCTCGTGACCTTCGGGGGCCGGCGGAATCTGGGTGGTTGGACCGCGAAAGCGTAAGACGTAGATATTCGCTGGATAATCTTCCAGTATGGCCAAGATAAGTGTCGAGATTCCCGACGAGCTGCTCGCGGACCTCGACGACCACGTCGGCGACGACGGGAAGTTCGTGAATCGAAGCGACGCCATCCGGGCGTCAGTACGGAAGACCCTCGACTTACTCGACGAAATCGACGCTCGCCACGACCGGCTGGAGTCCGACGAATGAGCGCCCGCCCTAACTGGCCGGTCGGCCGCGTTGCCATCCTGTCGCTGTTCGTCACGGCGCTCGTTACCTCACAGCTGACGGCGTCGAAGGTGCTCGCCATCCCGCTTCCCGTCGCGCTACCGCGTGTCGGTAACGCCATCCTCCTGCCCGGCGCGGCGCTCGCGTACGCACTCACCTTCTTCGCCTCGGACTGTTACAGCGAACTCTACGGCCGGCGTGATGCGCAGGTGATGGTGAATGTGGGGTTCGTGATGAACTTCGTCCTGCTGGCGCTGGTGTGGTCGACCATCTTCGCGCCGGGCCGCAACGCCGAGTTCGCGGCGCAGTTCGAGAGCGTCCTCGCTCCCGCGACCAACATCGTCGCCGGGAGCCTGCTGGCGTATATCATCAGTCAGAACTGGGACGTACTCGTCTTTCATCGGCTCCGCGAAGCGACGGACGGCGACTTCCTCTGGCTTCGAAACATCGTCTCGACGGCGACGAGTCAGGCCATCGACACCGTCATCTTCGTCGGTATCGCCTTCTATCTCCTGCCGCAGTACGTCGGTATCGGCCCGACCACGCCGTGGTCCGTCGTGGTCACGCTGATGATTGGGCAGTACCTCCTGAAACTCCTCATCGCGCTCGTCGACACGCCCTTCGTCTACGCCGTCGTGGGGCTCGTTCGCTCGCGCGCCGACGCCGCCGCGAAGGCCGCCGCGTCGGCGACGGACCGCGACGCCTAGCGCCGCTCGGCGAACGCGAACCGCGGTTTCACGTCCTCGATTCGAACGTCGACTTCCTCGCCCACCGTGCCGTCGGGGACGAACACGGTGAAGCCGTCGACGCTGGCGATGCCGTCGCCCTCGTCGCCCTCGTCGGTGATTTCGACGGTGAGTTCGTCACCGGTGGCGATGGGTGCGGTCAGATACCCTTTCGCGACCAGATACAGCTCCGAGGAGGCGTCACGGGAGGCGTCGGGGTGGACCGAGCGCACGTACTCGAAGTCAGTCTCCATCTCCTCGCGAAGGTCGGCGAGGTCCGGGCCATCGAACACCTTGGTCACGAAGTCGCCACCCGGCGCTAACAGTTCGAGCGCGACTTCGTAGGCTTGGCGCGCGAGATGGACGGAGCGCGCGTGGTCGACCGAATATTCTCCGGTCATGTTCGGCGCCATGTCGGAGATGATGACGTCGACACTCGTGTCGCCGACCACGTCGCGCAGGCGGTCGAGCGTCGATTCCTCGGTCATGTCGCCACGCACCGTCTCGACCGTCTCTATGTCGAGGTCACGGATGCGCTGGCGGTCGACGCCGACGACGGTGCCGCCGTCCCCGACTTCCTCGGCGGCGACTTGAAGCCAGCCGCCCGGGGCGGCGCCGAGGTCGACGACGGTGTCGCCCGGCGAGAACAGGGTCGCCGTCTCGTCCAGTTGCTTGAGCTTGTACGCCGACCGCGCGCGATACCCTTCCTGTTTCGAGCGGTTGTAGTACTCGTCTCGGCCCGTCATGGCGCGCTCACCCACGAGGTGGCGCACCCGCCGCGTACGACTGCGAACGGCTGAATCATGGTCGTAGCAAGGCGGTCGAACCGGAAAGACGTGCCGAATCGAGGCCGTTCAGACCTGGTCCAGCAGCGTCTCGACGAGCGGTGCGTCGTCGTACCGGACGGCCGTCCCGTCGTCGACACACTCGACGACACCCGTCGCCTCCAGTTTCGGCAGGTGGACGTGTTGCAGCGAGACGACGAGTTGCTCGGTCTCCGGCGACCCCGGCTCTCGCCCCGCCAGCGCGTCGGCGAGTTCGGTGACCGGTGTCCTGTCGCCGCGTTCTCGTAACGCGCGGATGGTGCGGCGACGGCGTGCGTCAGAGAGTACGTCGAACACGGCGTCGACGTGGCTCTCCGTGTAGTTCCCCCCCGATTCCTCTACCGTCGTCTGTTCGCGGTGGTTTGCGTTAGACGTCGTCATCGTCTCCCCCCCTTTGGGACGACTGTCGATTTGGGAGGACGACTCATGAATGTGTCGCTGGATTATCTAGTCGGGTCAGTTGCGCGCGGCGCGCGCGCCCGGTCGCGGACGAACAAGCGGGTATTATTTAACGCATGGGGCGTACGCTCGATACATGTTCAAGGCCATCGTGAGCGCGTCGACGCTCCGGGATGCCCTCGACTCCGTGAGCGTGTTGGTCGACGAGTGTAAGATGCGGCTCAACGAGGACGGTCTGTCGATTCGGGCCGTCGACCCGGCGAACGTGGGGATGGTCGACCTCTCGCTCGATGCGGCCGCGTTCGAATCCTACGAGGCCGACGGCGGCGTCATCGGCGTCAACCTCGCTCGTCTCGAAGACATCGCGGGAATGGGGAACGCGGGCGACCTCGTCCACCTCGAACTCGATGAGGAGACCCGGAAACTCCACATCCGCATCGACGGGCTCTCCTACACGCTGGCGCTCATCGACCCCGACTCAATCCGGCAGGAGCCGGACATCCCCGACCTTGACCTCCCGGCCGAAATCGTCGTCGAGGGGAACCAACTCGACCGGGGTATCACGGCCGCCGACATGGTGTCTGACCACATCAACCTCCGCGTCGACGAGGACGCGGAGACGTTCCACATCGAAGCCGAGGGCGACACCGACGACGTCGACTTCGAACTCGGAACCGACGTCCTCATCGCCCTCGAAGCCGGCCCCGCCGACTCCCTGTTCTCGCTCGACTACCTCAAGGACATGAACAAAGCCATCCCCGGCGACGCCGAAGTGACCATCGAACTCGGCGAGGAGTTCCCCGTGAAACTTCACTACGACTTCGCCGAGGGCCTCGGCAACGTGACGTTCATGCTCGCGCCGCGCATCCAGAGCGAGTGACGCCCCGTCGCTGACCGGCACACGCTCACCTCCGATTTCTCCCCGCTCCTGTCCGTGAGTCTCTTTCCCGTGAGATAGATGACCAAAGGTATTATATACTAATTACTGTTCCCGTCACTGCTATCTGTCAGTAACATTGCGTCTATTCCGACGACGTTATCCCTATTCGGCGATATCATCGAAACCTTTATAAGTCTATCGTGCTTACAATAGGTAAGAAGCGCTACGAGGGCCGATCCCCGCTCGGCCACTCGTGGTGTCTGCCCTATCATGACTGAAACACACACGTGGACGGCCAACGAAACGAGAATCGACGAACAGCAGTCGACGAGCGAGAGCGAGCAGGAGCACGTCTGTCCGGAGTGTGGCGGCGCGCTGCTGACCGACTCGGAACACGGCGAGACGGCGTGTAGCGAGTGTGGCCTCGTCGTCGAGGAGGACGAAATCGACCACGGCCCCGAGTGGCGGGCCTTCGACGCCAGCGAGCGCGATTCGAAATCGCGCGTCGGGTCGCCGACGACCAAGATGATGCACGACAAGGGCCTGTCGACGACCATCGACTGGCAGAACAAGGACGCCTACGGCAAGACGCTCTCGTCCAATCAGCGCGAGAAGATGCAGCGTCTGCGAACGTGGAACCGCCGGTTCCAGACCCGCGACCACCAGGAGCGTAACCTCCGACAGGCGCTCGGCGAAATCGACCGGATGGCCTCCGCGCTCGGCCTGCCCGAGACGGTCCGCGAGACGGCGAGTGTCATCTACCGGCGCGCGCTGGAAGACGACCTGCTCCCGGGCCGGTCCATCGAGGGCGTCGCCACGAGCGCGCTCTACGCCGCCGCTCGACAGGCCGGCGTCCCCCGGACCATCGACGAGGTGGCTCGCGTCAGCCGCGTCGAGGAGGAGGAGTTCAAACGGACCTACCGCTACGTCGTCCGGGAACTCCACCTCGAAGTCGCGCCCGCGGACCCCGTGAGCTACGTCACCCGGTTCGCGTCGGAACTCGATATCTCGGACGAGGCCGAACGCCTCGCTCGCGAGATGCTCGACGCCGCCAAGGAACGCGGCGTCCACAGCGGCAAGAACCCCGTCGGCCTCGCCGCCGCCGCCGTCTACGCCGCCCCCCTGCTCACCAACGAGCAGATTACCCAGCAGGACGTGAGTGAAGTGGCCGACATCTCGGAGGTCACCATCCGCAACCGCTACCGCGAACTCCTCGAAGCCTACGACGACGTCGACCGCGCCGTCGTAGCCTGAGGCCCGGAATCCTTTTACTCGCCAGCGCCGTATCAGGACGCAACTATGGGTATGGGCTCGGATATGTACCGACAGCAGATTCTCGACCACTACAAGAACCCCCGAAACCACGGGGCCCTCGAAGACCCGACGTTCTCTCACGTCGGCGAGAATCCGTCCTGCGGTGATACGATTCAAATCGACGTGCAACTCGCCGACGACGGCGAGACCATCGAGTACGTCAGTTTCTCCGGCGACGGCTGTGCCATCAGTCAGGCGAGCGCGAGTATGCTCACCCAACAGCTACCGGGGATGACGCTCGACGAACTGTCCGAGATGGACACCGACGACGTGGTGGACATGCTCGGTGTCGACATCAGCCCGATGCGAATCAAATGTGCCGTCCTCGCCGAGAAGGTGGTTCAGGACGGCGCGAAGATTCACGAGGGCGAACTCGACCTCGACGAAACGACGACCGAAGAGTAACTACTCGGGGACGAGACCCGCGTCCTGCACGCGCATCACGGCCTCGCCGTCGGCGAGATTCGGCGCGTCGACCAGTCGGACGATACGCTTGTCGCCCTTGGACTTGCGGAGATACATCCGGAACGTCGAGGTGTGGCCGAGGATGTTGCCACCGATTGGCTGGGTGGGGTCGCCGAAGTAGGAGTCGGGGTTGGACGCGACCTGATTCGTGACGAGGACGGCGGTGTTGTAGAGGTCGCCGATTCGCATCAGGTCGTGCAGGTGTTTGTTGAGTTTCTGCTGGCGTTCTGCGAGTTCGCCACGGCCCACGTATTCGGCGCGGAAGTGGGCGGTGAGCGAGTCGACACAGAGCAGGCGGACCGGCCACTCGCTGTCCTCGTGTTCGCTCGCGAGGTCTTTGGCCTTCTCCGCCAGCAGAATCTGGTGATTGGAGTTGAACGCCTTGGCGACGTGAATCTTGTCGAGGACGTCGGTCACGAGCGCCTCCATCGCCTCCTCGTCGCCGGGTGACCCTTCGATGCCCCGGTCGTCCATCGTCGCCTGAATTATCTCGTCGTCCAGCCCGCGCACCATGTCGTCGATGCGCTCGGGGCGGAACGTGTCCTCGCTGTCCACGAAGATGGCGCTCCCGCGGAGCCCGCCGTGCTCTTCGGGCAACTGGACGTTCACCGAGAGCTGGTGGGTGACCTGTGACTTCCCGGCGCCGAACTCGCCGTAGACTTCGGTGATGGACTGTGTCTCGACGCCGCCGCCGAGCAGTTCGTCCACCTCGGGGATGTTCCACGTGAGCTTTCCAATCTGCTCGCGGCGTTCGAGCACGGCCGCCCCGCTCTCGAACCCGCCGACGTCGGCCGCCTCACGGGCCGCGTTGATGATGTCGCTCGCCGTCGATTCGCCGATATCGGCGGTGTTCGACAGCTCCGCCGGACTCGCGACGGCGATGCTCTGATAGCTTTCGAAGCCCGCTTCGACCAACTTGTCGGCCGTCGCCGGCCCCACACCCGGAAGCGTCTCGAGATCGTCTTCTGCCATGTGACCGTGCTTGTGCCGGCCCGTACATAAAGCCTCGTTAACACCGTGGTGAAAGTGAAACTCGCCGACGGCGTGCGGGTCGCTGGCACGTCGCAGCGACGTTCAAACCCGATAACTCACTCCCACGGGTGGCCGTCGCCGTCGGGCCACAGCGGGTACCAGTAGCTCTCGTCGTCTTCCACGTCGAGTTCGCCGTCGAGGACGGCGGCGAGTTTGAACTCGATACGGCTGTCGCGCTCGTGGCTCCCCGTCGGTACGAAGGGGTAGTACGCCCCGCGCCGGAAGGAGTAGACCCAGTACGCCCGCCGGTCGTCACGGGGGCGGACGAATCCGAAGACGGCGGCGAGTAGTCGGGAGCCGAAATCTGCCTCCTCGAACGTGTCCGCCGCGAAGTGGACGCTCGTCACCAAATCCTCCGGGTCGTCGTCTTCGAGGACGACCCAGTGGTAGCCGTGGTCGTCCTCGCGATGGTAGAACTCGGTCCCCGTCTCCTCTTGGCCCGCGTGCAGGATGGTTTCGACTTCGTCGACGGCGGCGTCGAAGTCGGTGCTGTCGACGGCGGAGAAACAGAGCGCCGCGGCCCCGGCGGGGACGAAATCGAGGTCCGCCTCCATCGTGACGTAGGCGGTACTCATCCCGAACAGGTCCTCGGGGTCGGCGTCTCGCGTCGCGCCCGCCTCGGCGTTGACGCCCAACACCGAGCGCAGCGTGTCGAACAGGCCCATCTACGTCTCCATCTCCCGCGCCATCTCGCGGAGTCGTTCGACCCGTCGCTCGGTGGGCGGGTGCGTCGAGAACACTCGGCCGACGAAGCCGCTCCGGATGGGAATGACGAAGAAGGCGTTCATCTCCGCCTGTTCGCGGAGGTCCTCCTGTGGCACCCGGTCCATCCGCCCGGAGATGGCCATGAGGGCGCCCGCGAGCGCCGACGGGTTGCCCGTAATCGCCGCCGCGCCGCGGTCGGCGGCGTACTCGCGGTACCGCGAGAGCGCCCGAATGAGGATAAAGGAGAGTATCCAGACGACGAGCGAGACGAGGATGGCGACGGCCACGCCGCCCCCGCCCTGTCGGTTGCGGTTGCCGCCGAACAGCCACCCCCACCGGACTATCATGAACGCGATAGTCGAGAGGAAGGAGGCGATGGTCATCACCATCACGTCCCGGTTTTTGACGTGAGCGAGTTCGTGTGCCAACACGCCTTCAAGTTCGTCCGAATCGAGGGTTTCGAGCAGTCCCTTCGTCACACAGACCGTCGAGTGCGAGGGTGAGCGCCCCGTCGCGAACGCGTTCGGAACCTCCGTCTCCGCGACGGCGATGTCGGGTTTCGGCAGGTCGGCCTGCTGGGACAGTCGCCCCACCGTCGCGTGCAGGTCGGGGTACTCGTCGGGTTCGACCTGATGGGCGCCCATGCTGTACAGCGCCAGTCGGTCGCTGAAGAAGTACTGCGCGAACGAGAACAGCCCCATCACGACCACGACGCCGAACAGGCCCATGTACTGCGAGAGGATGGCGATGAAGACGAGATAGAGCGCGACCAGCAGAAACATCGTCAGGACCATGCGGCCCCGCAGTCCCCAGTCCGATTTCCACTCCATACGCCCAGTCAGGCGGCGCCGAAGGTAAATGGTATCGCTCCCACCGATGTCGCGGGGCTTAACCACCGCGAGCGACTATCCGGCGTCGATGAGCGATAGCGAGTCCCGCGAGTTCTGCCCCCGCTGTGGCGACCCGGTGCCCGCACGCGCGGAGCCGCTTCCGGGCGCGCCGCGGGACCGGGACCGACTTCTCTGTGACGCCTGTTACTTCGACGACTTCGACTTGGTCGATGCCCCCGACCGAATCGAGGTGCTGGTCTGTTCGGGGTGTGGTGCCGTCCACCGCGGCAACCGCTGGGTCGACGTCGACGCCCGCGACTACACCGACATCGCCGTCGACGAGGTGAGCGAAGCCCTCGGTGTCCACGTCGACGCCCGCGACATCACGTGGGCCGTCGACCCCGAACAGGTGGACGAAAACACTATCCGGATGCACTGTCAGTTCACCGGCGTCGTCCGCGACACGCCCCTCGAAGAGACGGTGGTCGTCCCCGTGAAAATCTCGCGCGGGACCTGCGACCGCTGTGGCCGCATCGCCGGCGGCTACTACGCAAGCACCGTCCAAGTCCGAGCCACCGACCGCACACCCACGCCCGAAGAACGTTCTCGCGCCGTCGAAATCGCGGAGTCACACGTCGCCGACCGCGAGGGCGACGGCGACCGAGAGGCGTTCGTGACCGAGGTGAAAGAGACCGACGACGGCCCGAACGTGAAGCTCTCGACCAACGGCCTTGGCGAGGAAGTCTCCCGCCGCATCGTCCGCGAACTCGGCGGGAGCGTCGAGAGCTTCCCGACCCTCGTCACGGAGGACGGCGACGGCAACGAGGTGTACCGCGTCACCTACGCCGTCCGCCTGCCGAAGTTCACGCCCGGCGACGTCATCGACCCCGAGGACGGCGAGGGGCCGGTGCTCGTCACGAGCGTCAGCGGCAACCTGAAAGGCACCCGTCTCGCCACGGGCGACCCCTACGAGGAGCCGTTCGAGGACGAGACGCCGGGCCGGCGCCTCGCGACTCGTGACGACGCCGTCGAGACGACGGTGGTGACCGTTGAGGACGACCACGCGGTCCAACTGCTCGACCCCGAGACGTACGAGGCAAAAACGGTGCCCCGGCCCGACTTCTTCGACCCCGACGCGGAGACGACGCCCGTCGTCAAGACCCGCGCCGGCCTCCACATCCTGCCCGAGTGAGATTAGACGTCGACGGAGCGACTGAGCGCGGTGCCGCCGGTGTCCGACGTTGCTCGCGCGGACCGCGTCGTCGCCGCCTCCGTCATCGCCGCCTCCGAACAGCCCGCGTGGCGCGCCGCCTGCGCGAGCGTGAGAGTTCCGTTGCGATACAGCGTCACCGACGACCGGAACGAGTGGCTGTGCATTAGACTAGACACGGCCTACGATTCGACGGTATCTAAGCCTTCGTAGATTGAATTAGCTAAATCGCAGAATTCGAGGCAGATAGGGGCATGAACGGCCAGTTCTTGGGTGGCGTTGTCACCCGCGGCTACTCGCCCCACACGTCGGAGAGGGGGTGGCCGTCGTCGGCGTCGTCGCCGCCGGTCGACCCACTCGCGCCGCCCGACGAGCGGTCGGTACTCGTCTGTCTCGTTCCCGACCGCCGACGCGACCCCGTAGCATCCGTCCCCGCCAGCGCCGCCTCGGGGTCGAACTCGGGCAGGTCGGGGCGGTCCATCGCGTCGACGGCGTCCGCGAACCACGCCGGCATGTCGGTCCGCGCACGGTCGAACAGGTCGAGTAGGCTCGAATCGGCGAGGTAGGTCACGCCGTGGTCGTCGGGCGCCCGGACGACCCGGCCCGCCGCCTGAATGACTGTCCGGAGCGCAACCCGGTAGTACCACGCCCACTGCCCGTCTTCGAGGCGCTGGGCCACTCGCGAGTCGCCCGTGTTGAGATACGGTGCCTTACAGAGCACCTGCCAGCGCGCGAGGTCACCGCGCAGGTCCAGCGCCTCCTCCATCTTCACCGAGAGGAAGACATCGGGGTCGGTCGTCGCCTTCCACGCCTCCAGCGCGTCGTTCCGGTCGTCTCGGTCGTGAGCACGAATCCGCGCGCCGACGCCGAAGTCGTCGAGGCGGTCGGCCAGTCGCTCCTGAATCGCGTAGGAGTGACAGTGGACGAGTCCCTTCTCCTCGGGGTGCGCGGCCATCAGCCTCACGAGCAGTCGCGCCACGTCCGGCAGGGTGTCGTCCCGCCGTTCGTAGGTCATCTTCCCCTGTGTCACGTCGTAGAGCGGGCGGTTCTCCAGCGGGAACGTATGGGGGACGTCCACGAGCGCCACGTTCGAGGGGTCGAGTCCGACGCCGCGGCAGAACGCCTCCTTGTCCAGAATCGTCGCCGACAGGAGGGCAAACTTGTTCCCTCGGTCCCAGACGGTGTGATGGAGGTAGCGCGCGGGGTCGAGCGGTTTGATGGTTATCGGCGTCCCCTCGCCGTCGGGCTGGTCGACCACCCACGTCGTCGTGCTGGTCGGGTCGCGGTAGTCGGAGACGAACCACGAGAGTTCGGAGCGGAGGTCTTGGAGCCTGTCGCGGCGGGCCGCCTCCCCCGGCGTCAACTCCGGGGTGGCGGCGAGGTCCTCCGCCGCCCGCTCGCAGACGCCCGCGAGCGTCTCCGCGAAGCGCGCCGTCCGGTCGACGGGGTCGTCCGCCGCCGACACGTCGGGCACGCCCACGTCGTCCCAGACGGGCACCGTCTCCGGCTGGAGGTCGACCGTGGCGTACATCTCCGCCCACTCCGAGAGGCCGTGGGCCTCGTCGATGACCACCACGTCCCGCCGGCCGAACACGTCCGAGCCGGCGGTCTGCATGAAATACGCGAGCGTCATCGCCGCAATCGACCGACTGGAGGCGATGGTGCGGTCGGCGTAGTACGGACACCGATGCTTGACCGAGCAGTCGTAGCCCGACTCGCGAGCGCAGGGCGCCCGGTCGACGGGCGTCGTCGTCTCGTCGGGGAGGATGCAGGTGTAGTTACGCTTGCCCCGAATCACGTTGAGGTCTTGGAGCAGGTCGTCCTCCGCCACGTCGTCGAGTTGGGACACCTGCGGCGTGGTGTAGTAGGCGCCGGTGGCCTCGGCGGGTTCGGCCTCCTCCGCCGTGCGGGCGGCGCCGGCGACGGCGCGCGCGAGGAGGGACTTCCCGCTCCCGGTCGGTGCGCGCACCAACACGGCGTCGTTGCCGGCGGCGAAGGCGTCGCGGATGGCGTCGAGCGCCTCGCGCTGATTGCCGCGGAAAGAGGGAGCCGGAAACGAAGCCGGAATGCGGTCGGGGTCCACGGTGGCTCCAGCCCGTCGGCGCAGGTAATACTGTCGGACGCGGCTACTCCGACAGCGCCGCCACGTCCGCGGCCGTCACGTCGCGGTCGTCGGGCAGTCGCTCGATACAGTCGAAACACAGGAAATGCTCGCTCCCGTCGGCGAGTTCGAGCGTCATCCCGCCCGTCGTCTCGGCCTCGAACGTCCAGAAGTCGCCGATGCCGCCCCCGACGGGCACGCTCTCGCCACAGCCATCACAGGGGTCGGAACTCATTGCGTCCATCGAGCGGGCCGAACGGGAAAGACCTGCGGGTCTCGGCGCCGAGAACGTGCCCCGAAAACGCCGCAGTCGGCGGCTACTCGCCCTGCAACTGCTTGAACTGGTCCAGCAGCGCTTCGGTCGAGTCGCCGGATTCGTACGAGAGGGTCCCTCGGTACTGCGACCGGTCGTCGTCGAACTCCGCGTCGACCTGCCCCGTTTTCTGCTCCCGACGTTCGTGCTCGGCTTCGTCATAGGCACCCATTGACATGGTACACGCTCACTTGGAAATCTCCAAATATATATGTAACGGACGTTTTGGGCCGTTCGGAGCCCACACGTTTTTGCCCAGCCGGCCGAAGGCGCGTGTATGGCACGGCAACGCAAGCCCGACTGGTTACGCACGCAACCGCCGTCGGGCCAGCGGTTCACGGAAATCAAGCAGTCGCTCCGTGACCGCGACCTTCACACCGTGTGCGAGGAGGCCAACTGCCCGAATCTGGGCGAGTGCTGGAGCGGTCGCGACGGCCCGGGGACGGCCACGTTCATGCTCATGGGCGACCGCTGTTCGCGAGGCTGTAACTTCTGTGACGTGGAGACCGGCGGCATGGAGGCGCTCGACCCCGACGAACCCGAAACCGTCGCCGACGCCGTCGCGGACATCGGCCTCGACTACGTCGTTCTCACGAGCGTCGACCGGGACGACCTGCCCGACCAAGGCGCCGACCACTTCGCGCGCACCATCGAGGCCATCAAGGCGCGCGATTCGAGCGTCCTCGTCGAGGTTCTGGTCCCCGACTTCCGGGGCGACCTCGACTGCGTCGACCGCATCCTCGACGCCGGCCCCGACGTGTTCGCCCACAACGTCGAGACGGTGGACCGCCTCCAGTGGCCCGTCCGTGACCGCCGCGCCGGCTACCGCCAGTCCCTGTCGGTCCTCGAACACGCCGCCGACACGAGCGACGTCTACACCAAGACCAGCCTCATGCTCGGCCTCGGCGAGTACGACCACGAACTCTACCGGGCGCTCTCGGACTGTCGCGAGGCGGGCGTCGACATCGTCACCCTCGGCCAGTATCTCCAGCCCTCGCACACCCACCTCGACGTGTACGACTACGTCCACCCCCACACCTTCGAGACGTGGCGCCGCGTCGCCGAGGAGGAACTCGACTTCCTCTACTGTGCCAGTGGCCCGATGGTCCGGTCGTCGTATCGCGCGGGCGAACTGTTCGTCGACGCCCTCCTCCGCGACGGCCGGAGCGTCGACGAGGCACGCAACGAGGCCCGGACGGCGACGTGACTGCCGTATCTTCGAGTATGTACACTGAACCCCACACCCAACCCCCGGTACAGGCGGTCCGAGTCGTCTCTCGGACGGAGACCGACACCTCCGCATCCGGAGTGGTCGCCCCGTGACCGTCGAGACGGTCGACCTGCCCGACTTGGGCGAGGGCGTCGCGGAGGGCGAACTCCTCCGATGGCTGGTCGAGGTGGGCGAGACGGTGGCCGAGGACGACGTCATCGCCGAGATGGAGACGGACAAGGCCATCGTCGACCTTCCCTCGCCCGTCGCCGGTCGCGTCGAGGAACGACACGCCGCCGCCGGCGAGATGATCCCCGTCGGCGACCCCCTCGTCTCCATCGACGTGGACGCCGACGAGGAGGGGGACGCCGAGAGCGAGGACGAGGAACAGATGGCCGCCGAACGCACGGACGACGAAGACGCCGAACGGACGCCCGCCGAACCCACCGACCGCGTCTTCGCCCCGCCGCGCGTCCGCCGTCTCGCCCGAGAACTCGGCGTCGACCTCGCGCGCGTTTCGGGGTCGGGGCCGAACGGCCGCATCACCGACGCCGACGTGCGCGCGGCGAGCGAGGACACGCGCCCGACACCGCGGTCGCTCGCCGCCGGAACGACCAGCGTGCTGGGCGAGGTGACTCTCCGCCGCGCGCACCGCGACCCGATACCCGACCGTCCGACGCCCGGCGACCGGGTGGCGTACGACGACGGTCGCCGGCCCTTCGACCACGCCGACGCGCCGCGAGTCACCCACACCGACCGCGTCGACGTGACGGCGCTCGTCGAGTTGACGACCGAACTCGACCCGTACGCCGCCGACGCGGGCGTCGACCTCACGCCCCTGCCGTTCGTGATGCGGGCCGTCGTGCACGCTCTCGCCGAGTTCCCGTCGCTCAACGCTTCGCTCGACACGGACGAAGTCGTCTATCACGACGACTACAATCTCGGCGTGGCGACGGCGACAGGTGCGGGCCTCGCGGTGCCCGTCGTCGGCGACGTCGACGACATGGACCTCCTCGCCCTCGCGTCGGAGACGGCCACCCTCGTCCAGCGAGCGCGCGACCGGACGCTTCCCGACGCCCGGACCCGGGGCGGGACGTTCACCCTCACGAACCCCGGCGCCGTCGGCGGCGAGTACGCGACGCCCTCACTCGTCGCTCCGCAGGTGGCCACGCTGGCGCTGGGTCGTCTCGCGGAGCGCCCGCAGGTCGTCGACGGCGAGGTGGTGCCGCGGCACACGCTCCCGCTCTCGCTGTCGGTCGACCCCCGAATCGTCGACAGCGCGACGGCCGCTCGCTTCACCAATCTGGTCCGAGACCGCCTCTCGACGCCGTCAGACCTCCTCGTACCCCCATCGGACGAAGGGTTGCGGTAAACACGTAATTTAATCATGCTCTCCGTGCAGGTTGGCCCATGACCGTGACACTCTCGGACATCGAGGCTGCGCGCGACCGGTTCGACGACCCGGCTATCGTCCGACAGACGCCGATAGAGACGAACCGCTCGCTCAGCGAGATGTCCGGCGGGGACGTCCACCTGAAGATGGAGCATCTCCAGCGGACGGGGTCGTTCAAGACTCGCGGGGCGTACAACAAACTGAAACAGGAGGCCGACGCCGGCAGCGACAAACACGTCGTCGCGGCGAGTGCGGGCAACCACGCACAGGGCGTCGCGCTCGCGGCCACGAAAGTCGGACTCGAATCCACCATCGTCATGCCCGAGAACGCCCCGCAGGCCAAAGTCGACGCCACCCGAAGCTACGGCGCGACGGTCGAACTCCACGGGTCGAACTTCGGCGAGGCGATGACACACGCCCAAGAGATGGCCGAGGAGCCGGGTCGCCTGTTCGTCCACGCCTACGACGACCCCGACATCGTCGCCGGACAGGGGACGCTCGGCCTCGAAATCTACGAGCAGGTGCCCGACGTCGACACCGTCCTCGTCCCCATCGGCGGCGGCGGGTTGATAGGCGGCGTCAGCACGGCGCTGAAGTCGCTCGACGACTCGGTGCGCGTCGTCGGCGTGCAGGCCGAGATGGCGGCGACGGTGCCCGACAGCCTCCAGAAGGGTATCCCGGTCGACGAGGACTCGCCGAAGACCATCGCCGACGGCATCGCGACGGGGAGTATCTCCGACCTCACCCTCGGCCTCATTGAGGAACACGTCGACGAGGTAGTGACGGTGAGCGACGACGAAATCGCCCAGAGCATCCTCGTCGTACTCGAACGCGCCAAGCAGTTAATCGAGGGCGCGGGCGGCGCGTCGGTCGCCGCGCTGTTGAGCGACCAAGTCGACGTCGAGGGTGAGACGGTCGTCCCCCTGCTCTGTGGGGGCAACATCGACATGTCGATGCTCCAGACGGTGCTGACACACGCCCTGACCGACCGGAGCCAGCTCCTCCGCCTGCGCATCCGCATCCGCGACGAACCCGGCGAGATGGGGCGCATCTCCGGCATCATCGGCGACAAGGGCGCGAACATCCGGACGGTCAGACACGACCGCGCCGTCGGCGACCTGCACGTCGGCGACGCCTATCTCGTCTTCCAAGTGCTCACGAGCGGTGAGAGTCACGCGACGAGCGTGATGACCGCTATCGAGGATGCGGGCTACGAAGTCGAGCGAGTGAACTGACGAACGTGGGGGACAGCCTCGTATCGATAGACGGATACGAGGTTTTATCGGGCATAACTTAAACGGCCGCACATAGCCTGCGTAATGGTGATTTGTGACACTGTTGCACTCTGTATCGTGACGTGACCGGGCACGAGCGGCGTGTCGGGTCACGAGTCGACAACGCACTATGACCAACGACCACGACCTAACGCGGCGAAAGTACCTGCAGGCGGCGACCGCTGGCACGGTGATGGCCGGAGCGGCCGGCTGTCTCGGTGGCGGCGGTGGTAGCGAGGGGAACAGTTGGCGGACACAGGAACTCGCGACGGTTCCGGCGCCGGAGCATCCGGCGCTCTACGAACCGACTGAACAGGACCAGTCCGGCGAGACGATTAACCACCTCACGTGGACGGGGTACGACGCCTCGAACGTTCAGGACCCGTTCCGCGAGCAGTTCAGCTGCGACACGCAACTGGACCTGTTCACGTCCAATCCACAGGCGTTCAACCGGCTCCAGTCCGGCGAGTGGCAGCAGTTCCATCAGGCCACCTTCGACATGGCGTGGATTCCGCGCTTGGCCGAGGCGGACCTGATACGCCCCATCGACTACGAGGACTGGAAGGCCTACACCTTCGACCAGTACATCGACCTGTTCAAGAAGGAGAACGGGTACAAGTACGCGTTCGTCAACGAGGACGACTACACGTTCGACATCGACGGCACGATGTACGGCGCCCCCCAGCGCTTCGGGTGGGCCTCCTTCGTCGTCAACACCGACAACGTCCCCGAGGACGCCTACTCCAGTTACGACGCCGCGTGGTCCAGCGAGTTCGAAGTCGGCGTCTACGACCTGATGTTCTGGGGCATCCAGATTATCATGCTCCGCGAGGGCATCGACCCGTTCAAAGAGCACACCGAGGCCGAAGTCGAACAGGTGCGACAGGCCACGTTCGAGCTCTTCGACAACGCGAAGACGCTCCTGCCCGACTTCGCTTCGATGAATCAGGCGATGAAGTCCGGCGAAATCGACATCGGCTTC
The DNA here is from genome assembly GCF_051195115.1 of Haloplanus sp. C73. Classification (NCBI taxonomy): domain Archaea; kingdom Methanobacteriati; phylum Methanobacteriota; class Halobacteria; order Halobacteriales; family Haloferacaceae; genus Haloplanus; species Haloplanus sp. C73. The sequence goes on along the minus strand of NZ_JBNTJZ010000003.1, from coordinate 202,257 downwards.
ATCTCGGGCAACTGGATTAACGGGACGCTCCGCCGCGGTGGCGACCTGCAGTTCCAAGCCGTCGTCCCCGAGGAAGGCAGCGTCATCTGGGTCGAGACGACGGCCTTCGTCAAGGGCGACCAGCCCACCGTCTCCGACAACTACCTCGCGTACATGCAGCGTGGCGAGAACGCGCTCAAGCTCTCGTGGCCCACCTCGGGCGGGACGAACGTCGTCCCCCACCAGACGGCATGGGAGAACTACAGCGACCGGCAGCGAGAGGTGCTTCGCGTCGACGAAGTGCGCGACATCATCGACCGGTCCGTGTTCTACACCGGGATTCCGGATTTGGAGAAGTTCGAACCGATTTGGCGAGAAGCCAAGACTCGTATCTGAGCGGCCCTCGGGCCGCGGCGATTATCAATGTTACAGGCAACTGATTTACGGAAGGAGTATGGCTCACTCGTCGCCGTCGACGACGTCGACCTGGAAATAGAGACTGGCGAGTTCGCGACCATCGTTGGCCCGTCCGGCAGTGGCAAGAGTACGCTGTTGCATATGCTCGCCGGCCACCTCGAACCCACCGACGGGACGATTACGCTCGACGGGAAGGACATCACCGACACCAAGCCCCAAGAGCGCCCCACCAGTCTGGTGTTTCAGTCGTGGGCGCTGTTCCCCCACATGACCGTTCGGGAGAACATCGAGTTCCCGATTCGAACCACGGGGCGGTCGGTCGACGGGCAGGTGGAAACGCTGCTCGAACAGGTCCAACTCGACCCCGACGTACAGGCCGACAAGCAGGTGTCCGAACTCTCGGGTGGCCAGCGCCAGCGCGTCGCGCTCGCGCGCTCGCTCGCCTACGACCCCGACATCCTCCTGCTCGACGAACCGCTCGCGTCGCTCGACTACGTCCTCCAGAAGCAGCTCCAGCGCGAACTCGCCGACCTCAACGTCGAACTCGACATGACCTTCGTCTACGTCACCCACTCGCTGGAGGCGGCGCTGGTCATGAGCGACAAACTCTTCGTCATCGACGAGGGCGACCTGATTCAGACGGGGCCGCCCGAGGACATCTACCGCGAGCCGAACAACAAGTTCATCGCGGAGTTCATGGGCGACGCCAACGTCTTCGCCATCGACGTCGTCGACGCCGAGGGTGACCAGATGACCGTCGACAGCGACGAGTTCGAGGGGTCGGTCACCGTCGACACGCATCTCGACGACCCGCCCGAGTATCTCGTCGTCCGCCACGACGACTGCGTGGTCGAACCGACGCTCAACCATCCCGTCGGAGCCGCCGTCGACGTCGACAACATCCTCGTCCGGGGCAACACCGTTCTTGTCGAGTGTTCGTCGACCGAAACCGACGACGACTACGTCGCCGAGGTGGACTACGACCGCTTCGAGGACATCGACCTCGCCGTCGGGGACACGGCGTACATCCAGTGGAACGCCGCGAAGTCGATTCTGGTGCCAGAGTGATGTCGGTGATGGACTCCCTCCGTGGCGGTGTGGACGCGGCGGCGGCCAGTGACAACCCGCTCTCGACGCTTCTCACGCCGCCCTACCTGCTCTTGCTCCCGCTCGCCATCCTCCTGCTCGGCATGTTCGTCGGGCCGATGCTCGCCATCGTGGTGTTTTCGGTCCAGCCGGGCAACGCCATCTCGCTGAACCCCCAGATGTGGACGCTCGAACACTACACCGAGATAATCGGTGGCATGGTGAGCGGCGAGGGCGTCTACGGTGACGTCCTCGTCAACACCGCCGCGGTGAGCGCCGTCACTACCGCCGTGACGCTCGTGTTCTCGTACCCCGCGGCGTACGCGCTGGCGCGGAAAATTGACCGGTACAAGACCGTCTTCCTGCTCGTGCTCATCATCCCCCTGTTTACCAGCGTGAACATCCGGGTGTTCGGGTGGGCGCTCTTTCTCGTCCAGAACGGCGTCCTCGACAGCATCGTCAGCCTGTTCGGCGTCGCGAGCTACCCCACGATGATGTACCAGCGATGGACCATCATCCTCGGGACGACGTACGTCTACATGCCGTTCATGCTCTTTCCCATCTACCTCTCCTTGCTGTCCGTCGAGGACGAAACCATCGCCGCCGCCCGTGACCTCGGCGCGAACCGGTGGACGCTCTTCCGGCGCATTATCCTCCCGCTGAGCAAGCCGGGGGTCATCATCGGCTCGCTGTTCGTCTTCATCCTGAGTCTCGGCGCGGACGTCGAGGCCCAGATTCTCGGTGGCGGCTCCATCTTCACCATGGCGAGCAACATCAACTACTCGTTCGGGTACAGCCAGAACTGGCCGCTCGGCTCGGCACAGGCCGTCGGCCTCCTCATCATCACCCTCGTCTGCGGGATCATCATCCTGCGGACGATAAACCTGAAAGAAATCGCGTCGCGGGGTGAGTGAGTATGAGCACCGAATCCAGCAGTCTCCGCGCTCGCCTCGGCGCCGGCGCGTGGTACGGCTACGTCGCGCTCGTGGCGCTCTTTTTCCTCACGCCACTGTTCTCGCTCGTCATCGCCTCCTTCTACGACGGCCGGTTTTTCTCCATCGTCGACTACGAGTTCTCGCTCGACTGGTATCGGGCGGCGCTCACCTCGGGGAGCATCCGCTCTGCCTTCATGAACACCATCCGCATCTCGGTTCCGGTGACGATTCTGAGCACGATTATCGGCACCGCGGGCGCCATCGCCTACACCCGCTACGAGTTCCCGTGGCAGGAGCAGTTCAAACTGCTCGCGCTCTTGCCCATCTTCTTCCCGCTCATCCTTCTCGGACTCGGGATGTCGATGTGGTCGAGCGTCATCGGGCTGGGGTACGGCATCGTCCCCGCCATCATCGGCGAACTCGTCTGGATTTCGCCCATCGTCATGTTCGTCGTCTCCATCACCGCGCTGGGTATCGACCCCAACGTCGAGGAGGCGGCCCGTGACTTGGGCGCCGACACGATAACTCTCTACCGCGAGGTGACGCTCCCGCTCATCAAAGACGGCGTCGTCTCCGGCGCCATCTTCGCGTTCGTGCTCTCGTGGAACAACTACTACATCGTCTCCTTCCTCTCGGGTGCACAGAGCACGATTACCACTTGGATTCACGGCCGCATGACCCAAGGGTTCACGCCCGTCGTGCCAGCCGTCGCCTCGCTCATCTTCTACGTCTCGATTCTGCTCGTCGTCGTTGCCTTCGTCGTGGAGTTCCGCGACGAGCGCAACTAACCCGGTTCGCCCGGATATATCCGGGCGAATCGGACACAACCCGTAAATGTGTGGGTCGCTACGTATCCACACCCACCGCAGGGAGTGAGACGATGCTCGAATACACCTTCAGAATCAGACACAAGGGCTGTTGGACCGAGACGATTAACGACGACTTTCCGAACGTCGCGGCCACCATCATCTACTCCTATCGGCTGACGGGGACGAGCATCACGATGATAGAGGCCACCGGCGTCCCCGAGGACGAAGTCGAGGGCCTAGTCGAGTGGCTTGGCGACCACGAGGTGATGACGACGGCGCGGTTGGTCAGTTATCACGAAACCCGCGAGACGGCTTTCATCAGTCTCGAAGGCGACTACCGCACCGACACGGAGCCCGTGTTGAACGTCCTCCTGCGGAACAACTGCTTCCCGACGATTCCGGCCACTGTCTCCGACGGACGCGAGCACTGGAGTGTCCTCGCCTCGACTCACGAGGAGGTGAGCACGACCCACGAGGAACTCCGCGATATCGGCTCCGTCGAGGTGGATTCGCTCCGCCAGCCGGAACTCGGCCGCCTCCTCACCGGGCTGACCGAGATAAAACAGGCCGTGCAGGACCTCTCGCCCCGGCAGACGGAGGTCCTCTCCCGCGCCATCGACAACGGCTACTACGAGTCGCCGCGCGGCTGTAACATCGAAGAACTCGCGGCGATGGACTCGGCGAACACTTCGACCGTCGGCGAGCATCTCCGGCGGTCGGAGGCGAAAATTCTCGAAGCGGTCGGGTCGATGCTACAACAGGGTTAGAACTCGTCGCCGTACTCGTCGCGCTCCCACTCGGTGACCGAGTCCATGTAGCGGTCGAACTCGTCGCGTTTGAGTTTCAGGAACTCCTCGACGAGCGGTTCGCCCAGCGCCTCGGTCAACACCTCGTCGCGTTCCAGTTCGTCGAGCGCCGCCCAGAGCGTCCGGGGGAGGCTGTCGTACTCCTCGTCGTAGGCGTTGCCGAGCGTCGGCTCGCCGGGGTCCGTCTCGTTTCGAATCCCGTCCAGCCCCGCCGCGAGCGTCGCCGCCAGCCCGAGATAGGGGTTGCACGCCGAGTCGGGCACCCGGTGTTCGACTCGGGCCGCCGACCCGAGTTCGGGTGGGATTCGCAGCACCGTCGAGCGGTTGTCGGGTCCCCAAGCGACGTTGACGGGCGCCCAGATGCCCGGCAGGAGACGCCGGTAGGAGTTGACCGTCGGCGCACAGATTGCGGTGAGCGCCTGCATGTGGTCGAGCAGGCCGCCGATGAAGTGATGGGCCGTCTCAGATAGCCCCGACTCGCCGGCGGGGTGTTTGCCAGCCGGGAACTCCAGATTCCCCGTCTCGCTGGCGAAGACGTTCTCCTCGACCGACTCGTCCCAGAGACTGAGATGGAAGTGGAGGCCGTTTGCGTCCTCGCCGCTGTAGGGGCGGGGCATGAACGACGCCTTGCAGTCGTGTTCGCTGGCGATGGCCTTCGCCGCCTGCCGGAAGAACATGAGCGAGTCGGCGGTGGTGAGCGCGTCGTCGTACTCGATGTTCACCTCGTACTGCCCGGGCTGAGACTCCTGATGGACGCCGAGCATCGACGCGCCCGACCGCTCCATCGCCTCGGACCACGCCCGGAGGATGTCGTCGGCACCGTCGAGCGCCGTCATGTCGTAGGAACAGCGGGTGTTGTAGGGTTCCCAGTCGCCCTCGCCGTCGGGTTTGAGCAGGGAGAACTCGGCTTCGACGCCGGCGAGTGGGACGAACCCCTCGGCCCGGAGGTCCTCGATAACCCGGCGGAGCGCCCCCCGCGAACAGAGGTCGAACGCCGACCCGTCGACGTTCGTGAGGTCGGCGAAGACGGCGCCGGTGTCGTCGGCCCACGCCACCTCGCGGAGCGAGTCGGGGTCGGCGACGGCCATCATGTCGCCACCCTCCGGTCCGTAGCGCGGGTTGTCGAGTAGCCCCGGTTCGAGCGTCAGTTCGGCGACGCCGTTGGCGAACCCGACCCCCTCCTCGACTGCGGCCTCGTACTCGCTCGCCGGCAGGGAGATACCGCGAGCGACGCCGTTCAGGTCCGTCCAGACGAGTCGAACCCGTTCGTATTCGGTCATTAGACGGTGTACCAAGGGTGCCACCACCTCATAGCGGTTCACCCGGAGACTTACGAGTGACTAAGTAGGCAGCCGCCCGGTCGCCGTCTGTCCACGCCCCTCACGTATAAACGACCACACATCCGGTGGATAACGCTTAGGCCGAGTCGCCGGGGAATCGGCGCATGGAGAGTTACGCGTACGACCTGTTGATTGGCGGGGCGTGGCGCGACGCCGCGTCGACGCTATCGGTCGAGAATCCCGCGACGGGCGAGACGGTCGGTCACGTCGCGAGCGGCGACGCGGCGGACGCCGCCGACGCTATCGACGCCGCTGCCGACGCGGCCCCGTCGTGGCGAGACACCGGTCCCACCGAGCGCGAGGCGGCCCTCCGCGCCGTCGCCGACGCCATCGAGGCCGACGACGACTTGGCGGCGCTGCTGGCCGCCGAGACGGGCAAACCGCTCGCGACGGCAGAGGGCGAAGTCGCCGAGACGGCGGCCCAGTTCCGCTTCTACGCCGGCGTGGCCGACAAGGTCCGCGGCGACACCATCCCGACCGCCCCGAACCGCTTCGTCTACACCCGGCGGTCGCCCTACGGCGTCACCGCCCACGTCGTCCCGTGGAACTACCCCCTCCTGCTCGGCACCCGCGGGTTCGCGAGCGCGCTGGCGACGGGCAACACCCTCGTCGTCAAGCCGCCGAGCCTCGCGCCGCTGTCGACAATGCGGGTCGGGGAGACCCTCGCCGACGCCTTCCCCGACGGCGTCGTCAACCTCGTCCCCGGTCCGGGGAGCGAGGTGGGCGCCGAACTCGCCGGCAACGCCGGCGTCGACGCCATCACCTTCACCGGGTCGACGGGCGTCGGCCGGGGCGTCCTCAAAGCCGCCGCGGAGCACATCACGCCCGTCGACGTCGAACTCGGGGGGAAGGCGCCCGCTATCGTCCTCCCCGACGCCGACTTGGAGAACGCCGCCCGCGGCGTCGTCGCCGGCATCTTCTCGAACGCCGGCCAGAACTGCGTCGCCACCTCCCGGTGTCTCGTTCACGAGGACGTTCACGACGAACTCGTCGAGCGCGTCGTCGAGAAGACCGAACGCATCACGCTCGGCGAGGGCTCGGACCCCGAGACGGACATGGGACCGGTCATCTCCGCCGACGCCCAAGACGAAGTGCTTGGGTACATCGACTCCGCGCGCGAGGAGGGCGCGACGCTGCTCACCGGCGGGTCGGTGCCCGACGACCCCGAACTCGCGGACGGTCACTTCGTCGAGCCGACGGTGTTCGACGACGTGACCCCCGACATGACGATTGCGCGCGAGGAGATTTTTGGCCCGGTGCTCGGCTTCGTCACCGTCGACTCCGCCGAGGCGGCCATCGAGGTGGCCAACGACTCGACGTTCGCGCTCGCGGCGTCGCTGTGGACCGACTCCATCGACGCGACGCGGCTCGCGGACCGGTTGGACCACGGTCTCGTCGCCGTCAACAGCTTCCCGGTGTCGATGCCACAGAGTCCGTGGGGCGGCAACAAGGAGAGCGGCATCGGCCGCGAGGGCGGTCTGGAAGGCGTCGAGGCCTTCACCACCGTCGACAGCGTCGTCGTCGAACACGACGATATCGGTGAGCCGTATGAGTGACACCGTCCTCGTCGGGCAGATAGAGCACGAGACGAACACGTTCTCCGCGTTCGAGACGGGGATGGAGGAGTTCGCGGACGCGTCGCTCCACTACGGCGACGCAGTCGTTTCCGACCTCGCCGGCACGAACACGGCGGTCGGAGGCTTCCTCCGTATCGCCGACAGCGAGGACTGGGACGTGGTGCCTACCGTCGCCGCCGACGCCACGCCCGGCGGCCCGGTCACTCCCGAGGCTCGCGAGGCGCTCCTCGACGAGGTGCTCGCGGGCATCGAGCGGTCCGACCCCGACGGCGTCTTGCTGGCGTTGCACGGCGCGATGGTGAGTCGTAGCGAGGAGCCACGCTCCTCGGAAAATGGGACCGATACTGAATCCGACTCGGTCGCCGACGGCGACGGCTACATCCTCGAACGGGTGCGGGCGGCGGTCGGTGACGACGTGCCCGTGATGGCGTCGCTTGACCTCCACGCCAACGTCTCGGACCGGATGGCCACGCACGCCGACGGCCTGTTCGGCTACGACACCTACCCGCACGTCGACATCGGCGACACGGGCGAGACGGCGGCGCGGGCGATGGCCGCGACGCTCCGGGGCGACATCGACCCGACGGTGGTCGTCGAGCGCGCGCCCCTCCTCCCGCCGCTTCCCGAACTCCGGACGGAACTCGACCCGATGCGCTCCCTGCTCGACGCGGCAGGTGAGGCCGAGAGCGACTCGCTCCCCGACGTGTCGGTGTTCGGCGGGTTCGCTCACGCCGACGTCGACCACGCCGGCTTCTCCGTCGTCGGCGTCGCGGACGCGTCGGTGGCCGACGACGCCCGCGACACCTGCCGGTCGCTCGCCGACGAGGCCTACGCTCGCCGCCACGAGTTCGACCGCGACTACACGAGCGTCGAGGACGCGGCGGCGCGCGCCGCGGCGTGGGACGGCGACGACCCGCTCCTCCTCGCCGACATCGCCGACAACCCCGGTGGGGGGAGCGCACAGGACGGCACGGAACTCCTCGCGGCGCTTCTCGATACTGGTGTCGAGGACGCGGCGGTAGCGACCATCTACGACCCCGAGGCCGTCGTGGCGGCTATCGGGGCGGGCGTCGGCGGCACCGTCTCGGTGTCGCTCGGTGGCCGGAGCGGCGAGAACGGCGACCCGCTCGACGTGACGGGGGAGGTGCGCCTGCTCTCGGACGGCGACTACCGCAACTACGGGCCGATGTCGACGGGTCTGGACGTCTCGTTCGGGCGGACCGCCCGCCTCGATATCGACGGTATCGACGTCCTCGTCGGCTCGCACCGCCAGCAGCCGTACGACCCCGAGGCGTTCCGAAGTCAGGGTATCACGCCCGAGCGCGCGAACGTCCTCGTCCTCAAGAGCACGGTCCACTACCGGGCGGCGTTCGAACCCCTCGTCGACGAGGTGTGTGAGGTGGCGACGCCGGGGCTGTGTACCCCCGACCTCTCGGCGTTCGCGTACGAACACGTGCCCCGACCCATCTACCCGCTCGACCCGGACGCGGCGACTTAACCGCCCGTCGATATGTGACACAATGGCCTTGCGACGACACGGGAACGTATCCCACACGCGGCGACACGACCGTCCGCCGCAATCGACGGCCGTGGCTCGCCACGGCGACAGGATTTACGCATTATGACAGCGACTCACCAGATGTGGAACGTACCGAATCGGATGCTCTTTGGCTGGGGTGCAGTGACCGAACTCGGCGCGCATCTCGACGAGTTCGGCGTCGAGCGCCCGCTCATCATCACCGACGAGGGCGTTCGAGCGGCGGGCGTCCTCGACCCGCTTCTCGACGCCATCGAGGCGTCGGGCCGCGACTACGCCATCTTCGACGGCGTTCAGCCCGACCCGACCGACACCGTCGTTCACGACGCCGCGGCGGCGTACGACGAGGCCGACGCCGACCTCGTGTTGGGCGTCGGCGGCGGCTCCTCCATCGACACCGCCAAGGCGGCCAGCATCCTCGCGACCAACGACGGGCACATCCTCGACTTCGAGGGGAGCGGGAACGTCCCCAACGACCCGCCGCCGAGCGTGTTCGTGCCGACGACGTCGGGGACGGGCAGTGAGGTCGGCCACTGGACCATCGTCAAAGACTCCGAGACGTCCATCAAGGAGGAAATCGGCGACGTGAGCCTGCTCGCGGACCTCGCTATCGTCGACCCGCAACTCACCGCCAGTGCGCCCGCGCCGGTCAAGGCCGCGACGGGCATGGACGTGTTGACCCACGCTATCGAGGCCTACGTTTCTATCAAGGCCCAGAGCCAGACGTCGGCCCTCGCCGTCGACTCCATCGAGAAGGTCGGCACCTACCTCCCCCGGGCCGTCGAGTACCGGGGCACGGACCGCGAGGCGCTGTCGAAGATGGCGCGCGCGAGTTCGCAGGCCGGCATGGCGTTCAACGGCGCGGGCCTCGGCGCCGTCCACGCCCTCTCCCATCAGGTCGGCGGCACCTTCGGCGTCCCCCACGGGCTGGCAAACGCCATCCTCCTCCCCTACGTGATGGAGTACAACCTGCCGCAGGTGCCCGAGAAGATGGCGACCATCGCTGACGCTCTCGGCGAGGACGTCGACCCCGCCACCCCGTCTCGCGTGGCAGGCGAGCGGGCGGTGGCGGCGGTGCGGCGTCTCGCGTCCGACGTGCGCATCCCGGAGACGCTCGCCGCGACGGCCGCGGAGCGCGACGCGATTCCGCAGTTGGCCGAGCAGGCGATGGACGACGGCTCGCTCACCGGGAACCCGCGCGCGACGGACGCCGACGACTTGGCGGGCATCCTCGAACGCGCGTTCGACGGCGAGTTCGTCACGCTATGACCGGACCCGCAAACTCCCTGACGGCATCGCATATATACGTCGGGCGGTCTGAGGGCGCCTAGTATGCCGTACGCGACTCACCCCGACGACGAACGGGCCGCGATGCTCGACGCCGTCGGCGTCGGCGACCCCGACGAGTTGTTCGACATCCCCGACTCCGTTCGGTTCGACGGCGACTACGGAATCGACGCCCACTCCGAGCGCGCGGCCCGCTCCGCGGTCGAGGGGATTCTCGACGAATCCGCCGACATGACCGAGTTTCTCGGCGGCGGTCACTACGACCACTACGTCCCCTCGGTCGTCGACCACCTCTCGCTTCGTTCCGAGTTCCTGACGAGTTACACGCAGTACCAGCCCGAAGTCACGCAGGGGTTCCTGCAAGCGCTCTTCGAGTTTCAGTCGCTCGTCGTCGAACTCACCGGTCTTGGCGTCGCCAACTGCTCGATGTACGACCGCGCGACGGCGCTCGGCGAGGCGGCGCTGCTCGCGGACCGGGTGCGCGCCGCCGACGGCGACCGAGTGCTGGTGCCAGACAGCCTTCCGGACCGGATTCGGTCCGTCCTCGACAACTACACCGACGGCCCCGACATCGGCGTCGACACCTACCCCACTCATGCGGGGACCGTCGACGTGGACGCCCTCGTCGACTGCATCGACGGCGACGTGTCGATGGTGTACGCCGCGACGCCGAACGCCCGCGGCCTGCTCGAACCCGACCTCTCCGCAGTCGGCGATATCGCCGACGACCACGACGCGCTGTTCTGTGTCGGGTCCGACGCCGTCGCGCTCTCGCTGCTCGAACCCCCCGAATCGTACGGCGCCGACGTCGTCGTCGGCGACGCGAGCGTCCTCGGCCTGCCGACCACCTACGGGATGGGTCTCGGCCTCTTTGCCTGCCGCGAGGACTTCCTCCGACAGGTGCCCGGCCGCCTCGTCGGCGCCGCCGAGGACGCCGCGGGCAACCGGGCGTACACGCTGACGCTCCAGACGCGCGAACAGCACATCCGCCGGGAGCGTGCCACCTCCAACATCTGTACGAATCAGGCGTGGCTGGCGCTCCGGGCCGCGATGCACGCCGCGTGGCTCGGTCCCGATGGCCTCGTCGACTTGGCCGAAACCTGCGTGACCGGTATCGCCGACGCCTGCGAGCGAATCGACGCCCTCGACGGGTTCGCGGCCCCCGTCTACGACGGCCATCACTTCCGCGAGGCGCTGGTGGACTGCCCCGACCCCGCCGCCGTCGTCGACGCCTGTCGGGACGCGGGCGTCGCCCTCCGCACCGTCACCGACGACGGCGAGACGTATCTGGCCGTCTGTGTGACCGACACCAACCATGAGCAGGTCGACGAACTGGTCGACGCCCTCGCGAGCCACGGGGGTGGGGTATGAGCGACGAAGCGCCGCACCAGCAGGCCCGCTGGTACGCGGGCGGACAGTACGAACCGCTCCTGTCCGAGAAGCGGACCGAGTCGGTCGACGTCGACTCCTCGCTCCCGGACGACCTGACGCGGGACGAACTCGAACTCCCCGCGCCGTCGGAGCCGGAACTGGCGCGTCACTACACCCACCTCTCGCAGATGAACTACGGGGTCGAATCCGGTCCCATCCCGCTGGGGTCGTGTACGATGAAGTACAACCCGTCCTTTACCGAGGACGTCGCCGCCCACCCCGGCAACCGCGTCCATCCGTTGCGCACGGACGCGGACAAACAGGGGATTCTCCACTTGCTCTACGAGATGCAGGAGACGCTCGCCACCATCGGCGGGATGGACGCCGTGACGCTCCAACCCCCAGCGGGCGCGGCCGGAGAGTTCACGGGCATTCAGGTGGCGAAGGCGTATCACGACGGCGACGACCGGAGCGAGGTCATCGTCCCCGAATCCGCCCACGGCACCAACTTCGCCAGCGCGGCCATGGCCGGCTACGACGTGGTCGAACTCCCTTCGAACGAGGACGGCCGCGTCGAAGTCGACGCCCTGCGCGCGGCGGTCGGCCCCGACACCGCGCTCCTGATGCTCACCAACCCCAACACGCTGGGGCTGTTCGAGCGCGACATCGAGGAGATAGCGAGCATCGTCCACGACGCCGGCGGCCTGCTCTACTACGACGGTGCGAACCTCAACTCCCTGCTCGGAAAGGCCCGGCCCGGCGACATGGGCTTCGACATCATGCACTTCAACTTGCACAAGACGTTCGCGACGCCCCACGGCGGCGGCGGGCCGGGACAGGGTCCCATCGGCGTTCGCGAGGAACTCGCGCCCTTCCTCCCCGCGCCGCAGGTTCGCGAAGTCGACGGCGACTACGAAACCTACGCCCCCGAGCGGAGCATCGGGCGCGTCCACGAGTTCGTCGGCAACTGGCTAGTGCTGGTGAAGGCCTACGCCTACATCCTGCGCCACGGCGACGCGGGCCTCGAACGGGTGAGCGAGACGGCGGTGTTGAACGCCAACTATCTCGCCTCCCAAATCGAGTACGAGGTGCCCTACGGCCCCTTCCACCACGAGTTCGTCGCGAGCGCGGACGCCGACGCCGCGGACGTGGCGAAGGCGATGCTCGACCACGGCGTCCACCCGCCGACGACGAAGTGGCCGGAAATCGTCGACGAGGCGCTGATGACGGAGCCGACGGAGACGGAGTCGAAGGCGCGACTCGACGACCTCGCGGCGGCGTTCGACGCCGTCGCCGCGACGGACCCCGAGGACTTGGCCGAGACGCCGACGGAGACGACCGCTCGGCGCATCGACCAAGCGACTGCGGCCCGGAATCCGCGCCTGTCGTGGCAGGCGCTCGACGGCGAGTGAGCGGCCTAGGTTTTAGGGGCATTTTGTGATGGACCACGCTACTTATTTGCCTGTTCTGCATGGTGTGTGGCGTGACACCGACACATACGCACCTGCAGGAGACTGACCCTGCAGTCGCCGAAGCCATCGCTGGCGAGGAGCGCCGACAGGAGAACAATCTGGAGATGATTGCGTCCGAGAACCACGTCTCGGAGGCGGTCATGGAGGCCCAAGGCAGCGTCATGACGAACAAGTACGCCGAGGGCTATCCGGGCGAGCGCTACTACGGTGGCTGTGAGCACATGGACACCGTCGAGAACCTCGCCATCGAGCGCGCGAAAAAGCTGTACGGCGCCGAGCACGTCAACGTCCAGCCCCACAGCGGGACGCAGGCGAACATGGGCGTCTACTTCGCGATGCTGGACCCCGGCGACAAGATTCTCTCGCTCGACCTGAACCACGGCGGCCACCTGAGCCACGGCCACCACGTCAACTTCTCTGGCCAGCTCTACGACGTCGAGCAGTACGGTGTCGACCCCGACACGGGCTACATCGACTACGACGCCGTCGCGGACCACGCCGCGGAGTTCGACCCCGACATCATCGTCAGCGGCTCCTCCGCCTACCCCCGCGAATTCGACTTCGAGCGCCTCTCCGACATCGCGTCGTCGGTCGACGCCCACCACCTCGCGGACATCGCTCACGTCACGGGGCTGGTCGCCGCGGGCGTCCACGTCAACCCCGTCGGCGACGCCGACTTCGTCACCGGCAGCACGCACAAGACCATCCGCGCCGGGCGCGGCGGCATGATTATGACGACCGACGAGCACGCCGAGGCGGTGGACAAGGCCATCTTCCCCGGCGGACAGGGCGGCCCCCTGATGCACAACATCGCGGGCAAGGCCGTCGGCTTCGGCGAGGCGCTCGAATCCGACTTCGTCGACTACGCGGAGCAGGTCGTCTCCAACGCCAAGACGCTCGCGGACGTCTTCACCGACGCGGGCATCCAGCCCGTCTCCGGCGGCACCGACAAACACCTCCTCCTCTTGGACCTGCGGGAGTCCCATCCGGACCTCACGGGCGAGGAGGCCGAAGACGCCCTCGACGACGTGGGCATCACCGTCAACAAGAACACCGTCCCCGGCGAGACGCGGTCACCCTTCGTCACCAGCGGCATCCGCGTGGGGACGCCCGCGCTCACGACCCGTGGCTTCGACGACGACGCCATGGAGACGGTCGGCGAACTCATCATCGAGCGCCTCAACAACCCCGACGACGACGTCGTGGCCAGCGAGGTGCAGGACGAAGTCGACCGGCTCTGTGCCGAGTTCCCGGTGTACGAGTAACGCCAGTCGTTGCCCCGTTCTCGAACTGGGGTGGTATACCTTCCCGCACATTCCTGCCAGTATTTATACGTGTGGCGGCGGCGTCGTCCACGCATGGACGCCGACAACACGACGGAGGTTCTGGTCATCGGTGCGGGACCGGGTGGCTACGTCGCCGCCATCCGCGCCGCACAGCACGGGCTCGACGTGACGCTCGTGGAACGCGACGCCTACGGTGGTGTCTGTCTCAACCGCGGCTGTATCCCCTCGAAGGCGTACGTCTCGGCGACGGACGTGGCTCACGACGCCGCGACGGCGGAGGAGATGGGTATCTACGCCGACCCCGCCATCGACCTCGCGGCGATGTGTGACTGGAAAGACGGCGTCGTCGACCGACTCACCGGCGGCGTCGAGAAACTCTGTAAGGCAAACGGCGTCGGCCTCGTCGAGGGGACGGCGGCGTTCCTCGACAGCGAGACGGTTCGGGTCGAGCGAGACGAGGACACCGAAACCATCGCGTTCGAGAACTGTATCGTCGCCACCGGCAGTCGACCCATCGAACTCCCCGGCTTCTCCTTCGCTGCCGACCCCGTCCTCGACTCGGCGGCGGCGCTCGAACTCGACTCCGTCCCCGACCGCCTCGTCGTCGTCGGCGCGGGCTACATCGGGATGGAGCTATCGACGGTCTTTGCGAAACTCGGGAGCGACGTGACCGTCGTGGAGGCGCTGGATGGCGCGCTCCCGGGCTACGAGGACGACGTTGCGCGCGTGGTTCGCAAGCGCGCCGAGTCGCTGGGCGTCGATTTCCACTTCGGCGAGGGGGCGACGGGGTGGCGCGACGCCGCCGACGGCGACATCGTCGTGACGACGGAGACGGCAGACGGCGAGGCGTCGACTCACGGCGCCGACCGTGTCCTCGTCGCGGTGGGACGCGAACCGGTCACCGACACGCTCGACGCCGCAAACGCCGGATTGGAGCCGACCGACGACGGCGTGTTCGAGACGGACGAGCGCGGCGAGACGGACATCTCGGGCATCTACGCCGTCGGCGACGTGGCGGGCGAACCGATGCTCGCCCACGTCGCGTCGGCGGAGGGCCTCGTCGCCGCAGGGGCCATCGCGGGCGAGCCAGCGGCGTTCGACACGCGCGCGATTCCGGCCGCCGTGTTCACCGACCCCGAGATTGCGACGGTCGGGCTGACCGAAGCCGAGGCGGCCGAGGAGGGGTACGACCCCGTCGTCGGCGAGATGCCTTTCAACGCCAGCGGGCGGGCGCTCACGGCGGGCGAGACGGACGGTTTCGTCCGAATCGTCGCGAGCGCGGACGGGTTCCTCCTCGGCGCCCAGATTGTCGGCCCCGAGGCGTCGGAACTCGTCGCGGAGCCGACACTCGGTATCGAGATGGGTGCGACGCTGGAGGACGTGGCGGCGACGATTCACACTCATCCGACGCTCTCCGAGGCAGTGATGGAAGCCGCCGAAAACGCCCTCGGGCAGGCCATTCACACGCTCAACCGATAGGTAATTGCCACCGATATGTCAGGGTAGACATAACACTACGGAATCTGTCACGTTCTGCGCGTGATTCGCCGACGGCGGCGGGATAGAACGGGTAAGATGAGGCAACGTGAGGCCTCGACAAGGTTTTGCCGAACAGCAAAGTCTAATTGGGTGGCGACTCAACGTTTCGCCTGATGCCCACGGTAGAATACCTCAATTACGAAGTACTGGACGACCAGGGCTGGGACATGGACGACGACGACCTCTTCGAGAAGGCCGCTGACGCGGGCCTCGATGCCGAGGACTACGGCTCGCTCGAAGTCAACGAGGGCGAATACGTCCTCGAAGCCGCAGAGGCACAGGGCTACGACTGGCCCTTCTCGTGCCGCGCCGGCGCCTGTGCGAACTGTGCCGCCATCGTCAAGGAGGGCGACCTTGACATGGACATGCAGCAGATTCTCTCCGACGAGGAAGTCGAGGAGAAGAACGTCCGGCTGACCTGCATCGGCAGCCCGACGGCCGACGAGGTCAAACTCGTCTACAACGCGAAGCACCTCGACTACCTCCAGAACCGCGTCATCTAAGCCGGTTCCGGCGGTACTCGCACCAACCCAATTCTCTCAATTTTTTGCCGACGACGAGGCCCGGCCTCACCTCTGGCGACCGGAAACCCTAATTAAATGCCCGTTCGCTACCCGACATGCTCGCGGCGACGACGGACCTGTTGCGACTGCTCGCGGTGCCGGCGTTCGGGTGGGCAGCGTGGCGCGACGTCCGCACTCGGCGCCTGCCCAACGAGTTGTGGTATCCGCTCGCCGCCATCGGACTCGTGGCGTTGCTCGTCGATGCGACGGCGCATCTCCCCCTGACGTCTGTCGACGACCGCCTGTTTTTCGTCCGCGTCGGCGTCAGCCTGCTCATCCTGATTCCGTTCGCGTACGGCCTCTGGTGGTTCGGTGGTTTCGGCGGCGCCGACGCCAAGGCGCTGATGACGCTCGCGCTTCTCTTTCCCACGTATCCCGTCTTCTATCTCTCGAACGACACCATGCCGTTCGTGGCGACCACGCTCGGCGTGTTCTCGCTGACCGTCCTCACCAACGCGGTGTTGCTCGGGCTGGCCTATCCGCTCTATCTCGGCGCGCGAAACGCCCTCCGTGGCAACGTCTCTGTACTCATGTTCGTCGGTCGGCGGACGCCAGTCTCGGCGCTCACTCACGAACACGGGCGGCTGTTCGAGACGCCCGACGGCGTCACCCGGCACGGCCTCGATATCGACGCCCTGCGGATGTACCTGCGCTGGCGCGGCACCAGCCTCGCGGCGCTCCGGGCGTCGCCCGCGGCCCACCGCGACCCCGCGAGCGTCGAGGGCACTCACGATCCGACCGACGGCGCCGTCGACGCCGACGAGGCGCCCGACGACGCCCCGCCCGCCGACACGAACCCCACGTTCGACGCCGAGTACGACGACCCGTGGGCCGCGGCACGCTTCCTCGACGACATCGACGGCTCTGCGTACGGGACGACGCCCGAGGACCTGCGCGATGGGTTGCGCGTCGTCACGACCCGGGAGACGGTGTGGCTCTCGCCGGGCATCCCCTTCATCGTCCCCGTCTTCCTCGGGCTGGTGGTCGGGCTGACGTACGGCGACCTGCTCTTTGGCCTGCTCAGCGCGCTCGGGCTAGTCTAACCTCCGGTGACCGCCTGACACAAGACCTATCGGTCGAGCCATCCTGAATCGGGCATGACCGTCGAGGTGGATTTCGGAGCGAACGGCCTCGTCCCCGCCGTCGCACAGGATGCCGATTCCGGCGAGGTGTTGATGCTGGCCTACGTCTCGCCCGAGGCGCTCGAACGCACCCGCGAGACAGGCCGGGCCCACTACTACTCGCGGAGCCGAGACGAACTCTGGGAGAAGGGGGCGACGAGCGGCAACGTCCAGCGCGTCGAGGAGGTACGCGTCGACTGCGACGCCGACACCCTCCTCTATCTCGTCGAGCAGGAGGGGGGTGCCTGCCACACCGGCCACCGCTCCTGTTTCTATCGCACCATCGAGGGGGAGACGGTCGGTGACCGCGTCTTCGACCCCGACGAGGTGTACGGCGACGAATGAGTGCGGGTCCCGACTACGCCGACCGACTCCGCGACGCACACCAGCGCCTGCTCGACGCCCGCGACGCCGTCGCCGAACACGGCGAGGAGCGCCTGCAGACGGTCCGTGATGCCTATCGCGAGGCGACGGACCTCCTCGACCGATACGACGGGAAGGCGACCGGCACCGGCGACTTCGAGGCGTTCGTCAGGTTTCAGGAGGCCTTCGTCGAACTCGTCGAGGACCTGCCCGACGACCTGCCCGCTCGCGAGGCGTTCGAGGAGGCAAACGAAATCCTCGACCAGCGCCGACTCGGCGAGGACGACTTCGAACGCGCTCGCGAGACGCTCACACCGGCGAGGGAGTACATCGACTTGCTGTCGGAGCGCGACCGGGCCGAGGACGGGTACGAGACGGCCAAGCGCGAGGCGCGCCAGCGACGGCGCGAACTCGACGACCGAATCGAGCACTTGCGGCGCCTGCAACGGCTCGGCGAGGCCGACCTCGACGCGCCCGTCGAGAACCTGCGCGACCCCATCGACGATTACAACGAGACGGTCCGCGAGGCGTGGCAGACGTTCCGCCGGTCGGCGGGCGCCCGCGACGTGTTCCGCGTCGTCGAGGCAAGTCAGGCCTACCCGCTCGCCGCCTTCCCCTCGCCCCCGCCCGACATCCGGGAGTACGTCGAGACGTACCCCGCGGGCGAGGAGCCGATTCCGACGCTTCTCGACTACGCCGACTACTCCACCTCGAAACTCGACCACTACGTCGACGACCCCGGCGCCCTCCGGACGCGCGTCGGGACCCACCGGACCTATCTGGAGCGTCTGGACGCCGACCCGCTGACCGTGTCGTGGCCGCCGCCGAGCGCCGAGCATCTCCGGCACCGCGCCGGCGAACTCGTCTCGGTCGTGGCGCGGTTTGCGGAAGACGAGGCCGTCGCCGCGGCGCGTCGCCTCCGCCGCCTGCCCCAGACGGTGGACTACGAACGCCTGCGCGAGACGGCGCTCGCTCGCGACGAACTCGACACTGACGAGCGGGAGCGACTGGCTCGGGGCGACGTCGCGGACGACCTGACCGCCGCCCGCGAGGAGCGCGAGCGCATCGACGCGGCGCTCGACGAGTACGCCTGAGTCAGGCGTCGACCAGCCGCTCCCGGAGGTCGGCGACGAGTTCCTCCGCACGCGCGTCGTCGCCGGCCTCGGCGTAGATACGGATTTTTGGCTCGGTGCCGCTCGGGCGGACGAGGAGCCACGCGTCGCCGTAGTCGAGGCGGTAGCCGTCCGTCGTGTCGAGGGTGGCGTCGGCGTCACGAGCGTACGCCTCAGCGACGCCGAGGAGGTGGTCGCGCTCCGTCTCGTCCGCGTAGCCGACCGCATCGCGGACGAGGTGGTAGTCGGCATAGGGCGCCGCGACGTCGCTCGCGGGGCCGTCGGCGGTGGCGAGGAGTTCGAGGAACTTCGCGGCGATGTAGGGGCCGTCCCGCGTCAGGCGGTGTTCGGGGAAGAACACGCCGCCGTTGCCCTCGCCGGCGATGGGGACGCGCGCGCCGGCCCCGCGACACTCGCGAATCCGCGTGACGATGTGGGTCGACCCGATTGGCGTGAGTTCGAGGTCAGCCCCCGCCGCGTTGACGGCGTCGACGACTCGCTGGGAGACGTTGACCGCGGCGACGACGACGTCGTCGGCGCCCGCCTCGCTTGCCCGCAGTTCGGTATCGGCGAGCGCCGCGAAGGAGGTGTCGCCGTCTATCATCGCCCCCGTCTCGTCGACGAAGATGGCCCGGTCGGCGTCGCCGTCGTGCGCGATTCCTACGTCGGCATCCGTCGACCGAACCAGCCGGCGGAGTGCGGTCAGGTTCTCCGGAATCGGCTCGGGGTCGCGACCCGGAAACCGGCCGTCCGGGTCGGCGTTGACCGTCCGGACCGAACAGCCGAGTTCGCGGACGAACTCGGGCGAGACGGCCGACCCCGCACCGTGGCCGGGGTCGATGGCGACGGTGAGGTCGGCGGCGGCGATGGCGTCACCGTCGATTCCCGCGTGCATGTCGGCGCGGTACTCCGCGGTCACGCCGTCGATTGCCTCGCTCGTCCCCACGCCGTCCCACGCCGCGAGCGGCGTCTCGTCTGCGCGCACGCGGTCCTCGACCTGTCGATACCCGTCGACGGACAGTTCCGTCCCGTCCGCCCCGATGAGTTTGATGCCGTTGTACTCGGGCGGGTTGTGAGAGGCGGTGACGTGGACGGCGGGAATCCCCTCGCGCTCGCAGTAGTAGGCGACGCCGGGCGTCGGAAGCACACCCAGTCGGTCGACGTCGACGCCGGCGGCGGCGAGCGTTCCGGCGGCGACATCGGTGAACGGCCCCCCGGAGTCGCGGGTGTCGCGAGCGACGACCACCCGGTCGGTGTCCCAGACGGCCGCGGCCGCCGCCGAGACGTCGCGAACGAGTGCCGGCGTGAACGCCTCTCCGACGACGCCGCGGGTTCCGCTGGAGCCGAACAGTTGCATCGACAGGACGTGGACGCGCGCGCCACAAATCCGTTCCGACGTCGCTCCGTATCCTGCGGAACGGAGGGTTTAGGCCGTCGCCCCTCACAGGGCCGGTATGACCCAGTTCTCGACGTTCGAGGTGATTCCCGCCGTCGATATGCAGGACGGCGAGGTGGTGCAACTGGTACAGGGGGAGCGCGGGACCGAGACGCGATACGGCGACCCCGTCGAGGCGGCGCGCCGATGGGTCGACGCCGGTGCGGAGACCCTGCATCTGGTCGATTTGGACGGCGCCTTCGACGGCGAACGCGCCAACGCGGCGGCAGTCGAGGCCGTCGTCTCCGCGGTGGATGTCCCCGTCCAACTCGGGGGCGGCATCCGCACCGTCGACGACGCCGTTTCGCTCATCGACCGCGGCGTCGAGCGGGTGATTCTCGGCACCGCCGCCGTCGAAGACCCCGATATCGTCCGCCGAATCAGCGAGCGACGCCCGGGGAGCGTCGTGGTCAGTCTGGACGCGAAAGGCGACGAAGTCGTCGTCTCTGGGTGGACCGAGGGGACGGGCCTCGACCCCGTCGAGGCCGCGGGGCGGTACGCCGACCTCGGTGCGGCGGCCATCCTCTTTACCGACGTCGACGTCGAGGGTCGACTGGAGGGGGTCCGCGCCGACCGAATCGAGCGCTTGGCCGACGCAGTCGACATCCCCGTCATCGCCAGCGGCGGCGTCGCCAGCCTCGACGACGTGCGGGCGTGTCGCGAGGCGGGGGCCGCGGCGGTGGTCGTCGGCACCGCGCTGTACGAGGGCGCGTTCACCCTCGAAGCGGCGATGGACGCGTAGAGGCGCAACCGACTTACGCCCGCCCCGCGAGGGTCGGATATGGACCGTACCGCCGCTCGAACCCGCGAAACCGCGGAGACGACCATCGAGGTGACCCTCGACGTCGACGGCGAGGGCGACGCCCGCGTCGATACCGGCATCGGCTTCTTCGACCACATGCTCGAATCCTTCGCCAAGCACGGCCTGTTCGACCTGACCGTCGACTGTGACGGTGATCTCCACATCGACGACCACCACACCGTCGAGGACGTGGCGCTGGTGCTGGGCGCGGCCTTCGAGGACGCCCTCGGCGACAAGCGGGGCATCCGTCGCTTCGCCGACCGCCGAATCCCGCTCGACGAGGCGGTGGCCAGCGTCGTCCTCGACGTGAGCGGTCGCCCCCTCTTTCGGTTCGACGGCGAGTTCACCGAGGAGCGCGTCGGCGAGTTCACGACCGTCATGGCCCGGCACTTCGCCCGCTCGCTGGCGATGCAGGCCGGTCTCACCCTCCACGCCGAGGTGACGGGCGAGAACGCCCACCACGAGGTGGAGGCGCTGTTCAAGGCGCTCGCGCGCACCCTCGACGACGCCACGCGCATCGACGAGCGACGCTCCGACACGCCGAGTACGAAAGGCGAGCTGTAGCGAACGTCTCCTGACGTATGTTCTTTCGACGCGCGTCGTTAGTTATTTGATTGCGGGGGGCGACGGGGCGTCCATGCAGGCGTTCGAACGGCTCGAAAGCGATACGTCGAAACTGGTCGTGCTGTACCTGCACCGCGTCGGGGACGCGACGCCCGACCGGATTGCGGAGCGACTTCGACTCCCGCTGTTGACCGTCCTCGCCACCGTCCGCCATCTGGACGACGAGGGTATCGTTCGCCGCCTCGACGGGTCCGACCGAATCGTCCTCGTGAAGCACGCGCCCGAGCAGCACTCGCCCGCTGACCGGATGCACGACACCGTCTGAGCGGCGTTGCCGGCGGGGCCGCCAACCCCAAGACGGAAGCGACCCACCCGACTACACGTCCGTATGTTCGACGAGATTATGGAGAAGTTCGAGGGGAGCCCGAGCCAGCAGGCGGTGATTCGGCTCCTGCTCGAACGCGGCTTCTCCGTCAACGACGAGGGTCGCGTCGTCTCCGGCGGGATAGAGATTCCCAACACGGGAATCGCCCGCGAAATCGGCGTCGACCGCCGGGTGGTCGATTCGACCACCGACGCCATCCTCGACGACCCCCAACTCCGGCGCATCTTCCAGAACATCACCGCCATTCCGAGCCTGATGGACCTCGCGCCCGTCCTCGACCTGACGGTGCTCACCGTCTGGGTCGACGACGAAACCGAATCGGGCATCGTCGCCGACGTGACCGGCGCCATCGCCGACCACGACATCTCCATCCGACAGGTCATCAGCGAGGACCCCGAGTTCGTCGACGACTCCAAACTCTATGTCATCACGGACGCCAGCCTCCCCGGTGACCTGCTGGTCGAGATTCGGGAGCTACCCTACGTCCGCCGGGTCGAGTTCTGATGAGCGACGACGCCTTTCTGACAGTCGCCGAGCGCGGACAGGCCGAGTTTGAAGTGAAAGGCTCGGAGTTCATCGGCCACGTCGCCCCCGCCGAGTCCGTCGACGCCGCGGAGGCGTTCGTGAGCGAGGTGCGCGACGCCTACGCCGACGCCACCCACAACGTCCCCGCGTACCGGGTGCCTGAGGGCGATATGCTCCGCGAGTGGGCGAGCGACGACGGTGAACCCACGAACTCGGCGGGCAAGCCCGCCCTGAACGTCCTCGTCCAGCGCGAAGTGCGCAACGTCGTCGCCGTCGTGACCCGCTACTACGGCGGCGTCAACCTCGGCGTCGGCGGGTTGGCGCGGGCCTATGCTCGCGGCGTGAGCGACGCCCTCGACGCCGCCGGCGTGGTCGAAGAGCGCCCCCACGAGCGACTCACGGTCACCGTCGAGTACGACGACTCCGGCACCGTCCGTGGCATTCTCGAAAGCGTGGGCGCCGAGTTCGACGCCGCCTACGAGGCCACCGTCACGTTCGACGTTCGCGTCCCCGTCGACGAGGCCGACCCGCTCCGCGACCGGTTGCGGAGCGCGACCGGCGGCCGCGTCGAGTTGGGGTGAGCTACGGAGGACTACTGTGCGCTCGGGTGGTCGGCGACGAGTGGAGATATGTCGACGTGAAATCGATTGCAGTCTGCCGATTTTCGACCGGAAGGAGAGGGGTTACTTCGTCCGGAAGGCGCGGTCGCCAGCGTCGCCGAGGCCGGGGACGATGAAGCCGTCGTCGTCGAGGTGGTCGTCGATGGAGACGGTGAGCAGGTCGGCTTCGGGAACCGCCTCGCGAACGCGAAGCAGGCCGGCGGGGGCGCTGACCGCCGAGAGGACGAACACGTTCTCCGGGTCGGCGTCGGTGAGGACGTGTTCGAGGACGGCGGTCATCGTCGACCCCGTCGCGAGCATCGGGTCGGCGACGATGACGGTGTCTTCTGGGCCGATTTCGGGGAGTTTCACGTAGTCGACCGTAATCGGGAACTCGCCGTCCTCGTTCATGCCCGCCTCCTCGTCGCGGCCGGCGCTGATGACACCCTGTTTCGCGCGGGGGAACGCCTTCAGCAGGCCCTCGACGAACGGCGTCGCCGCCCGGAGGACGTTGATGATGACCACGTCGTCGAGGCCTTTGACGCGCTCGCCCGTCGTCTCCGCCATCGGCGTCTCCAGCGAGACGTACTCCGTCTCCATCGCACCGTCGATGATTTCGTAGCCACAGATGCGCCCGAGTTTCACCAGTCCCTTGCGGAAGGCGACCTGTTCGGTGTCGACGTCGCGAATCTTCGAGAGCGTGTCCTTGGCCAGCGCGTGCGTGATGAGGTGGGCCTCGTCTCGGTCTTCGATGGTCATACCCGCTACTCCGCGAGTCGAGCGTAATAAATTCCCGTTCGTCAGCCGCCGTGTCAGTCCTTCACGGCCCCGCTCTCACCGCGTCACGAGATGCGTAATCGCCATCAGGATGAGGGTCAGCGAGGCGGCGTTCCAGACCGAGAACCCGAGGAGGCCGACGACCGACAGCCCCCAGACGACAACCGTCCCGAACACCGCCGACAGAACGAGATTCATCACGAAGAGTACGCGCGGGTCGCCCTGTGACGCCATACGCCGTGGTGTCGCGGGCATCTCCTTAAACCGTCGGATGGCCGTCTCGCGGAGTGTTCAGATACGCGGATGAATTTGGGACCACCTCGAAAGCCCCGACTCGCTGGAGTCGGGAGCCTCGCTGCGCTCCTCGGCCTTCGGCCTGCGGTGCTTGCGTCGGCTTCCTTCCTCCAGCGAGTCGCCCCTTTCAGTCCCGCCCGGCGGCAGCCGGTCAGCCAGTCGACGCGGGCGGGACTGAAAGGGGCCGGTGTCTCGGCGTGCCCGGACGACGCAAGCACCGCAACGGAGTGAGGAGCGCAGCGAGTCCCGGGAGCCGAGACACCGGGGGCTTTCGAGGTGTCTTCAGTTCGAGCGCGCTAATCTGAGTACTATCACCGTCTCGGGGAGTTTATGTGCGGACCGGCCCCTTGCACCCGTATGAGCGAGGCCGAGGGGTCGTCCACGGGGCGGGAAATCTGGATAGAGAAGTATCGCCCGCAGACCCTCGACGACGTGAAGGGACAGGACGACATCGTCGACCGACTGCAGAGCTACATCGAGCGCAACGACCTGCCCCACCTCCTCTTTTCGGGGCCGGCGGGCGTCGGGAAGACCACCTGCTCCACAGCTATCGCCCGCGAGGTGTACGGCGACGACTGGCGGGGCAACTTCCTCGAACTCAACGCCTCCGACGAGCGCGGTATCGACGTGGTTCGGGACCGAATCAAGAGCTTCGCCCGGTCCTCCTTCGGCGGCTTCGACTACCGCATCATATTCCTTGATGAGGCAGACTCGTTGTGCGTGCCGCCGGGGACCGAAGTGGTGACGGGATATCCGTCCAAACCGGAAGTCAAGCCGATAGAGGAGGTGAGCGCTGATGGTGAACCGATTCCCTCTGTCGACTTCGAGACGAACGAAATACAGTCTGACAAGGGGACCCTCGTCGATTCCGGTATTGCGGATTTCTTTGAAATCGAACTGGAGGACGGACGGACGATATCGGCGAGTTTGACTCACCCGTTTTTCGTCGTTGCTGACGACGGAACACTCGTGGAAACGGAACTGCAGGACCTTTCGCCGGGAGACGAAATCGCAGATTTCAAAGATGATATCGGCGTGTCGCAGTGTGAAATCTGTGACGCGTGGACTGCAGGCCGATTCTGTTCCGTGGATTGCAAGAACGAGGGGCATAGCCGCGACATGCGTGGCGAGCAGAACCCGATGTACGGGACGACGTGGTCGGACGAGCGGCGACGGAAAATCGTCGAGAAACTCTCCGATGGGCGATTTGCGGGCGAAAACAACCCGAACTACGGAGGAGAGTTCCACGGCGTCCACGTCTGGGAGATGGACGAGGAGACGGTCGAGCGGGTCCGCGAAACGATTAGCGAGATGCGGTCCGGAACCTCGTGGGAGGACTGGGTCGTCGATGCCGACCCCGAGCGGGTACTAGCGGATATCGGGGCGTCAGCCGCCGACTGGTGGGCGTCTCTCGACGACGAGGAGAAGTCGAGGGTCGTCAGGAAGAGCGTCGAAAACACCGATTATCCGGTCTGTGATATCAGCGGCGACGACAACCCGATGCGTGACCCCGAGGTCGCACAGAAAGTCTCGGACGCACTGCAGGGACACGAACCGACTGGTGGCAACGTCAGACACAGTGACGAACTTGGACATCTCGTCCGGTCTGACTGGGAGTACGAGGTCGGGAAGGCGTTACAGGAGGCTGGCATCGAATACGAGTACGAACCGGCGTTCGAACTGTCCGACTCGGTGTATCATCCCGACTTCTTGGTCGACGATACCGTCATCGAGGTCAAAGGAGTCGCTAAACTGTGGGGACAGACGGAGAAGGTTGAAGAGTTCCTCGACACCTACGGTGACGAATACACGTTCGTCGTCGTCGGTGACGGTGACCTTCCGCATCACGAACACTACGAGCGAGCGGAGTTCGAGCCTGCAGTCCTTTCCGACGGCGGCCTCCAAACGGTGCAAACCGCGAAAATAGAGCGCATCGAACACAGCCACCGTGGAAAAGCCTACAACATCAGCATGGAGGGAACGCCGAACTTCATGCTCGCTAACGGGATTCTGACCCACAACACCTCCGACGCCCAGTCAGCGCTCCGCCGGACGATGGAGCAGTTCGCCGACAACACCCGCTTTATCCTCTCCTGTAACTACTCCAGCCGCATCATCGACCCCATCCAGTCTCGATGTGCCGTCTTCCGCTTCTCCCCGCTTCCGGACGAGGCTGTCGCCGCGCAGGCGCGAGAGATAGCCGAGGCCGAGGGCATCGACCTGACCGAGGACGGCCTCGACGCTCTCGTCTACGCCGCCAGCGGCGACATGCGACGGGCCATCAACACGTTGCAGGCGGCGGCGACGACGGGCGAAACCGTCGACGACGAGGCCGTCTACACCGTCACCAGCACCGCCCGACCCGAGGAAATCGAGTCGATGGTCGAGGCGGCTATCGAGGGTGATTTCCCGCGCGCCCGGTCGACGCTCGAAACCCTACTCGTCGACTCCGGGATGGCCGGGGGCGACGTCATCGACCAACTTCACCGCTCGGCGTGGGAGTTCGACATCGACGACCGCCGGACGGTCAAACTGATGGAGCGACTGGGCGAGGCCGACTACCGCATCACCGAGGGTGCGAACGAGCGGGTGCAGTTGGAGGCGATGCTGGCGGCCTTGGCGTTAGACGAGGAGTGAATCGCGCGCCGGCGACACCTCGCCGTCGCCGAAATCGGCGCCCTCTCGCCTTCCCGGAACTGTTTTAGGCGGAGACGGGCCAACAAGGCATAATGAGCGAACTCGAAGACGCCTACCGTCTCGATTACTTCGAGGACGAGGGGTTCACTCGACAGGAGTGTGCCTCGTGTGGCGTGCATTTCTGGTCGCGTATCGAGCGCGACACCTGCGGTGAGCCGCCCTGTGACGACTACTCGTTTATCGGCAACCCCGGATTCGACGACGCGCACTCGCTGGAGGAGATGCGCGAGGCCTTCCTCTCCTTTTTCGAGGACAACGGTCACGAGCGCATCGACCCGTACCCCGTCGCCGCGAACCGCTGGCGCGACGACGTCCTCCTCACGCAGGCGTCGATTTACGACTTCCAGCCGCTCGTCACGTCGGGTGAGACGCCGCCGCCCGCCAACCCCCTGACCATCAGCCAGCCCTGCATCCGGATGCAGGACATCGACAACGTGGGCAAGACGGGCCGCCACACGATGGCTTTCGAGATGATGGCCCACCACGCCTTCAACGCCCGCGAGGAGGCCGACGGCGAGTACGCCTACGAGGGCGAGGTGTACTGGAAAGACGAGACGGTCGAGTTCTGCGACCAGTTCTTCGAACACATGGGCGCCGACCCCGCCGAAATCACGTACATCGAGGACCCGTGGGTTGGCGGGGGCAACGCCGGCCCGGCGTTCGAAGTCATCTACCGTGGCCTCGAACTCGCCACGCTCGTCTTCATGTCGATGGAGCAGGACCCCGACGGCGAGTACGAGATGAAAGACGGCAACCGCTACAGCCCGATGGACACGTACATCGTCGACACGGGCTACGGGCTGGAGCGGTGGACGTGGATGTCACAGGGCACGCCCACGGTGTACGAGGCCGTCTACCCCGAGATGATAGATGTCCTCTCTGAACACGCCGGCATCGACCACTCCGAGGAGGAGGAAGCACTCATCCGTGACGCCGCTCGCCTCTCGGGCTATCTCGACATCGACGAGGTTGAGGACCTCGCCTCGGCCCGCGCGGACGTGGCCGACGAACTCGGTGTCGACCCCGAGCGCCTCACCGACCTTCTCGAACCGCTCGAAGACGTCTACGCCATCGCCGACCACTGCCGAACGCTGGCGTACATGTTCGGCGACGGCATCGTCCCCTCGAACGTCGGAACGGGGTATCTCGCGCGCATGGTCCTCCGGCGGACCAAGCGCCTCGTCGACGGTCTCGACATCGACGTCCCCCTCGACGAACTGGTCGATATGCAGGCCGAGCGCCTCGGCTACGCCAACCGCGACACCATCCGCGACATGGTGCGCACGGAGGAGCGCAAGTACCGCGAGACGCTCGAACGCGGCGCCCGAAAGGTCGAGAGCATCGCGGAGGACTACGCCGAGCGCGGCGAGCCGATTCCGCGCCAGACGCTCATCGAACTCTACGACTCTCACGGCATCCAGCCCGACATGGTGGCGGATATCGCCCGCGACCACGGCGCGACAGTCGACGTCCCGGACGACTTCTACGGGCTGGTCGCCGCCCGACACGGGGAAGAGGGCGTCAACGAGGTCGATGCCGAGCGCGACGAGCGACTGGGCGACCTCCCCGAGACCGACCGCCTGTTCTACGAGGACCAAGACCGAACCGAGTTCGAGGCGGTCGTCCTCGACGTGTTCGAGCGCGAGGACGGCTACGACGTCGTCCTCGACCAGACGATGTTCTACCCGGAGGGCGGGGGACAGCCAGCCGACACGGGCGTGCTCTCGACGGATGAGACGACGGTCGAAGTGACCGACGTCCAGCGTCGGAACGGCGTCGTGCTTCACCACACGGACGGCAACCCCGGCAAGGGCGAGTTCGTCCGCGGGCAGATAGACGCGGAGCGTCGCTTCCGGCTGATGCGGCATCACACCGCGACTCACGTCATCGGCTACGCCGCCCGGCAGGTACTCGGCCAGCACGTCCGGCAGGCGGGTGCCCAGAAGGGGACCGACCGCGCCCGTCTCGACGTCCGACACTTCCGGCGCATCTCCCGCGAGGAGGTGAAAGAAATCGAGCGCGTCGCCAACGACATCGTGACGGACAACCACCACGTCACACAGGAGTGGCCGGACCGCCACGAGGCGGAGGCCGAACATGGCTTCGACCTGTATCAGGGCGGGGTGCCGCCGGGCGAGCAGATTCGCCTCATCCACGTCGACGAGGACGTGCAGGCGTGTGCGGGCACGCACGTCTCTCGAACGGGCGACATCGGCGCCATCAAGGTGCTCACGACCGAGCCGGTGCAGGACGGCGTCGAGCGCATCGTCTTCGCGGCGGGCGAGGCGGCCATCGAGGCGACCCAGCGCACCGAAGACGCGCTCTACGACGCGGCGGACGTCCTCGACGTGTCGCCGGAGGATGTCCCCGAGACGGCGGAACGCTTCTTCGAGGAGTGGAAGGCCCGAGGCAAACAGATTGACCAGCTCAAATCCGAACTCGCCGAGGTTCGCGCCGCGTCGGCGACGGAGGACGAGGTGGATATCGACGGCGTCGACGCCGTGATTCGGCGGATGGACGCCGACGCCGACGAACTGCGTGTCACCGCAAACGCCATCGTCGACGAGGGCGCGGTGGCCGTCCTCGGGAGCGCACAGGGCGGGAGCGCGCAGTTCGTCGTTGGCGTCCCCGACGGCGTCGACGTCAACGCTGGCGAAGTCGTGGGCCGACTCGCCTCGCAAGTCGGCGGCGGCGGCGGCGGCCCCCCGGACTTCGCACAGGGAGGTGGCCCGGACGTCGACGCCCTCGACGACGCCCTCGACGACGCGGCGGACATCCTCCGGGCGATGCAGGACGCCTGAGTCGGACGAACGTTCATATGTGAAGCCGCAGACAGTCAGCGTGTGAAAGCACCGTCGTACGACTCCCGCACGTCGGCGCTGACGGTTTTTGCCCTCCTCACCGTCGGTGTCGTGGCGCTTTCAATCGTGGCGGTTCCGGCTGGCTCGCTGTTTCGCGAGGTGACGCTTTTCGACCTGCTGGCCGGCGCGAACCCGGTCGATTTGCCGTCGCTGGCTTACACGGTCACTCTGATTCTGGTCGGTCTCGCGGCTACGCTCATCGGCCTCCTCCTCCTGACCGCGCGCTTGGACTGAGCGTATAAGTGGCTCGGGGCTGGACGGGCACGTATGCCGACCGCATCGAACGGGTCCGTGTCGCTGTACTACGAAGTCGACGGCGAGGGCGAGACTGTCGTCTTCCTCGGCGACGTGGGGTACGGCGCGTGGCAGTGGGGGTGGCAACACGGCGGCCTCTCGGGGCCGTTCGAGACGCTGGTGACCGACCTTCGCGGCGCCGGGCGCTCCGACGCGCCATCGGGCCCCTACGCCGTCGACGACCTCGCGGCCGACGTGCAGGCGGTACTCGACGACCACGGGGAGCGCCGGGTCCACGTCGTCGGCGCCGGCTTGGGTGGGATGGTCGCACTCGAACTCGCGCGGCTCTCGACACGTCCCCGGTCGCTCGCACTCCTCGGGACGGCCGCCGCCGGGGCCGGACTCTCGCTCGACCCCCTGTTCGGCGCGCCCGACGACCCGGACGCGCTGGAGTCGTCGCTCGCGGCGGCGCTCTCTCGTGACTTTATCGACTCGCGGCCCGCCGACGTCGAGCAGATGGTCGAGTGGCGCGCCGCCGAAGACGCCACGCGGGCGGCGTGGGAGGCTCAAGCCGCCGCCGTCGAGGCGTTCGATATCTCCGACCGCCTGTACGAAATCGACTGCCCGGCGCTCGTCGTCCACGGTAGCGACGACGCCGTCTGGCCGGTCGAACGCGGGCGTCGACTGGCTGAGAACCTGCCTCGCGGAGAGTTCGTCGAACTCGACGCCGGCCATCTCGTCGGCATCGAGCGCGCTCGCGAGGTGAACGACCGCCTCTTTGGCCATATCGAGTCGGCGTAAGAGTCTCGTCGCTCGGTCCCCTTTCCAGACGTAATGCTGCGGTTCGCTCTACTCGACGCCTCTCACGGCACCGAACACACGCGCCGGAACTTTCGCCGCGAACTCGACGCCGCCCTCGTCGAGTTCGACGTGAGCGCCGGCGACCTGCCGCCCGATTTCGACTACGACGCCGTCGTCGTGACCGGGTCGCGCTCGTCCGTCTACGGGTCCGAACCGTGGATAGACGACCTGCTCGACTGGATTGGGTCGGCGGCCGACCGAGGCCTCCCGATTCTCGGCGTCTGTTACGGCCATCAGGCGCTCGCGGCGGCGCTCGGCGGTCAAGTCGAGTCGATGGGCGACTACGAACTCGGGTATCGCGAGGTTCGGACCGTCGACGACGACCCGCTGTTCGCCGGCATCGACACGCCGTTCACGGCCTTTCAGGCGCATTCGGACCGCGTGACCGCCCTGCCGCCGGGCGCGACGCGTCTCGCCGAGAACGACCGCGGCGTGCAGGCGTTTCGGCGCGGCAACTGCTGGGGCGTCCAGTTCCATCCCGAGTACGACCAGTCGAGCGCCGAGGAGGTGGCGCGCGGGACAGACTTGCCCGCCGACCGAATCCAGCGCGTCGTCGACGGCATCGACGACGACGCCTACGACGCCGCCTGCCGAACCAAACGCCTGTTCGACAACTTCGTCGAGCACGTGCGCCGACACACGGTGGACGAACCGCCCGCCTGACTCGCCCACGTTTTTGAGGGACGCCCGCCGAGAGGCGGTATGGACCAAGAGATAGACGAGAAACGCGTCTACGCCGACCGGACGGGCGCCGAGACGGTGCTAATCGCCGCCGAACAGGGGGTCGTGATTGCGTCCCTGTCCGGCGACCGGGTCGGAGAGTTTGGCCTCGAACACCGCACCGCCGCCCGCGACGTCGCCGCCGCCGGGAACCGCCGCGCCATCGCCACCGCCGAGGACGTCCTCGTCGGCGACGACGAACCGACGGACTTCGGCCCCGCCGTCACCGTCGGCTTCGACGGTGAGGCGCTTCTCGCGGCCGGCCCGGACGGGCGCGTCGCGCGCCTCGACGACGAGTGGGCGACCCTCGGAACCGTCACGGACCCCCGCGCCATCGACGGCGGGATGGTCGCCGCCGACAGCGGGGTTCATCAGGTCGTCGACGACGGCCTTCGGAACGTCGGCCTCGGCGATGTCCGCGACGTCCACGGGCGAGGGATGCCGCTCGCGGCGACCGGAAACGGCCTGTATCGGCTCGGCAACGGGTGGATGGACGACGCGGAGGGGGCGTTCGACGCCGTGAGCGTCGCCGCCGACGACCGGGCACACGCCGCCGGCGACGACGGCCTGTTCGAGCGTGAGCGCGTCGGGTCGTGGCACCCGGTCGACGTGCCGACCGACGCCCGCCTCGCCGACGTGGCCCACACCGACGCGGCGACAGTCGCCGTCACCGAAACGGGGACGCTCCTCGCGGACGCGGGCGACGGCTGGCGGACACAGGAACTCGGCGTGACGGGCGTCGCTGGCGTCGCCGTGCAGGCCTAACGGAAACGGTTTTCGGGGCGCGTATCGACCATCGGGTATGATAATCCCCGGCTCTGCCTCGCAGGCACTCGGCGCGGCCCTCGCCGCCGAGACGGGTCGCGACCTCGCCGCGGTGTCGTACGACCGGTTCCCGGACGGCGAAGGCATGGCGTCGGTCGATATCGACGACGTGAGCGGCGACCGGGCCGTCGTCGTCGCCTCGACGCAGTCCGACGCCGACTACGTCGAACTCCTGCAGTTACAGGATGCCGTCCGCGAGGCGGGCGTCGACCACGTCACGACCGTCCTGCCCTACATGGGCTACGGCCGACAGGAACGCGCGTTCGAACCCGGTCAGCCCGTCTCTGCGCGGGCGATGGCCCGCGCCGTCTCGACCGGTACCGACCGGGTCGTCCTCGTCAACCCCCACGAGGAATCGGTGACCGAGTTCTTCGACGTGCCCTGTTCGGTGGTCGACGCGGCGCCGACACTCGCCGACCCGCTCCCGTCCGATTTGACCGACCCGCTCTTTCTCTCCCCCGACGCGGGCGCTATCGCACTCGCCGAGTCGGTTCGGGACGCGTACGGCGGCGGCGACGTCGACTACTTCGAGAAGGTGCGGCACTCGGGGACCGACGTCGACATCACGCCCAGCGACGCCGACGTCGCGGGTCGGGCCGTGGTCGTCGTCGACGACATCGTCGCCACCGGGTCGACGATGAGCGAGTCCATCGGCGTCCTCACCGACCGCGACGCCGCCGACGTGTTCGTCGCGTGCGTCCACCCGTTGTTCGCGCGGAGCGCGCGGACGAAACTCGAACGCGCCGGCGTCACCGACATCTACGCCACGGACACAATCGAGCGCGATATCACCGCCGTCTCCGTCGCGCCCGTCGTTGCCGACGCGCTCTGAGGGCGCACCGTCGCCGCCTCCGGGACGCTTTTGAAACCGGACAACGAACACACAGGTATGGCCGACTGCATCTTCTGTTCCATCGTCGACGGCGACATTCCGAACCACACCGTGTACGAGGACGACGACGTGTTGGCCTTCCTCGACGTCAACCCACTGGCTCGGGGCCACACGCTCGTCATCCCGAAGGAACACCACGAACGCGTCAACGACCTGCCGGCGGACCTTGCCGCCGACGTGTTCGCAGCGGTCCACGACCTGACCGACGATGTCGAGGCCGCTGTCGACGCCGAGGCGACGACCATCGCCGTCAACAACGGCCCCGCCGCCGGACAGGAAGTGCCTCACGTCCACGCTCACATCGTCCCCCGGTCCGAGGAAGACGGCGGCAAGCCGATTCACGCCCTCATCGAGAGTCCGCCCGAAGTCGACGACGACGAGTTCGGTGACCTCGCCGCCGCCATCCGCGACGACTGATCCGCCGCTTTTTCGCCGTCGAGCCATCCAGTAGCCGAGCGGCCGATTTCGCCGCTCGTCAGTCGCACCACTAGAAAATGACAAACAAAAACTGAATTCTATACAACTTTGACGAACAGAACTAATACAATAAAATACTACTAGGAGCTTTAGCTAAAGACATATATACTGGAAGCACATTCAGAAAATTGAGCGAGGTGGTCGAGATACGAACACAGCACGCGTGACCGACACATCGGTCTCGAGCCAACACTGTCGTCACAGCCACAACGAGACGGTCAGTCTCCGGGGTGGTACGACTGGGATTGCTACCCTACTCATGGCCGAGGCTCCCACCCGCTCCCGGTGGGACCGTACCACCCTGTCTTCGCGATATGCCACGCCCTCGTCGGTCCAGCGAGGGCGAACTGCGTCCGCTCTGACGTGCCCACTACTGTCCTCAGTCGCATCTATCCCCTCCCAGACGACCCCATCCTTTTGTCAGAGGACGCGCCACCTCGGTGCATGAGTGACGCTAGTGACGAGACGGCGGCGCTTGTCGGCGCCACCGGTGGCGCGGGAACGACGCGACTGACGGTCGAACTCGGGGCGCTCCTCGCGAACGACGGGCGGGAGGTTCTCCTCCTCGACGCGGCGTTTGCCACGCAGGGCCTCTCCGACTACCTCTCCGGCCGCCTCGCTCCGGACATGACGGCGCTTCTCACCGACGAAGACGAGTCGCCGCTCTCGGCGGGCGTCGTCGACTTTCCGCTCGACACCGAGGGGCGACTGGCCTGCTGTCCCGCCGCCGCGCCGTTCGAGCGACTCGCCCGCGCGAAGTCGCCGGCGGCGGCAGAGCAGTTGGAAGCGCGCATCGCGCAGGCGGCGACGGCGTTCGACACCGTCCTCGTGGACACGCCACCCGTGGCCGCGAACCAGTCCGTCGCGGCCGTGAACGCCGCGGACCGAACCGTGGTCGTCGCGCCCGCGACGACGCGTGGCCGCGACGCCATCCAGCGGATGTCCGACCGGCTTACCGACCTCGGCGTCGACGTCGATGGCGTCGTCACCACGCGCGGGTCGCTGTCCGTCGCCGACGCCTCCGTCCCCGAGACGACGGCCGACGTGACCGCCGCGCCGACCTGTCTCTCCGACCGCTCGATGGCGACGGCCGTCGCCGACGTCGCCGGCGTCGCCGTCGACGTCACTCCGTCGACCGAGGGCGGCCGTGGCCTCCTCGACTCGGTCGGCGGGTTCGTCTCCCGGTAGCTAGCCGCCGACGACGAACTCGCTTCGGGCGTCCTCGAGAACCGTCTGGGCGTGCCCAGAGGGTTCGACTCCGTCGTACGTCTCCAGCACTTCGCCGTCCGCGAGGAGGAAGGTCACTCTATCCGCCGTTCCGCCGTCGGTCGAGACGCCGAACGCCGCGGCGACGTCGCCCTCGGGGTCCGCGAGCAGGTCGAACAGCAACCCCTCCGAGTCGGCGAAGTCGGCGTGTGTCTCGGCGTCGTCGGTCGAGACGCCGTACACCGCCACGCCGAGTTCGCGGAACGAGGGGAGCGCCGCCTGAAACTCGCTGGCCTCCGTGGTGCAGCCACCGGTGAAGTCCTTCGGGTAGAAGTAGATGACCGTCGGCTCCGCGAACGAGAGCGTGACCGACTCGCCGTCCTGTGTCTGTGCCGTGAGTTCGGGCGCTGGGTCGCCGGGTTCGAGCATCGGCGGTGCTTGGATGGGAACGGAGTTAAGCCCGACGCGTGACGCCCCTTCTTCGAATCCCCCCGCGAACCACTACGGCCAGTCGAGCCTCCCGAGAATCGCTGACGCCGCTCTGACGCTATCCGACGACGGCCAGCGTCCCGGGTAGCACCTCATCCGTGTGTCTCGAACGCACTCACCTCGCCCGTCGGGGTCAGTACGGTGACGGTTTCTCCGCCGTCGTCGATGGCGGCCGCCCGGCGACCGAACGCGACCGTTCGAACCCCCGGGTCGCCGTCCGGGCCGTCGCCGGTGTAGACGGCCAGCCGCTCCCCGGGCTGGAGGGGCGGAAGCGGTTCCACACCCTCGCTCGTAATCGTCTCCCGCTGTTCCTCGTAATCGACCGCGTAGCCGTCGATGGGGAGTTCTCCGGCCCCCGTGTGTTCGAGAATGACCGCCTCGCCGTTCGTGGGGTCGGCGGTGGGTGTCTCTGGCGCCGGGCCGCTGCCGTCGGCGTCGACCGCCTCGATAGTCAGCCCGTCCGGTGTCGGACCGGTCGCAAACCGGAGCAGGTCGCCGAGCCTATACGGCGCCGCTCGCTCGGACTCGTCGTCCGGCACTTCGGTCACTTCCCGGGGGAGGACCGGCCGCCAGTCCGGCTTCTCGTTGAGGAATGTCCGGTCGTCGGCCTCGACCAACCCGTATATCACCTCGCCGACTATCCGGCTCCCGACCGCGCCGAGTCGGTGGCCGTCGTTCTGCCGGTCGGCCTCCGCGAGCACGTACAACCATGCCGGTGCGTCGGTGTCTGCACCCCGATGGACGTCGGCGAGATACTCTCCGAACGACCGGTCGTTACCCAGCGGCAGGTCGTCGTTGTCGATTGGGTCGATATCCATCGCCCGCGCCAGTGCTTGGCCCGAGGGGAGACCGAACGCCTTGCCGCGACGGAGATTTCGGACCGCCAGCGATGTCGGCCCCTCACTGATGAACGGGAGCAGGTGGAGCGCTGGCGGCAGTTTCGCGTCGATTTTCGCCGCGCGCTGGGTCTTGCCATCCCCGTGCTCGAAGAAGTATGGCCACTCGACGACGAGGTCGTCGGGGACCGCCCGGAAGCCTTGGAGATGGTCCTCGGTTGCCTCCTCCATGGTCCCCGGCGGGAGTTCCGGTCCCTCCTCGCCCGCCGCCATCGTCAGCATCGTCTTCGGCGCGGGCCCGGGGAAGAACTGCACGTCCCCCGAGTCTCCGTTGACCGTGTACGCGTCCCGAATCTGACTGTGACCATAGCGGTAGGCCGCCACCGCGAACTCGACGGGAATCGACACGGGGCCATCCGAGTCGAGGAAGAACTCCCTCCCGTGGGCGTAGATGTCGTCGATGACGGTGTTGTCACACACTTGTTCGAGGAACTCGTGAAGGACGAGCCACTGGTAGTGCCAGCGGACGAGTCGCTGGGCCGCCTCGAAGGCGTCCTCCTCGGCCTCAATCAGGTGATGGCCGTCGCCCGAGCGGACGTAATCGACGACGCGGTTGTGGTACTTCAGGACCGTCAACAGCAACTGTGAGATGAGCAGGTTCTCGTCGTTGCGTGGGTCGACGATGAGCGCGCTGTCCTGACCGTTGCGCTGGAGGTCCGTCGCGCCGAACCGAGCCGCCCGCGTCGACGCCCCGTCACTCGGGAGGGTGTCCGCCGCGGGGCCGGTGAGTAACTTCGCCTCGTCGGGGTCCCGCTCGTCGTAGAGAAACGGCCGCACCTCCGGCCCGGTACCGTATATCGAATCCAGGTCAAGCGCCGGTGTCCGAAAGTTCTGGAGCGCACGAGGGTCGTTCTGTCGGTCGAGCGACGAGGTGGGGTCGAACGTGATTTCGTGGTCGATGAACTGGCCGAACAGTGCCATCCCGGCGGGCACGTCGGCGTTCTCCCTCCCATCCGTATCGCCAAGCATCGGCCCTACGACCTCGTCACCCGTCACTTCATAGCCCCCAAGCGCCTCGAGAAATTCGTCGCTCCTAACGTACGGGTCGAGCCGCGCGAACCGGTTGGCAAACCGATGGCTTCTGACCCGACCGCTGCTCGTCCTCGCCGATTCGTTCAGCCCCCGATGCTCCAGACTACCGTGGTGACGGTTCATAGTAGAGTATCAAACGAATAACAGATAAATGTTAGCTCGGCTAACACGTATCGTCACATCACCACAGCTAGTGAGTGGGTGAATGTGCCCGTTTTGCGACGGCCTACCGCAGGTCGTCGACGGAACTCATCGTCTCGGCCAGCGCGTCGCGTTTGGCCACCGTCGCGTTCGACTCCGGTTCGCGGACGCCCGCGACGGCGTCAGCCAGTTCCGGCACGGGGTCGTGAGTTTCGACGGACGCCGCGAGGGCGAGAGGCTGCCGTTGAGCCAGTCGGCGAGAATTGATCGGGCCATCGGTGTAGTTCGCTCAAGGTCTGAGACTGTCACCAGTACCGAAGTCATAAATCTCTGCTCGATACTGGTCGGCCACATCCTCGTAGTACGTGTGCACGTAGCTATCGACGGCTTCCCGAGTCACGTCGGTCCCGTCGATCCGATCCCCGCGCATGTACTTCACCAACTCCCGATTCCAACCCTTAGTGACCAGCCAGTGTGTCGTGAATCGGTGGCGACCGAAGTGGCTCGTCACCGCGCGGTGTGTCTCTGTCTCTGGATAGTCCGCCTGGAAGTGCTCCGCCCAGATGCGTCGCACGTCTTCGGTCCCCAACGGATTGTGCGTCGATGTCGTGTAAAACACCGCGTCGGCGTCGGTTTCAGGCCGGGTCACCAGTAGGTCGACGAGCGTCGCACGCAACTCGGCATCGAGGGGTAACACGCGCGGTCGCCCTGATTTGTTTCCCGACCGTTCGTATCGTGACGGAATGCACACGGCATTCGACCGCCCCGCCAGTAGCGCATGCGTCCCGAGACTGGGGTACGCCGCCTTCAGTTCGGCGTGATCGACCGCAATATCGCTCAGGCGAAGATTACACAACTCACCCGCTCGCAGGCCGAGTTTGAGTTGGGTGAGGACGACGGCGCGATCACGAATATGGGGGAGTGCGCGGATGTACGCCGACAGTTCTTCGACTGAGAGTCGTGGCGGATCCTTCTGTGGGGGACGCGTCAAGTCGACCTGTGAAAGGACAAGCTCGAACGGGTTGTACGACTCTGGATGCGGGAATGCGGGGTCGCGCTGCCAGAACTGGTAGATCGTGTCGAGTCGGTGGAGTTTCGTCCGGACCGTATCGGGCTGATTGTCCCGCTCGTGGAGCCCGTCGTGTACGAACTGCTGTACGTGTGATTCGTTCGGACAGGCCGGGTGGCGGCCCAGCCGATGCATGTGTGCCGCCCACTGGTCGATGACGCGTCGGTACTTCCGCTTCGTCTTCGCTGTCAGGTCTCGTGGTTCGGCGACCGCATCGAAAAAGAGTGCGAACGGGTCCGCATCGATATCGTCGAACGTCGCCGCATACGGTGCGAGCGGGTCAGTCGTCCGATTGAACGCCGCCGCGATGGCTTCGTGCGACTCGTGCCGCCCGTCGTCGCTCGGGCCCTCACGCATCGGCATCACGTCCCTGTGTCGTGTCGCAGCGCCCCATCTTTGTGTCCCAAACCTGCCCGGCTGTGCCCCCCCTCGCCGCTGCCATCCATACTGGCTGATACCGATGTGGATGCTCTGCGTGGAACTGCAACCACGTGTAGAACTCTTCGAGACGGACCCAGTACTGCGAGTACACCGTCCGGAGCGTCCGTGACGCGGCGAGGGACGTACACCATGCTTCGACGTCCTCGGGCCGTGCCAGTGCGTGATGCCGCCCCTGCTCGCGCATGTGGGCTTTCCATGACCGCTCAGTTTTCGTGAACGTCTGTTCGTAGCCCGCCGAATCGAACTCGCTTGACCGACTCTCGTAGAACGCTGTCCACACGTCTCTGCCGTCGTAGCGCTCGGCATAGCTGGCGAGGCGGTCGTGGTCGGGAACCGCCGCGTGGTGCTTGTAGATACCCATGCGTCGCTCTGGATCGCGCGCTTTCTGTCGAGTCATGCGTTGCTCCCGGCTCCCTGTGGGCAGCCGGCACCCGTTGCCGGCTGCCCCATACCAACCCCCCACGATGGCCGGCGCCGGTCCTCTTGCGATGAGTCTCATAATGTGACTGCGATTTCGGTGGGCGACGCGGTGTCTGGGGGCGAGAGCTGATTTCGGTCGCGCTCGTGGTGTTCATAATCGGGGTGTCGGCCCGGAACACGGTGGGGACGTCGTCGCAGCTATCTGAGGCTGGGCTGTCGTGACGGGACGCACACGTGGTGTCGCTCGGTGGGTGGGTGGGCTGTGGGCGCGGTTGGAGGTCAGCTGTGACCTCGGGAATCGGGGTATGATGGGTGTGTCGGTGCTGTTCTGTCGGGGGTCGCGTCAGCCGGTGTCCGTCGAGACGGGTGTCACGATGCCGGCGATGGTGGTGGTTGGCGACCGTCGCTCATCGTGGCCCCGACTGTCGTTCATAATCAGCACAATCGACAGCTGGCGCCCGTGTATGACTCGCCCACGGGCCCCGCCCACCCCGCGCTATCGGCTACGACGAGTCACCGCTCGTCCGGGCTACAGCTAGTCCCCGTTCGCAGCCGCGCTGCTCCCGTCTGTGGCCACTCGTCGCTCCAGTGCCACACCGCCCCTCCGACTGCACCCCGTCATCCCCACCGCGATTGCCCGTGACACAGCCGCCTTGCGGCCGCCACACCCGATTATGAACCGCGTCACAGCTCCCGACACCACCCAACGCCTCCGCTCGTCACGTCGCTCGCTCAGAACCGATTCAGGAATACGTCGCCCGCTCGCTCATCGACATGCTGTCTGTGCCGCGCCTCGACCACCCACCTAGACCACCTTGTACTGGTCCGTGGCCGGCGTGTACACGTCGCCCTTTCGCTTCAACTGCTCTATCTGGTCCATCACTTTGTCCTCGTCGATGCCCTCCATTTCGGCGCGTTCGACGATGGCGTCGATGGGCGCGCCGGCCTCGCCCTCGTACTCGGCGTCGACCGTCTCGATGACGTCTTTGATGCTTTTGATGCGGTCCCGCTGGCTCTTCGACGTCCCCGTCTCGATGACGTCGGCGTCGAACTCACCCGTCTCGGGGTCGACGCCGATGTCTTTCAGACACGAGCGGACGATGTCCGTCGAGCGCTTGGCGTCTTCGGCCTCCACCGTGTCCGAGAGTCGGACGCGAGCGCTGGCCTCCGCCAGCCGAACCAGCGCTTCGAGTTTCCGGGCCGTGACGGGCACCGGCGCGTCCTCGTCTGCTCCCTTCGAGCGCAGGTCGACGTAGAAATCCCGAATCGCCGCTTTCGCCTCGTCGGTCATCGTCGGGAAGCAGTTCCGTTTCGCGTACGCGATGTACTTCCGCAGGAGTTCGGGGTCGATGGCGGGTTCGACCGTGTCCGTCACCGACGCCACCTCCTCCTCGGTGAACTCCGGATTCGCTACCTTCGTCCGCTGGGTTTCGAGTTCGCCCGCGTAGTTGGTCCGCAGGATGTGTTCGGCCAGCGCCGCGTCCTTGTCCGGGTCCGGTTGGTCCGTCACCGTGAAAATCAGGTCGAATCGCGAGATGAGCGCGGGTTCGAGGTCTATCTGCTCGCCGATTGGTTCGTACTGGTCGAACCGGCCGTACTTCGGGTTCGCGGCGCCGAGCAGCGAACACCGGGATTTGAGGGTGGCGTTGATGCCCGCCTTCGAGATGCTGATTTCCTGTTGTTCGAGCGCTTGGTGCATTGCCGAGCGGTCTTCGGAGTTGTGGACGACCATCCCGTTCGCGACGAAGTTGTGGGTTCCCTCGACGGTGAGGTCGTAGACGCGCGGTGCTCGCGTTCGCTCGTCTATCTCTTCGAGCCGCTGCCGTATTTCGGACCGAACGACTTCGACTCGGTCGAGTGCAACCCTCTGGACCTCGTGGAACCGGTCTGCCTCGGTGACGCCACGACTCCAGCGCGAGAGCGTCGACGCGTCGACGTCGAGTTCGCTCGCGAGATCCGAAAGCGAGACGCCGTGTCGTTCCACACACTCTCGAAGTTCCTCCCACGTCTCGGGGTCGGGGTCGGCGGCGAGTAGTTGTCGCCCCCGTGTGACGGCCTCCGTCACGTCACAGCCGAGCCGGTCGGCCAGTTCGTGGTCGAGGCGTTCCGGATAGTCATCGTTGGCTCCCCGGTCGACGCTACGCGCCTCCGCGACGCGACGCCACTTCACGTCGCCGTAGACGAGGTCGCGAAGCGACGTGAGGTCGGTCTGTGCGACCTCCCGAAGCAGTTCCCGAAGCGCATCGACGACCTGCGAGCGAATCGAGTCGGTTCCCCACTGTCGAGATATCCCTTGCTGTGTCTCTCCGTCTATGTGCGATGCTAGCTCCGACTGCGTGACGTGGTATCGCTCGGTCAGCGTCTCGATTCGTTCCCAGTCTGTCTCCGCCCGTAACTCGTCTATGTCGGTCGCTGCCGTCTGCCGTCGCCGCTCGAACGCGTCGAGTATCCGTCGCCCCAAGCGCAGTGAGACGTTCGCCTCGCCGGTTTCGAAGCTACAGTACGTCGATGCCTTGATTCCGCACTCGCGCTGGTACAACCGGAGCGAGTCACGGAGCGTCGCGAATCGCTCCCCACAGTTCGGCATCACGTCCAGTATCGTTCGGTCCCCGGAGGTTCCCTCTCGAACGGACTCCAGCGCCGACGCCTTCCGTTCGAGTACGAATCCGATTTGTCGCTCGAACGCTCGGAGCGAGTCGGCCGCCGTGATAGCGAGTACGTACAGGTCACGTCCGTCGTCGCGTTCGCGCGTCTGGAGTTGGCTCGACACGCCGAACTCCAGAAGCAACTGCTTCGTCCCGAGCAACAGTTCGTAACTCGCCGAGAAAATCTGGACGTTGCCCGTCTCGGTATCGACCGACCCCTCGCTGTCGGCGAGCGCTCGAACGAACGCCGCTTTGACTTCCCGAGATCCGTCGGCGACTCGCTCGGGGAAGGCCTTGTCGTCGTACACTTTGAGATTCATCCCTGCGTCGAGAACGGTGTCCGCGACATCTCGTCCCGAGACCCGAACCGTCTCGACGCCGTCGGCTCGCTGTTCGCTGGGCGCCCGTATCGGATCGGCATCGAACGCGTCTCTCGCCACTCGCTCGAAGTCGTCGAGCAACTCCGCTTCGGCGTTCGTGAACCGAATTCCGTAACTGCCGTGCTCGCGGTTGTAAAACACGTTCCCGTCCCCGGAGAGATAGCCGAGTACTGCCCCGAGTGCGGGCGTGATATCGCTGTCTCGGGTCGGCTGATTCGAGTCGACTGCCACGCTCCCGCCGTCCGTTGCCGACTGTGGCACCGCTCGGGGCACGTACACCCAATCGTCCGACGACAGGTCGGCGGCCGCCCGTTCCACCCGCTCTCCCTCCTCGAAGACGAAGAAGGGGTGATCGGCCGTCGCGGTGAGACGCTCCCCCGTCTCCAGTCGAACTTCCGTGAGTGTGTCGGGGGCTTCGTACTCGTGAATCGCCGATACGGGCCGCGAGACGATGCGCCCGTCGTCGGCCATCGTCCACACGTCGAAGTCCGTCTCTCGTATCGTCCGACCGTTGTCCAGCGTCTCGACCGTTCCCGTTTCAGCGGTATCCCGTGCTAGTTCCGCGATACGACGGACGGACCCGTCGGCGAGATGGACGAGCGTGTCGCCCGTCACACACCGCATCTTATCAAGTTCGTCGACAGCCGCGATACCTTGATCGGCGAGGACGAGCGCCCCGGCCTCCAGACTCCACTGTTGGCCCTCACCGAAATCGTCGCGGACGGCAGCGGCGGTCAGCCCCGCCGAGGATGACCCCTTGCCCGACGTGTAGACCGAGCGCGGGGCGATATTTCGGATATATGACAGCATTTGCGACTTCCCGGTCCCCGGGTCACCGATGAGGAGCATATGCAGGTCGCCACGAATCCGCGACCCGTCGGGGAGGGTCTTGGTCACGCCCGAGAACAACTGGAGAATCATCGCGAGTTTCTCCTCGTCGTAGCCGTAGATGGACGGTGCCACCGAGGCCACCATCTCCTCGTAGATGTCGGGGTGGTTCGACAGCTCGATGATTTCGCGTTTGTCCGCCTCGGATATCTCCATGTCCTCGAACTGCTCGTCCTCGATTTCGACGCTCACGCCGTCCATGTAGAGGTCGAACAGCTGTGACTTCTCGTTGCCCTCCGTCACTTGGTCGATGTGGAGGATGCCCGTGACGACGACGTGGTCGCCCGCGGTCACCTTGCCCGTGATGTCGTCCTCGATGTCGATGTCGATGCTCTGGGGCGTCTCGCCGCCGCGAAGGCCCTCCGGCGACTCTTGGACCCGCAGTTTCTGGGAGTCGACGAACTCGCTCTGGTCGTAGTTAACGCGGAAGGGGCCCTGTCGCTCACAGCCCTGACACTCGTGGGGTTCCTGAAACCCGCCGTCGGACTGCGGGATGTACGTCATCGTCCCGCAGCGCTGGCACTCGAAGGCCGCTTCGGTTATCTTCGGCCGGACGTCCGTCGCCTTGCGGACGATGCCCGAGACGGCAATCATGCGCCCGACGTGGTTGTCGTGGACGCGAATCGCGCGGATGTCGACCGTGTCGGGCAGGTTCCGCAGGCGGACGTGGGCCTGCCCGAGCGACACGTCGGCGGGCAGGTCGTACATGCGGAGGGCCTCCTCCGCGAAGTCCCCGAGTTGGTCCGGTTGCGAGAGGTAGTCCTCCGCGAGGTCCGGGTCGAACTGATAGAGGTCGTCGTAGTCGATGTGGAGGGAGCGCTGCTCGTTGGGGTAGTTCTGGGCGAGTTGACTGATCGCGTCCCGGTAGTAGTTCCGGTAGAACCGGGCGAAACGGTCGGTCAGTTCTTGGTTCGGCGACGACTGCGCCATTGCACGCCCCTTGCGCGGGACCGGCT
This sequence comes from Haloplanus sp. C73, assembly GCF_051195115.1. Lineage (NCBI taxonomy): Archaea > Methanobacteriati > Methanobacteriota > Halobacteria > Halobacteriales > Haloferacaceae > Haloplanus > Haloplanus sp. C73. Next base: position 158,146 of record NZ_JBNTJZ010000003.1, on the reverse strand, counting down.
AAGAACCTTCGCTCTGAGTGAACTACCCTACCCTACTCGCTCACGGCTGACGCCGTTCGCTCCTTGAGGGTAGGGCTTCCTGCTTCCACGACGCGCTTTGCAGACACCGAGGTGTCCACAGGGAGCGCAGTCTCCACAGGCGTTGGTTCGGAGTATCCCACTCCTACGTCTTCGAGGCCGCGAGAAAGGATGTTCCACGCCGCGTTCGCGTCTCTGTCCGCCTCAAATCCGCAGGCGGGACAGGAGTGTTCACGGACCCACAGCGGCTTCTCCGTCGAGACGCCGCACGTCGCACACTCTTTCGTCGTCCCTCTCGGGTTGACCGCGACGAAGTGCGTTCCTTCACGCTCACACTTGTATTCGAGCAACGAGAGGAATGTCCGCCACGCGGCAGACGCCGTGTTGCGACTGTTCGACGGCGATTCGAGCATCCCCTTCACGTTCAGGTCTTCGACCGCCACGAGGTCGTACTCCCGAACGTAGTAGTTCGAGAGCTTGTGGAGGAAGTCGCGGCGCTTCCGCCGGAGGTCGGCGTGACACTCCGCGACTCGACGCCGTTGCTTCTCGTAGTTGTTCGACCCGTGTTCCTTCCGTGAGAGGGACCGCTGTTCGCGTTCCAGTCGCTCCCGTTCGTCTGAGAGGTCGAGCGACCCGACGGCGGTCCCGTCGGTGTCGTGGGCGTACTTGAGAATCCCCACGTCGATGCCGACGCACTGCTCGGGGTTTTCAGGCGGTTCGGGCGGTTCGTGGTCCATTTCGACGCCGAACGTGGCGAACCACTCGCCCGTCGGTTCCTTCTTGACCGTGACCTGTTTGAGCTTCGCGTCGTCGGGGATGGCGCGGTGGAGCCGTATCGGTATGTCCCCGAGTTTCGAGAGTGACAGCACAGCCTGACCGCCCTTCTTGTCGAGCTTGAAGCCAGACTGACTGTATGTGAAACTGCGGAACTCCCGTGGTGGCTTCCACTTGAGTTGACCGACGCCGTAGCCGTTCTCCTTGAGCTTGGAGAGGCCTTTGAGGTTGTCGAACAACCGTTCAACGACGGTTTGGAGAACCTTCGAGTACACGTCGGAGAGGCCGTCCCACCACTTCTTCAGGTCGGGGAGTTCCGACCGAAGCGTGGTCATAGACGGCAGTTCGCCGTGTTCGTCTTGGTACTCGTTGAGGCGGTAGAGTGTGTGATTGTAGAGTTGCCGACAAATATCGCGGTGGCGGTCCAACTCCTCGCGGTGGGCGTCGGACGGCTTGAGACGGTACTTGTAGGCGTAGTACATCAGCTCTCCCGCTGGTCTTCGACGTACTGTTTCAGCACATCCAGCGACACCTGCCCCGTCGAGATGAGGCAGTACGAGTCGTTCCAGAACGAGTCGCCCCACAGTTCGGTCTTCAGTTCATCTTCGTACTCGTTACGGATACGGCGGGCGGTCGCGCCCTTGACCGTGTTGATGAACCTCACGAGGTCCGTGGTGGGTTTCGCTCGGAACAGGATGTGAACGTGGTCGTCCTCTCCGTCGAGGTTCGTCAGTTCGACGTCGTACTTGTCCGTGAACCCGCTGATGACCCCGCGAATGAATTGGGTTCGCTCCTCGGTTAGCACTCCGCGCCGATACTTCGTGGTGAGTATCAGGTGGTAGTGCAGGGAGTACGTCGAATGCGCTCCCGAATCGAGGTCGTATTCCATCGGGTTCATACTTTTGTACGGTATCCCAATTCAGAAACGTTGCGACTACGTGGGCCTGTGGGCCTGCAACCGTACCGCTGTATGAATAGATGATGACGGCCCTGTATCCCCACCCTACTCCGCTCCCTTCGGTCGCTCCGTTGAGGGTGGGGGCTTAGCGCCTATATCCAGCTAAAACGACACGTCCGTCTCGATGTCTTCGGTCGCCTCGCGCAGGCCGTCCTCGCGGGAGTCGCTCGCGAGACGCTCGGACAGCGCGTCGTCGGTCAGCAAATCGGCGAATTCGTCGCGAAAGCGATGGTTGACGCGGACGCTCCGCTCGCGACTCGCCGTCGCCGCGGGCGAGTCCTCGTCCTCGCGAACGAGGTGGCAGTCGAGACGCGCCTGCACCGCCGTCTCGACGTCGACGTCTACCGCGGCGGCGATGGCGTCGTCACTTTTCCCGTCGTAGAACGCTCGAATCACCCGCACGTACGACTCGGTGTCGAGGGCCGTCTCGAAGTCGTAGCGCTCGCGCATCGCCGTGACGAGTTCGCGCAGACGGGCGTCGACTGCGGGACTGTCGCTGTCGGCGTCGACGAGCGACCCGCGGCGCTTCGCCTGCGACTCCGTCACCGTCTCCTCGCCGTCCGTCGCGTCGAGGAAGATGTCGCGTAGCTCCGCGGTCTTTTCGTCCATATTACAGGACGGGGCGCTCGCGGCCAAAAACCCATCGGCGTTCGGCGAGTGCGTCAGATGGGGTAGTCCCGCGGCTCGTGCTGGACCGAAATCCACTTCGTCTCCGTGATTTCGTCGAGGAAGGCGTCGCTGTTGTAGGTGCCGACGCCCGAGGCGCCGACCCCGCTGAACGGGACGTGGGCCTCGTCGTTGATGGGCTGGTCGTTGATGTGGACGTTGCCCGTCTCCATGCGCTGCGCGACCTCTTTCGCGAGACTGAGCTCCGTCGAGTGGACCGCCCCCGACAGGCCGTACTCGGTGTCGTTGGCGAGTGCGACCGCCTCGTCGACGTCCGAGAACGGAATCACGGGCGCAATCGGGCCGAAGTGCTCGTTGCACGCCGCCGCCATATCTTGGGTCACGTCGGAGAGCACCGTCGGCGCGACGACCAGCGAGTCGTCGACGCCGTCGATAGGAACCGTCTCGCCGCCGGTTTCGAGCGTCGCGCCCGCTTCGACCGTCTCCTCGACGTAGCTCAGCATCTCGTCGCGCTGTGACTCGTCGATGATGGGGCCGACGACGGTGTCTTCGTCGTGCACGCTCCCCGTCGGAAGCGCCGCCGCCCGCTTCGTGAGACGCTCGACGTACTCGTCGTACACGTCCTCGTGGACGAGGTGGCGATTAATGGAGATACACACCTGTCCCTGATGAACGAACGAGCCGAACGTCGCGGCGTCGATGGCGCGGTCCAAGTCCGCGTCCGCCATCACGACGTGAGCGTTGTTGCCGCCGAGTTCCATCGCCGGAATGGCGAGGTTCTCGCCTGCGATGCCCGCGACGCGCCGGCCGACCGACGTCGACCCCGTGAACGCCACGACGTCGCTCTCGGGGTGGCCCGCGACTCGGTCGCCAATCTCGGACCCGCGCCCCGTCACGACGTTGATGACGCCGTCGGGGAGACTCGTCTCGGCAAACAGCTTCGCGAAGAGCAGACCGCCCGTTATCGGGGAGTTCGTCGACGGTTTGAGCACGACACTGTTCCCAGCGGCAATCGCCGGCGCCACCGCCCGCATCGAGAGGTTCAGCGGGAAGTTCCACGGCGAGATGACCGTCACGACGCCTTTCGGCTGTCGCTCGACGAGGTTCTCCTTCCCCGGGATGTTCGAGGCGACGTGCTCGCCTTTCATCCGGCGGGGAAGCGTCGCCGCCTCCGTCGCGTGGTCGGTCGCAATCTGCATCGACGTCTCGCCCATGAGCGTCGAGCCACCGACCTCGTACTCGAGGAGGTCCGTCACGTCGTCGTGGTGGGCCTCCAACACGTCCAGAAACTCCTCGACGACCGCTTGGCGGCGAGCGGGCGGCTGTTCGGCCCACGCCGACTGCGCGGCCGCGGCGGCCTCGTAGGCCTCGTCCACGTCGCTCTCGGTGGCCGCGGCGACGGTCGTGACCGTCTCTCGGGTCGACGGGTCCTCCACCGCGATGGTTTCCCCGTCCGCTCCCTCGGTCCACTCGCCGTCGACGTAGAGCGCGCCCCAATCGGCCTCGATGGAGAAGTCTGACATCGTCGATACAAGGGGCCAGACGCTCAAAAGCGGCGGACAGGCGGAAACGTTGACTGGTTGTTCTCTCAACCGCCGATTCCGTCAACCCAAACCTACTAATAGGTTTACGAGAGAGTGGCGGCCATGTCGACTCCGACGGATTCGGTCGAGTTGGTCGGCGACGAGGTGACGGGCAACGTCGCCCGGGCGGTGCTGTTCGCGGCGGCGACGAGCGCCACCGCCCCGGTCGATATGGTGCATCCGCTCGCCCCCAACGTCCCGATTACGCTCCAGACGGTCTGGGTGTATCTCGCTGGAATCGTCCTCGGCCCCCTGTGGGCGGGCGTCGCCTTCACGCTCTACCTACTTGCGGGGCTCATCGGTCTGCCCGTGTTCGCCGGCGGCAACGCCGGACTCGGCGTCATCCTCGGGCCGACCGGTGGCTTCCTCATCGGCTTCCCGCTCGCCGCGATGACAATCGGCGCCGTCGCCCACGGCCGGGACGGCCTCACGCCGCCGAGCGATGTTCCGGTGCCGCGCCTGTTCCTCGCGCTCACGGCGGGGACTCTCGTCGTCTACGCCGCCGGCGCGGTGGGGTACGCGCTCGTGCAGGCTATCGGCCTCGTGGCGGCGGTCACCGCCGTCGTCGTCCCCTTCATCCCCGTCGCCGCGCTGAAAGTCGCCGCGACGATAGCCATCGTCCGCAGCGACGCCATCGTCGCCCGATGATAGCGGTCGAGGACTACACGTATCGCTACGACGGCGTCCCCGCCGTCGAGGACGTCTCGCTCACCGTCGACGACGGCGAGTTCCTCCTGCTCGCCGGCCCCAACGGCTCCGGCAAGACGACGCTCGTCCGCGGGTTCAACGGGCTGGTAACCCCCGACGAGGGCGAGGTGCGCGTCAACGACCGCCCCGTGGCCGAGGACTTGGTCGCCGCCCGAACCAGCGTCGGCATGGTGTTTCAGGACCCGCGCGACGGCTTCGTCGCTGCGACGGTCGGTGCCGACGTGGCGTTCGGCCCGGAGAATCTCGGTCTGGACCGCGAGGAAATCGACCGGCGTGTCGCCGACGCGCTCGACGCCGTGCGGATGGGCGGCCGGGAGACGGACCGCATCGACGAACTCTCCGGGGGTGAGCGCGAACGCGTCGCCATCGCGGGCGCGCTGGCGATGGAACCCGACCACCTCGTCCTCGACGAACCCTTCACGGGGCTGGACCTGCGCGCCCGCGAGTCGGTCCTCGACCGTCTCAACGCGCTCCACGCGTCGGGCGTCAGCGTCGTCGTCGTCACTCACGACCTGCGTGACCTCCGCCCGCTCGCGGACCGAACGGTCGTCCTCTCGAACGGCTCTGTCGCGCTCGACGCGGCGGACCCGTCGGCGGCACGGCTGGAGGAACTCGGCGTCCGACCGCCATGAGGTTCGACGCGACGAGCGACACCGTCGTCCACCGCCTCGACCCGCGGACCAAACTGTTCGTGCAGGCCGCCGTCGCCATCGCGGCCTTCGCCCACACGACGCCCCGCGGCCTCCTCGCGCTCACCGGGTTCGCCCTTGCAGTCTGCTGGCTGGCGGCGACGCCCGTCCTCGCCAGCCTGCGCTCCTACCGCGCCTTCCTCCCCTTTCTCGTCGCCGCGCCGGTAGTCGAGGGGCTGACCCTCGGGGGGCCGTGGTTCGTCCTCGCCGATGCCGTCACGCCCGCGCTGGCCAGCTATCGCGTCCTCCTCCTGCTTCTCGTCTCGACGGCGTACATCCGCACGACGCGAGTGCGGGCGTCCCGCGCCGCCATCCAGTCGCTGCTGCCCGGTCGAGCCGGCGTCGTCCTCGGCGCCGGCGTCGGGTTCGTCCTCCGCTTTCTGCCGCTGCTTCGAGAGGACCTCTCGACCATCCGGTCGGCGATGGACGCCCGCCTAGGGTCGACCCGGTCGCTCCGCGAGCGGATACGCCTCGTGGGAGTGACGGGGTTGCGGCGGGTGTTCGCCCGCGCCGACCGCTTCGCGCTCGCGCTTCAGGCCCGCTGTTTCGCGTGGAACCCAACCCTCCCACCGCTCGCCCCGACGTGGCGCGACGCCCCCGCGGTGGCCGTCGGGGTGGCGTTGCTGGCGTGGGCCGTCTGGTGACTCACCACGCTCGCCCGCCGAGTCGCGCCACCGCGAGTGCGCTGGCACCGACGCCGAGGACGACAGCGAGGAAGCCGAAGCCGACGGTCCACCCGGCGGTATCGGCGAGCGTTCCCACCACGGCGGGGCCGAGCGCTCCGACGAGGATGTAGCTCGTTCGGACAGTGCCGAAGCCGACGCCGCGCTCCGCGTCGGCCAGCGCGTCCACCGCTCGCGCCTGTACCGGTGGCCCCCACGCCATCGCGACGCCGACGAGCGCCACCGCCGGCACTGCGAACGCCGCGTCGCTCGTGAGCGCGAGGCCCGCGTAGCCGGCGGCGCCGACGACGAACAGCCCCCCGGTGACGGCGTCTCGTCCGAAGCGGTCGGCGGCCCACCCGCTCACCGGCTGGAGCGCCGCGACGACGACGAAGTAGCCCGAGAAGAGCGCGCCCGCTTCCGGGAGCGAGAGGCCGTGCTGTGCGACGAGAAAGGCGGGCAGAAAGGAGAGCGTCGCCAGCGACGCGAACTCACCCACCGTGGCGAGGCCGACGGCGAACGCCACTCGCGGGCGAGTGAGCACGCCGAGCGCGGCGTGTGGACGCACCGCCGTCCCCCCGTCGGTCCGGGCGGGGCGAGGCGGCGTTGAGCGCGACGCGCCGCTCACGGTCACGACGCCGAGCACTAGCGCGGCGACGACTGCCCCGCTCCCCACGGCGACGCGCCACCCGAAGCGAGCGCCGACGAGCGTCGCCAGCGCCGGCGCGACCAGCCCCGCGACCTGACTTCCCACGCGGTGGACGCCGATGACCTGCCCCACGTCGTCGAACCGGTCGGCCAGAAGTGCCGTCGCCGGCGTGTAGTAGAGCCCGGCGCCGACACCGAGGACGAGCGCGAACGCCCCGAAGGTGAGCGGCGACGGCGCCGCCGCGAGCGCCAGCGCTCCCACCGCCGTACAGCCGAGCGCAACGAGGACCACGCGGCGCGGCCCGTAGCGGTCGCCCGCCGCGCCGCTCGGCGCCTGCGCGACGGCGTACACCAGCCACATCCCGGTGAGGATGACGCCGACGACGCCCTGCGTGACGCCGAACGATTCCCGGAGCGACGGTACCAGCGGGCTGACGAGCAACTGCGCCAGCCGCACCGCGAAGTACGCGCCGACACAGAGCCCTAGCGCCGCGTATCGGTCATCGAGCTGTGCTAACGTCAACCGTGACATTACTTGACACACATAGTACTCAATAGCAATATATATTTCGCCGCACTCGGCGCAGTTTCTTTCCGCTCCCCCACCGAGCCGTCGATATGCACGTTGACGAGACCGATTTGGACTGGGAATCGATCGACGAGGGTGAGACGAGGTTCCGTCGCAAGCGTCTCGCGGCGGCCGCGGGCGGCGAGCGCCTCGGCTGTTCGCTGTACGAACTCCCGCCGGGGACGAAGTCGTGGCCCTTCCACTACCACACCGGCAACGAGGAGGCTATCTACGTTCTCAGCGGGTCGGGCCAGTTACGCACCGCCGACGGCGTCCGTCCGCTCGAATCCGGGGCCTATGTCGCGCTCCCAGAGGGCGAGGCCGGCGCGCACCGCGTCAGCAACGACGGCGACGAGCCGCTTCGCTATCTCGCGATGTCGACGATGGACGACCCCGATGTGACCGTGTATCCGGAGTCGGAGAAAATCGGCGTCTACGCCGGGTCGCCGCCGGGGAGCGAGGAGCCACGGACCGTCGCGGGCTACTACCGCCGCGACGACGACGTGGATTACTGGCTGGACGAGGCCTGAGCGCCGAGGGCGGCCCGAATCTCGTCGGCCAGCGCTCGGTCCCGCTCCGGCGCGCTTTCGAGATACGTTTCGAGGGCGTCTTGGGCGACGGTCCGCGCCGTCTCGTCGAGTCGCTCGCCCGCCTCGATACGGTCGAGGACGGCGACTGCCTGCGCCGGGTCGCGACCCGCTGCGACCGTTCGCTCGGCGTGATCCAACACCGCGGCGTGGAGCACCCACGCCTCCTCGCGGGAGAGGTCGACGCCGCGAGGGCCGTGTCGGTGTGCCGGGGACATAATACCCTCTTCGGCGCTCGTGTATGAGACTCTTTTGGCTGTCGGGGTCGTCTTAGATGAACTCCCGCACTTCGGAGTACCACATGTCGTGGTGGTCGACGGCGTCGACGCGTTCGGCGATTTCGACGGCCAGCGCGTGCCAGCAGAGGTCCGTCGGGTCGCTCTGGTCGAGGTTGTACTCCGCGTCCTTGCAGGTGCAGGTGCCGTTTTCGACGATGTATTCGTCGTCGTGGCCGACGACGACGGTGAAATCGCGGTACTGCTTGACACGCTCCTCGGAGACGGCTTCGATGGCGCGTTGCCCCCGATTCCCGTGTGCCGAGAGGATGGCGTCGGCGATGGGTCCGGATAGCTCTCCCGCCGTCGAGAGCGCCGCCCGCCAGTCGTCCTCCTTCACGACGAAAGCCGTCGGGCTTCGCCGTCTAAAGGGGTTCGGTCGGATGGATGCGCACCGCCCGCGAACCGCGCCGTTTTTCGGCCCGCCTCGCCCACCTCGACCATGCGCGTCACCGAGGGCGGAATCGAGTTCGACGTGCCCGACGCCCGCGACGGCGCGAGCGAGGGCCGCGGCGAGGGCGTCTTCTACAACCCGACACAGGAACTGAACCGCGACGTGACCGTCGCCGTACTCCGGGCGTATCGCGAGCGCGAACCCCGCGCCGACTCCTATCTCGACGCGATGACCGCGAGTGGCGTCCGCGCGCTCCGGGCCGCGAACGAGGGCTGGGACGTGACCGCCGCCGACACCGACGCCGACGCCGTCTCGCTCACGCGGGCGAACGCCGACCGCAACGACCTCTCGGTCGACGTCCGCGAACGCGACGCCAACGCCCTGATGTACGACACGACCCACGACGTCATCGACTTGGACCCCTTCGGGACGCCGATACCCTTCGCCGACGCCGCGTTCTCGAACGCCCGCGACATGGTCTGTGTCACCGCCACCGACACCGCACCCCTCTGTGGCGCCCACTTCGAGAGCGGGCGGCGCTCCTACAGCGCCATCCCCCGAAACACCGACTACCACCCCGAGATGGGGCTTCGGATTCTCCTCTCGGCGCTCGTCCGCACCGCCGCCCGCTACGACACCGCCGCCCGTCCCATCTGCTCGCACGTCTCGCGCCACTACGCCCGGACCTATCTCGAACTCGACGGGCGGGCGACCCAAGCCGACGCGTGTCTCGACGAACTCGGCTACGTCCACCACTGCGAGGACTGTCTCACTCGCAATCACGAGTACGGCTTTATCGCGCACCCGCCCGAGGACTGTCCCGCCTGTGGTAGTGACCGCTTCGTCACCGCCGGGCCGCTCTGGTTGGGTGCGATTCGTGACCGCGACTTCGTCGCCAGCGTCGCCGACCACATCGACGACGAGATGGGCGAGGCCGCCCGGGCCGGGCGACTGCTCGACACGCTCGAAACCGAACTCGACCGCCCCACCCACTACGACCAGCACCGCCTCTGCAAGGAGTGGACGCGCTCGGCGCCCGCGATGGACGACTTCCTCGCCGACCTTCGGGACGCCGGCTTCGAGGCGTCGCGCGCCCACTATCACGGCACCGCGTTCAAGACCGACGCCTCGGTGGCAGAGATTCGCGAGGCCACGAGCGCGGGCGACTGAGTGGTAGTGTTTAGATACGCAGATGAAATTGGCGCCACCTCGAAAGCCCCCGGCGTCTCGGCTCCCGGGACTCGCTGCGCTCCTCACTACGTTGCGGTGCTTGCAGCGTCCGGGTACGCCGAGACGCCGGCCCCTTTCAATCCCACCCCATCGACTGGCCGATTGGCCGCAACAGGGTGGACTGAAAGGGGCGACTCGTTATCGGGCGGCTTCGCCGCCCGATTGCCCGAGGGAGCTTCGCTCCCTCGCTGCTGGAGGAAGGCGGCCGACGTAAGCACCGCAGGCCGAAGGCCGAGGAGCGCAACGAGGCCCCCGAGTCCAGCGAGTCGGGGCTTTCGAGGTGTCGTCAATTCCAACGCGCTACGCTGAACAGTATCAACTGAGCGGTCCGTACCCTTTTGCCGGGGCGTCCCTGAACTCATCGCGATGGACGTCCCCGCGGACGACGACCCCTTCGAAGCGCAGCGCGAGCGAACCAGTAACCCGATGCGTCGGCTGTTCGCCGAGTACGGCCGCGAGCGCTCCGGAACCTTCGCCATCGGCGTCGTCGCCAGCCTGCTCGCCCGCATACTCGACCTGCTCCCGCCCCTCCTCCTCGGTATCGCCGTCGACGCCATCTTCCTCGACGAGAGCGAGTTCTCGCTCCCGCTCGTTCCCGACGTGTGGCTGCCGACCGACACCGAGGCGCAGTTCTGGCTCATCGTCGGCATCGTCCTCTTCTCGTTTCTCGGCGGCGCCGGCCTGCACTGGGTGCGAAACTGGGGCTGGAACCGCTTCGCGCAGTACGTCCAACACGCCGTCCGCACCGACACCTACGACGCGATGCAGCGGCTCAACATGACCTTCTTCGCCGACAAGCAGACCGGGGAGATGATGTCGGTGCTTTCGAACGACGTCAACCGCCTCGAACGCTTTCTCAACGACGGCCTCAACTCCGCCTTTCGCCTCGGCGTGATGGTCGTCGGCATCGCCGCCCTGCTGTTCTGGATGAACCGCCAACTCGCCGTCGTCGCGCTCCTGCCCGTCCCGCTCATCGCCTTCTTCACCTACCGCTTCGTCAAGACAATCCAGCCCAAATACGCCGACGTCCGTTCCTCCGTCGGGCAGGTCAATTCCCGACTGGAGAACAACCTCGGCGGGATTCAGGTCATCAAGACGAGTAGCACCGAGTCCTACGAGGCTGACCGCGTCGAGGAGGTGTCCGGCGACTACTTCGACGCCAACTGGGACGCCATCGAGACGCGCATCAAGTTCTTCCCCGGCCTGCGAGTGCTCGCCGGCCTCGGCTTCGCGCTCACCTTCACCATCGGCGGCCTCTGGGTGTTTCGCGGCGAAGGGCCGTGGCTGTTCACCGGCGAACTCCGCCCCGGCGAGTTCGTCGCCTTCATCCTCTACAGCCAGCGCTTCATCTGGCCGATGGCGCAGTTCGGGCAGATAATCAACATGTACCAGCGGGCCTACGCCTCCACCGCCCGCATCTTCGGGCTGATGGACGAGGACGCGGGCATCGACGAACGCCCCGACGCCGCCGAACTCGCCGTCGACGATGGCCGCGTCGAATACGACGACGTGACCTTCGGCTACGAGGACGAGACCATCCTCGACGGCGTCTCCTTTACTGCCGAGGGCGGCGACACGCTCGCGCTCGTCGGCCCAACCGGCGCCGGCAAGTCGACGGCGCTGAAACTGCTCCTCCGGATGTACGACGTCGACGCCGGCGCGATTCGAATCGACGGACAGGACGTCCGCGACGTGACTCTCGACAGCCTCCGCGACGCCATCGGCTACGTCAGTCAGGAGACCTTTCTCTTCTACGGCACCGTCCGCGAGAACATCACCTACGGCACGTTCGACGCGAGCGACGAGGACATCGTCGCCGCCGCGAAGGCCGCCGAGGCCCACGAGTTCGTCACGAACCTCCCCGACGGCTACGACACGATGGTCGGCGAGCGCGGCGTGAAACTCTCCGGCGGCCAGCGCCAGCGCCTCTCCATCGCGCGGGCGATGCTCAAAGACCCCGAGATTCTGATTCTGGACGAGGCGACCAGCGACGTCGACACCGAGACGGAGATGCTGATTCAGCGCTCGCTGGACCGACTGACTGCGGACCGAACCACGTTCGTCATCGCCCACCGCCTCTCGACGGTGAAAGACGCCGAGCAAATCGTCGTCCTCGACGACGGCGAGGTGGTCGAGCGAGGGACTCACGAGGACCTACTGGCGACCGACGGCCTCTACGCGAGTCTGTGGAGCGTGCAGGCGGGCGAAATCGACGCCCTTCCCGCCGAGTTCGTCGACCGGGCGACCGACCGGGGGGCACGCGCCGACGTCGAGGAATCGACTTCGGGCACCGATTAGTCGAACTCGACGCCCCGGAACTCGAAGCGAGCGCCGCCTCCCTCGCTCTCGCACAGGTCGATGTCCCACTCGTGGGCCTCCGCCACCTGTCGGACGATGCGGAGGCCGAAGCCCGTCCCGTCCTCCACCGTCGAGTACCCGGCCTCGAACACATCTTCTCGCTCCGACTCGGGGATGCCCGGGCCGTCGTCGGCGACGTAGAAACCGTCTGCCATCTCGCCGATTGTGATGGTCACCGCTTTGCCGCCGTGGTCGACTGCGTCATCAGACGGAGTCTGATTGCCTGTCGAGCCGTGTTCGACAGCGTTCTGGACGAGGTTCTCGAGGAGTTGTTGGAGTCGGTCCCGGTCGGCCCGGACGGACCGCTCCGTCTGCGTGACGAGTGTCGCCTCGGCCGTCGGGACCGTCGTCCAACAGCGCTCGGCGAGCGACGACAGGTCGACCGCCACCGGCTCGTCGACGTGTTCGCCCGTCCGCGCGAGAGTGAGGAGGTCTTCGACCAGTGCCTCCATCCGCTCGTGAGCGCGCATCGCGGCGTCCAGATGCGAGAGGTCGCCCGTCTCCCGCGCCAGTTTCGCTCGGCTCTGGGCGACGTTCAGCGGGTTCCGCAGGTCGTGCGAGACGATGTTCGCGAACTCCTCCAATCGGGACTTCTCTCGCTCCAACTCCTTGCGCTCGCTGATGTCGACGTAGAGTGCGAGCGTACCCACAACCTCGTCGCACGCGTCGTACCGCGGCACCGCGCGCAACAGCGTCTCGACGACGTCGCCGTCGGCGGTCACCAGTTCCCGGTCTTCGCGGACGAACTCGCCGGCCAGCGCCCGGTCGTAGCCGCCCCCCAGTAACTCCCGTGCCGACTCCGGCGTGTAGAACGTCGCCAGTCGCTCCCCCACCACGGCCTCGCGCTCGTAGCCCAGCGTCTCGGCGAACCGCCGGTTACAGTCGTCGATGACTGGTTCGCCGTCCTCGGTACGCGTGACGACGGCCATGACCGGCGCCTCCTCGAAGAGATAGCGGTACTGCTCTTCGAGTTCGGTCGTCAGTTCCTCCAACTCCTCGGTCCGGCGTTCGAGTTCCCGCTCTCGCTCCTTCCGGTCGGTGATGTTGGTGATGAACCCTTCGAGGACCGTCAACTCGCCACCGGACGGCTCGACGACGCGGCCCCGCTCCCACATCCACTTCGTGTCGCCCCCCGCCGTCACGATACGGTAGGTCATCTCGAACGACTCCTCGGTCGCGAGTTGTGCTTGAACCGTCTCCCATATCTCCTCCCGGTCAGCCTCGTGGAGAACGTCCTCGCCCCACGACACGTCGTCCCGTTCCAGCGCGCCCGCGCTGTACCCCGTGAGCCGCTCTACCTCTCCTTCGACCGTCTCCATCGGCCACCCCGGTTCGTTCCGACAGCGGTAGACGATGCCCGGCAGGTTGCTGATGAGCGTCTCCAGTCGCCGGGTCCGCTCGGTCAACATTCGACGGGAGCGGCGAGCCTCGACGACGTTCCCGATGCGGTTCGCGAGCAGTTCGTATCGCTCCGTACTCGACCCCTTCTGGAGGTAGTCGGTCACGCCCGCCGAGATGGCGTCGCTCGCCACCGTCTCCGACCCCCGGCCCGTAAAGAGGATGAAGGGCCGGTCGGGCCAGCGCTCGCGGACGGCCTCCAGAAACCCGATGCCGTCCATCTCCGGCATCTCGTAATCCGAGACGACACAGTCGACGGCCCCGCGTTCGAGATGGTCCAGCCCCTCGCGAGCGCTCGTCGCCGTCTCGACGCTGAGCCGGTCGTCCGCCCGTTCGAGAAACGTCGCCGCCATCTCGGCGAACTCCGAGTCGTCGTCTACGTGTAGCACCCGGATTTGTCCCCCCGGCTCCGTGTCGCCCACTCCGTCCATACGATGATTCCCCGCATTGTATGTGGGACTGGCAGTCCCTAATGGTACCGGGTACCACACGGCCCGGCCGGACGTTGAAGGCCCCGGCCGTCGAGATGCGGATATGCACCTCACCGACGCGACGTGGACCGACGTACGGGACGCCGACACCGACCTCGCGCTCGTTCCGGTCGGCAGCACCGAACAGCACGGACCACACGCCCCTCTCGGAACCGACGCCCTCCACGCCGAGACGGTCGCCGAGGCGGGTGCCGACCGCTACGACGGGACCGTGGCGGTGACACCCCCCGTCTCCGTCGGCGTCTCGGAGGAACACCGCCAGTTCCCGGGGACGCTCTGGGTGTCGCCCGACACCTTCCGGCAGTACGTCCGCGAGGTCGTACAGAGTCTCGCCCATCACGGCCTCGACCGGGTGGTCGTCGTCAACGGCCACGGCGGCAACGTCCCCGCACTCGGCGAGGTGACCTCGACCATCACCCGGCACGACGACGCCTACGCCGTCCCGTTCACGTGGTTCGAGGCGGTCGGCGACCACGCCGCCGACATGGGTCACGGTGGCCCGCTGGAGACGGCACTCTTGCGCGCGACCCATCCCGAACTCGTCCACGAGGACCGCATGGACGAGGCGCAAGCGGGGGCCAGCGACGGCTGGGGGCACTGGACCTCGGGGACGAATCTCGCTCACGACTCCGCCGAGTTCACCGAGAACGGCGTGGTCGGTGACCCCGACGCCGGTGACGCGGCGCTGGGCGACGAACTCCTCGACCTGTCGGCGGCCGCGCTCGACCGACTCCTGCAGGCGGTCGCCGAGCGCGACGTGTCTCGGCCGCCGAACCGCTGACTACTCTTCGTCCGTTTCGAACTCCTGCAGTGACCCACGAAGCTCCGGCACCGCGTTCGTGAGGTCGCTCACCCCGTCGTGGGCCGATTCGATGGACTCGATGAGGGCGTCGAGTTCCTCGATGGCGGCGGCAAGGTCGTCGGCGTCCTCGAAGGCGTCGGCGCGTTCGCCCATCGTGTACCACTTTTTCGCCTGCCTGAGGTGTTCCTCGGCGTCGCCGACATCGAGCGCGGACCGAAGCCCGTTCAACACGCCGAGGACGTTGTCCGCCTCCGTCTCCCAGATATCGGTCGAATCGGGGAGTTCGGCCCGCGCCTTCGACAGGTGTTCCTCCACGTCCGCGCGAACCTCCGCCGCCGCCTCGCCGAAGAGTTCGTCGTCGCCCAGTGTCGTCTGACTCATGCCCATCCGTTCGCCGTCATGTGGGTTAAACGCACGCCCGAAAGTGAAAGTGAAACGTCGTGTATCCGGGGTACGAGCGACCGCTATTCGACGGTCACTAGCTGCATCAGGGGGTAGCCGTCTTCCATCACCATCTCCGTCCGAACGGTCACGCCCTCGTAGACGATTCGCATCTCGACCTCCATGAACCGACCCGTGAGTTCGACGTACCCGTGGTCGTCGGCGGCGTCTTCGAGCGCCGATGCGTCGATATCGACGTCGACGGCCTCGCAGAACGGCTGATTCTCGATTGACTCTTCCATCGCGCGTTCGAGACTCGGCGCGCTGTCGGGCGAGACGGGCGTCCCCGCGAACTGGTGATAGAGCGAGCCGAACTTGATGCCCGCCTCGAAGCAGGCACGCTGTGGGTCGGTGACCATATCGGTCCCTCGCTCGCGTCTCGGTAAGGCCTGTCGCCGCGTCCCCAGTCTCGCACCGGCAAATCGGATATTACTTGGGTTCGGTGGTCCCATTGACGGTCGAATGGACGACCCGGTGCTACTGACTGGCGCGGGCGGCCGCGTCGGGCAAGCGATTCTCAGCGGGATCGGCGACGCCTACGAGTGGCGACTGCTCGACCGGGAACCGCTGTCGAGCGACCGCCTCCCCACGGGCGTCGGCGAGGACGACGTCGTCGTCGCGGACGTGACCAACGAGGCGGCCATCGCCGACGCGATGGAGGGCGTCGGCGCCGTGATTCACCTCGCCGGCGACCCCCGTCCCGAGGCGCCGTGGAACTCGGTCCTCACGAACAACATCGACGGGACCCAGACGGTGTACGAGGCGGCCGTCGAGGCCGGCGTCGACCGCGTCGTCTTCGCCTCCTCGAATCACGCCGTCTCGGCGTACGAGACCGACGAGCGGACGCCCGATATGTACCGCACCGACGACGACTACCGCCTCGACGGGTCCGAACTCCCGCGGCCGGGCAACCTCTACGGCGTCAGCAAGGCGGCGGGCGAGACGCTCGGGCGCTACTACCACGACGCCGAGGGCCTGTCCGTCGCCTGCGTCCGCATCGGCAACCTCACCGAGGGCCATCCGCCGCGAAACTACGAGCGCGGGCAGGCGATGTGGCTCTCGCACCGCGACTGCGCCCACCTCTTCGACTGCTGTCTCACCGCCGACTACGAGTACGAAATCGTCTACGGCATCTCCGACAACGAGCGCAAGTACTACTCCATCGAGCGCGCGAAAGAGGTGCTGGGCTACGACCCCAAAGACGACTCGGCGGAGTACACGCTGGCGGGCGACCCAATCGAAGACGCGTAACGGAGACGAAAACTACTCCTCTCCGAGGTGGCATACGCCCGTATGGACCGACAGCAGATTCTCGCCCTCGTGCTCGTCTTCCTCATGGTCTTCTCGTCGCTCGCCTACGCCGTCTCGCTGTTCTGAGACGGGCGAGCAGTTTTAACCCAGTCCGGCACACATCTGTGTGTGTCCATGCGCCGAACCTGTCCATTCTGCGATGCTACCGTCGATATCCTTCCCGAGCACCTCGAAGACTGTCAGGACGCGCCGCGGGACGACCCGCGGACGTCGTGAGTCACGGTTCGAACAGGCCGTCGACGTCCTCGTACTCCCGGTTGCGCCGCTCAACGTGTTCGGCGAGTCGCTGGTAGACGAGCGCCCGCGCCGCGTCAGCGGTCACGAACTCCATGACGGCGGTCGTAAAGAGCGTCTGCTCCCCGCCCTCGATTTCCTCGCGGGCGAACGTGATTGCCCGGTCGATGGTCGCGGTGTCGTAGCCATACGCCGCCGCCAGTACGCGCGCCGCCACCGCCGCCGCCTCGAAGCGCAGGTCCTCCGGCATCACGACCGCTTCCTCGTGTCGGAGCGGCGGGGGTGCGCGACGCTCGACCCACACCGGGTCGGCGTCGAGACGTTCGAGCGCCGCGCGGACGGAAGTGAGGTCGACGCCGCGGTACGTCGAAGGGAGGCCATCGAGGTACGTCGTGGCGCTCTCTGCCAGTCCGGTCGCCCCGCTCCAGTTGCGGTCGCGGGCGTGATGAATCGCCGCCGTGAACTGAATGAGGCCGTGTAGCAGTCGCTCGTCGTCGGTGCCGGATTCGAGTTCGAGCCATCGCTCCTCCCACGCGTCGTGAGCGGCGTGGTAGTCGCCGGCGTTGTAGATGGCGATGCCCGCCCGGAGCGCCTCGTCCATACCCCCGATTGCGGCCCGAGACGCAAAAACCGCGTCGTCGCGGACGGTGGCCTCGCTGTCGCTCGGCGCTGTGACTTTCCTGCTTAAATCTCCGTGTCTCCGTTCTGTCGACAGCCGACTCGCTACGCTCGTCGGGTAATGTCGGCAGAAACGTCCTGACGGAGTCCCACGCGAGCGGTAGCGAGCGTGGGGCACGTCAGGTCGTGAGCGAAGGAGTGACCTGACGAAGTCAGGTCACGACTGAAGTGAACGTCCTGACGGAGATTTGAACTCCGGTCCCTGGCTCCGCAAGCCAAGAGGATAGTCCACTACCCTATCAGGACTCATCTACCTATACCCCGGAGTTACTTAAGACGGTTACGATACGCCGCCGGGAACGTCAAACGGTCTCTTGTGTCTCCCGAAAGGGTATGTCGTCGCCGGTCCACCGACGGGTATGCACCGGCGAACGCTACTTCGGACGACGCCGCTCTTGCTCCTCGGTGGCTGTGCGGGGGGCGGTGGCGGCGACGGCGACGACCCGCGCGTGACCGACCGCGACCTCACGGACACGGGCGAGTGCTCGGAGGGCGACAGCGAGACGGCGACGGTCGACGCCTCGACGACGACGGTCCGAATCAGTGGCTGTATCACCGGGCCGAACGGGTGTTCGGTCGCGAGTCTCGACTCGGCGACCGTCGAGGGCGACGAACTGGTGGCCGTCGTCACGACGGAGCGAGACGCGCCGCCTGACACGTCGTGTACGCAGGCGCTCGTCTATCGGTCGTACGCGGCGACGATTGCGCTCGACCACCGCGTCACGTCGGTCCGCGTGGTTCACGACACGCCGAGCGGTCGGGTGACGGTCACCGATATAACGGGTGGCGGCGACCACGGGAGCGAGGACACTGCCCACGAACTCGACGCGTAGGTTCTTCCCGGGTGCCGGCTCATCCCTGTCTGTGAGCGCTATGGCGCAGACGCCGAAATCGACAGACTGCGGCGGGTCGTTCGGGCAAGGACAACGCTTAACCGACGGGTTCGCCTGTTGCAGGATACGATGGGCGTAATCGAGGACGTGTACGATGACCTCGACACCGACGTCGAGTTCGAGGAGTTCGAGGCCGCCGTACACGACAAGGTCGAGCAGATGGGGGGGCTGGCCGACGAGGAGACGGCAGCGATGCTCATCGCTCACGAACTCGAAGACGAGGAGGTGAGCGGTGTCGCCGACATCGACCCCGACATGAACGAGGTGAAGTTCCTCGCGAAGGTCATCGGCGTCGGCGACCTGCGGACGTTCGAACGCGACGGCGAGGACGTTGACGACGACGCCGAGGAGGGCCGCGTCATCAACGTCGACGTGGCCGACGAAACCGGGCAGGTGCGTGTCTCCTTCTGGGACCGGATGGCCCAGTCGGTCGACGACGGCGAACTCGCCGTCGGCGACGTCATCCGAATCAAGGGTCGACCACAGGAGGGGTACAGCGGTGTCGAGGTCAGCGCCGACCAAGCAGAAGTCGACGAGGAGGCCGAGGTGGACGTCCAGATTCAGGACACGTACCGCGTCGACGACCTCTCGCTCGGCCTCTCCGACGTGAACCTGCGGGGTCGGGTGCTCGCGACGGATTCGGTGCGGACGTTCGACCGCGACGACGGCTCCGAGGGCCGCGTCGCGAACCTGACGCTCGGCGACGAAACCGGCCGCGTCCGGGTGACGCTGTGGGACGAGCGAGCCGACCGGGCCACCGAACTCGACACCGGCACGTCGGTCGAGGTGGTCGACGGCTACGTCCGCGAACGCGACGGTGACCTCGAACTCCACGTCGGTTCCCGGGGTGCCGTCGAGGAAATTGACGAGGAGGTCCACTACGACCCCGAGACGACCGACATCGCCGACCTCGAACTCGACGAGACGGCAGACATCGCGGGCGGCGTCATCGAGACGGACGAGAAGCGAACCTTCGACCGCGACGACGGCTCCGAAGGGCAGGTTCGGAACGTCCGCATCAAAGACGAGACGGGCGACATCCGCGTCGCTCTGTGGGGCGAGAAGGCGGATTTCGACGTCGACCTCGCGGACTACGTCGTCGTCACCGACGCCGAGATTCAGGAGGGGTGGCAGGACGACCTCGAAGCCTCGGCGGGGTGGCGAGCGACGGTGACGGTCACCGACCCGCCGAGCGACGCGCCGGGGACGGACGCGGGCGGTAGCAGTGGGGGAAGCGACGGCAGTCCGGGCCTCGACGCCTTCGGCGACGGCAACGGCGACGGCGGGGCCACCGCGGCCACGGCGACGACCGCCGACGCCGAATCCGAGGACGGCGAGACGGTCCAGTTCACGGGGACGGTCGTACAGGCCGGCAGTCCGGTCGTCCTCGACGACGGGACGGAAACCCGGAGCGTCGACACCGACGCCGACCTCCGACTCGGCGAGGAAGTGACGGTTCGGGGCTCGCTCCACGACGGCCGTATCGACGCCGACGAAGTGTACTAAGGCCGACGGAAAGGATTATACGCGCCACGGACACCTATCGGGGTATGAGCGTCGAGTTACCGTTCGCCCCGGTAGATACGATTATCCGTCGGAACGCGGGCGACCTTCGGGTGAGCGCGGGTGCGGCGGAGGAACTCGCCCGACGCATCCAGCGCCACGGGGCGGACCTCACCGTCGACGCGGCGAAAGAGGCGACGGCGGACGGTCGGAAGACCTTGATGGCCGCCGACTTCGGCGTCGAACAGGTCGTCGACCGGGACTCGCTCGAACTCCCCGTCGCGCCGGTCGACCGCATCGCCCGCCTCGACATCGACGAGAGCTATCGCGTCTCTATGGACGCCCGCATCGCCCTCGCCGACATCCTGGAGGATTACGCGGACAACGTCGCTGCGGCGGCGGCGACACTCGCCAATCACGCCGACCGGCGGACCATCCAGGCGGAGGACATCGAGACGTACTTCGAGCTTTTCGAATAGATGCAGTTCGGCTACAGCGAGACCTGTCTCGACCACGATACGGGCGAGCGCCACCCCGAAGCGGCGGACCGGCTTCGTGCCATCCGCCGCCAACTCGCCCGGCGCCACGCCGTGACCTACGTCGACGCCGACCCGGCCTCGGTCGAGGCAGTCACCGCTGTCCACGACGCGGACTACGTCGACTCGGTCCGCGAGTTCTGTGCCGACGGCGGCGGCGACTGGGACACCGACACCGTCGCGTCCGAGGGGACGTGGGACGCCGCGCTCGCGAGCGCCGGTCTCGCCCAGTGGACCGCCGAGCGCGCTCTCGCGGGCGACGACGGCCGCGACACGCCCTTCTCCATCGGCCGCCCGCCCGGACACCACGCGACGGCAGACGAGGCCATGGGGTTTTGCTTCATCAACAACGTCGCCGTCGCCGCGCGGTCCGTCCTCGACGACGGGAAGGCGACGCGCGTTGCCATCTTCGACTGGGACGTCCACCACGGCAACGGCACGCAGGACATCTTCTACGACCGCGACGACGTGTTCTACGCCTCGATTCACGAGGACGGCCTGTATCCGGGAACCGGCGCTCTCGACGAGACGGGCGACGGTGCCGGTGAGGGCGCGACGTTCAACGTCCCGCTCGCCTCCGGGGCCGGCGACGCCGACTACCTCCTCGCGTTCGAACAGGCGATTCGCCCCGCTATCGCGCGCTTCGACCCCGACCTACTGCTCGTGAGCGCGGGCTTCGACGCCCATCGCCACGACCCGATTTCGCGGATGCGCGTCTCGACGGAGGGGTACGCCCGCCTCACCGGCCGGGTTCGCGAGGCGGCGGCGGACGTCGACGCCGGCCTCGGGTTCGTTCTCGAAGGCGGCTACGGGCTGGACACGCTCTCCGAGAGCGTCGCTACCATCCACGAAACCTTCGACGGGCGGGCGCCGGTCGAGGACGACGACGACCCGTCCGAGGACACGACCGACCTGCTCGCAGAGGTGCGAGCGATTCACGGCCTCGCCTAGGGGCGCGGGTCGAAGTAGCGGGCGAGTTCGACGCCGAACGAGTCGGCGAGCGTCGCCACGTCGTCGCCGACGAGGAGGTCGTACTCGTCGTCGAGTGCCGTCTCGATTTGTGCCCCGAGCGCCACGTCGAAGAGCGCGTCGCTCGCCAGCAGGGCCTCGGGCGTCGTGAACTCGCGTTCGCGCTCGACGGCGTAGCGGTCGCCGTCGAGGAAGGGGCCGTAGATGTCGCGCTCGGCGTAGGTGTCGTAAAAGCCGGTCGCGTGTTCGCGAACGTCGACCGGCGGGCCGTCGTGCCGGGTCACGGCCGCGAGTTCGGCGACAGCGAGTTCGACCAGCAGGACCGCGCGCTCGTCGGCGAAGGTCGCCGTGCGGAGCGGGGCGAACCCGCGGCGGTCGAGTTCGCCCGCGATGCCGTCGAGCGACTTGCGGAGTTGGGGATAGAGTTGGTCGTCGACGAGGTCGGGTGTCTCGAAGGCGACGGCGACGGGAGTCGTGCCCCGCCGGTCGAGGTGGTCGCGGACGGCGTCGGCGTCCAGCGGGTCGGGGTCGCTCGGGACGAACAGCGACTCGCGGGGGTCGGTGAGGAGGTCACGGGCGTAGTGCTGGAGGCGGGCGACGTTCTCGGCGGCGCAGACGGCGGCGACGTTGCGCTCGGGGTCGGTCGGGTCGATGACGACCAGCGGGTCGTCGAAGGTCGCCGTGCCGTGGTCCTCGGGGTCGAGGCGGACCGGTGGGTGCCAGTCGGCGGCGGCCCGGAGGAGGGGTTCGAACCCGCCGTATTCGAGGACGAGGAGTTCGGAGAGATAGCCCGAGAACCCGCGGGTGCGAAGGTCGCTCCCGTAGGCGCCGATGCCGGTGAGGAAGGCCTTGAACAGGCGTACGTCGCGCGCTATCGACTCGTCGAGGCGCTCTTGCAGGTAGGCGTCGTGAAACGGGGTGCGGTCGACCGCAGACTGGATGGCCGTCGCGTCGGCGACGTCGTAACAGGGGACGAGGTCGACGTCGAAGCCGTCGATTTCGCCGGTGACGTAGGGGTGTTCGGCGTACTCCTCCCGCCCCTCGGGGAGGGCGCGTCGGCCCACGTCGAGGCCGTAGCGCTCCAACTCGGCGCGAGGGAGGTCGGGCGGGAAGCGGACGAACAGGTCGATATCTCGGTCGTCGGCGAGCCACGTCCCGCGGGCGGTCGACCCGACCTGTACCACGTCACCCTCGACGGGGAGGTCGGCGAGTGCGTCGTGGACGCGTTCGGTCAGGGTATCGACCGCGTCACGGAGGCGCTCCCGTTCCGCGGCGTCCGGGGTCACGCGGTCGGCGACGTGCGTGACGACGGCCTCGAAGTCGCTCATGGCGGCGTCTCGCTCCGGCGAGCGGAAAGCGTGTCGGTGTGGCGTCGCGCCCCACGTGACCAGCCGACGGGGAGCGGGTCAAAGCGAAAGCCCTTTGGGTAGACTGCAACTATCGGAAACTGAGCCGTCGTAGCTCAGATGGTAGAGCACCTCGCTGTTAACGAGGTGGTCCCAGGTTCGAGCCCTGGCGACGGCGCTTCTTCGAACCGCTACCCGACGAGCCGTTCGCTCGCACGGCTATTCTCTATAAATAAGAATAACGATGAAATGTTTAAGTATCAATACCCCCACCTCCACCCACGCGTATGTCTTGGGTTACCACTACACGGCGTGACGCGCTTCGGGCGATGGGCGTGGCGGCGGGCGCCGGACTCGCGGGCTGTCTCGGCGACTCGGGGGGGAGTGCCAGCGCGGATTCGGGCGGCACGACCGACGTGTCCGTCATTCTGAACTGGAAGCCGAACGCGACGCAGGCGGGCTACTTCGTCGCCGACCAGAACGGCTTCTACGAGGAGGAAGGCCTCGACGTCGACCTCGTCTCGGGACAGGGCGGCGGCTTCGCGGCCAAACAGGTCGGTCTCGGGAATCAGGACCTCGGACTGGGGACGGGCGTCGCGCTGTTGCAGGCGCGCGACCGTGACCTCGACGTTCGGTCCTTTGCGGGCGCACAGGACTCCAACGCCGCCATCTACACCGTCGACGAGCAGTTTGGCGAGGCACTCACCGACCCCGCACAACTCGCCGGCAAGCGCGTCGCCGTCGTCGCCGAGTCGGCCAAGACGATGACGTATCTGGAGATGCTGCTCGAACAGGAGGGGATTCGCGAGGACGTCGAACTCGTCAACGTCGGCGTCGAACAGCAGACGTCGAACCTCCTCTCGGGCAACGTCGACGCCGCGGTCGGCATCTTCTCCGACTCGATTGGCCTCTCCCAGCAGGGGTACGACGCCTCGATGCTCTGGCTCGCCGACTACACGCCGGCCATCGGCCGAACGGTGTTCGCCCGCCCCGGCTACGCGGCCGAGAACCCCGACGTGCTCCGGGGGTTCCTCCGGGCGACCGCTCGGGGCTGGGCGTGGGCCTCCAACAACCCCGAGGGGGCGATGGACCGGATGGTCGAGGCTCGCTCCAGCCTGTCGGAATCGCGCGAGGTGGGCCTCCTCAAACTGAAGTACACGGCGAAAAACCTCGTGCTGAGCGAGACGGTCCGCGAACACGGCTGGGGCCACCAGCGCGCCGACGCGTGGGACCGGGTCGTGAGCCGTCTCGCCGACGGCGGCGTCATCGACGGCGGCGTTGCCGCGTCCGACGTCTGGACGAACGAGTATCTCGACACGGAGGCCGCCGTCGTCGGCGACTACGCCGCACAGGTCTCAACTGACTACGACCTCCCCGTCTGAATGGGCGCGGCTCGTCCCCGCGCGCGCCGACTCGCCGCCGGCCTCGCCCACCCCGTCGTCGCCACCGCCACGCTCGCCGTGGCCGTCGTCGGCTGGCAGGTTGTGACGGCCGTCTCCGGCGTGCCGACCATCCTGTTGCCGGCGCCGACGGAGGTGGTGGCCGCGCTCCGGGCCAACCGCACGGACATCGTCGGACACCTCGGCTACACGGCGTACGAAATCGGCCTCGGCTGGCTCGTCGGCGTCGCCGCCGGCGTCGGCTTCGCAGGCGTCATGGCGGCGTCGCGCCGGCTTCGACTCGCTATCTACCCGCTCTTGCTCTCCGTCCGTATCGTCCCCCTCGTCGCCATCGCGCCGCTGTTGCTAGTCGCTTTCGGCGCGACGCTCCAGACGCGCGTGCTGATGGCCACGATTCTCACCTTCTTCCCCGTCACCGTGTCGACGCTCGACGGCCTGCTGTCGGTTCCGTCGAGCCAACTCGACCTCCTGCAGTCGGTGGAGGCGTCGACGTGGGCGCGGATTCGACACGTCCGCCTGCCGAACGCACTCCCGAGCGTCTTCGCCGGGGTAAAAATCGCCACGCCGCTCGCCGTCGAAGGGGTGTTGCTCGCGGAGTTTCTCGCCGCCTCGCGCGGCCTCGGCTACGCGGTGTTGCGCGCCGCCGCCGACCTCGATACGGCGCTCGTGTTCGCCGACGTCTCGCTCGTCGTCGGCATCGGACTGACGCTGTTCGGCCTCGTTTCCGGCGCCGAACGCCTGCTTCGCTGGTCCGACGGCGCCGACGACGCGAGCGCGTTCGGCACCCGAACCGACGGGGTCGTCGCGCCGCGCGCGGAGCGGCTCCGCGCCGGCCTCGTTGCCCTCGCGCTTCTCGCCGGCGTCTGGCTGGCCGGCACCCTCACCATCCCGAACGCGTCCGTCTTCCTGCCCGCGCCGAGCGACGTGGCCACGACCCTGCTCGCGTCGCCAGTGCTGTTCGTCACGGCGACGGGGGGGTCGCTCTCCAAACTCGCGGCCGGGTGGGCGCTCGGGGCCGCCGTCGGCGGCGGACTCGGCACGCTCATCGCGTTCGTTCCAAACTCTCGCCCCGTCGTCGGTCCGTTTCTGGTCGGCGCGCGCGTGACGCCGACCATCGTCGCCGCGCCGCTCTTGCTCGTCTGGTTCGGCATCTCCGTCAGCGCCGCGACGGTGCTGATTGCGCTCGCGACGTTTTTCCCCATTGCCGTCGCGACGGCGAGCGGGTTGGCGACGCTCCCCGAATCACACCGCTCCCTGCTCGATTCCGTCGATGCGCCGCGCCGGGCACGACTCGCCGTCCGACTGCGGTACGGCGTGCCCACCGTCCTCGCGGGCGTGAAACTCTCCATCGTCAGCGGGCTCTCCGGTGTCGTCATCGCCGAGTGGTTCGTCGCCAACGGCGGCCTCGGCGTCCTCGTCAATCAGGGGATGCGGAACTTCCAGCCGGCGCTGACGTACGCAGCCATCGCCTGCCTGTTCGCGCTCGGTCTGGGGCTGTTCGGGAGCGCGACGCTCCTGCAACGGCGTCTGGACTGGTAAGTCAGTCCTGCCACGTCCAGCGCGAGTCAAGGACGTACCGATAGATACCGCTCACGACGATGCCGATGCCGTTGGCGGCCAGATAGGGGATGGTCGCGAGCGAGACGAGCGCGTACAACACTCCCACCTGAATGGGGATGGCCGACCCGCGGACGAGATTCGTCCGCAGCAGTCCCCGTCCGTACTCGCGCCAGCCCTGATGGCGGGCGGCGTGGAACGTCCACCGGTTGTTGACGCCGTACTGGAGCAGGATGGTTATCTCGATGGAGCAGATGGCGGCGAGGAGATACTGGATATTCCCCCACTCGACGAGCGCGCCGAGCAGGCCGGTCTGGAACCCGGCGGCCAGTAATCCGACGAGGAAGAATCGGCGGAGCTGAACCGCCTCCGGACCGACCAGTATCGCCCGCAGGAAGCGCCGAATCATAATGAGCGTTACCGATACCCGAGGGCTTTCAGTCGGGTTTCGATGTCCTCGCCGACGGCGTCGGACTCGTCGGCGCTGTCCACCGCGTCGAGCAGCGCCACGTGGTCGTCGACGACGGCTCCAAGATGCTCGCGGGCCGCCGTCGCCGCCTCGTCGTCGGCCGTCGAGCGGTCCGTCTGCTGACCCGGGTCGGCGCGCCGGTCGTAGAGTTCCTCGGCCCCCGTCTCCGTGTTTCGGATATACACCCAGTCCGTGTCGCGGGCGCTCACCAGCAGGTCGCCCTCGTCCAGCGACCGCGGAATCGGCTGCTGGGTCACGTCCGACCCGCGGACGGTGACGGTCACCACCGGGTCCTCCGACGGCGCCGTCCCGTCGCGGAGCGTCGGGAGGAGGCTCTCTCCCATCCACTCCGCCGCCGGGTCGACGCCGAGGAGGTCACAAACTGTCGGCGCGATGGCGTCGAGTCCCACGTGCTCCGAGATGCGCTGTGACGGAAGCCCCGGTACGTCGACTATGAGCGGGACGCGAACCAGTTCGTCGTAGAGTTTGGGATAGTGTGCGAGGTGGCCGTGGTCCATGAACTCCTCGCCGTGGTCGCCGGCGACGACGAGCGCCGTGTCGTCGGCGACGCCCGCCTCGTCGAGCGCGTCCAGCAGACGGTCGAGGCTGGCGTCGACCTGCCGGACGGCGCCCTGATACAGCGTGCGCAGGTCCGCGAGCGTCCGGTCGCCGACCGACCAGCCCAGCCCCGTTCGGACGTGTGCGACGAGCATCCGCGTCTTGCCGACGCGACGCCCCGTGTCGCGGAGATACCGCGGCGCGGGGACGTAGGGCGTGTGGACGTCCATGTAGTGGACCCAGAGGAAAAACGGCTCCTCGGTTTCGGCGACGAACGAGGTGGCCGCCCGCTCCGTATCGAGCATCCGCGAGGCGTCGGTGAACGGTTGGTCGTCCGCCCCACCGCGCAGGAGGTTCCCGGCCCGGCGGAACGGTGAGGTGAGGAGTTGGAGCCACGCGCCCCACGTCGGGTGTGCGGCGACGAACTCGCCGGCGCGGCCGTCGCCGCCGCCGCCGACGAAGGCGTCGAAGTCGTCGAAGCCGGCGTCGTACCCCCAATGCTCCGTGAGGAAGCCGTTGGCGGCGTTGAAGCCGCCAGTCGACACGCCCGCTGCTTGCAACTGCTCGGCGAGCGTAGTCGCGCCGTCGACGCCGATGCGCCCCGTGTCGGCAAACACCGGGCGCGAGGCGAGAATCGACGGGAACGACATCGGCGTCCAGTTGCCGTGCGCGAAGGCGTTTTCGAAGACGGTGCCGCGTTCGGCGATGGCCGAGAGCGTCGGCGTCTCGTACTCGCCGTCGTACGGTCCGATGGCGTCGGCGCGAAGGGAGTCGATAGTGACGAGAACAGTGTTGGATACGGGAGCGTCTGTCATGTGTGGTGGGTGCCGACGTCGGGTGGTCTCGGCAGTACGACCTGCCACGGTCGACGAACCCGGTCGTCACAGATATACGGTGTGGGTCTACTCAACCTTTTGGTAGCGAACGACCGAGTCCGGCACGTTCAAGACACCGGAGGGTCGATATACGCCCGAGGGCCCTTAGCTTAGTCTGGTTAAAGCCCCCGGCTCATACTGGTCGTGGACCGTCCGCGAGCATGGGACACCGGGTGATCGCTGGTTCGAATCCGGCAGGGCCCATCTATTACCTGCGAACGTCAGTGAGCAGGAACTCGTCCGTTCTGCCGATTCGAAGCAGGGAGTGGAGTGAGCGAAGCGAGCGGAACGACCGAGGTTCGAATCCGGCAGGGCCCATCCCACTTTTTCCTCGGTCGCTTCGCTCCCTCGCAAAAACTTGGGGAAAAAGACCGCAGAACGGGGTCGAGCCCAGAGGACGAGCGAAGCGACGTCCTCGCGGTTCGAATCCGCCATCAGAACGCCTGACTCGTCTGTGCAACCCCGTAACTCGACGTCGTACTGGCTTCGGCGACGACGTCGCCTCGCCTGAGAATCTGCACGACAATCTCCGCAGAGCTGTCGTCCTGCTTCTGTGCGTTCACGGAGACGATATCGACGCCACCGGAGAGTGGAATCGAGCGACTCCCCGACCCGGAAATCGACTCCGATGTGCTCGACCCACCGCCCGTTACGCTGAGCGCGCCTTGCCACGACCCGCCGTAGTGTATCCGCACGCTGAACGCGGGGGCTGGCTCCGGCGTCGGTGTGGATTCGACTGCCTGTTCTCCACCGGGCGACGTGCCGGTCTCTGTCACTGGACCGACCATCGCGCCGATAGCCGCGAGAAGAACGACTAACGCGACGAAGCCGACACCGAGGGCGCCGAGCGCGTAATACGTCCGTTTCCGGTATTTTCCCCCGCGGGCCCAGTACGCATACACCAGCAACGGGATGCCGACGATGTAGAAGACGAGGTACGCGGCCGCGACGAGGACGTTCCGTAGTGTCGCCCCCGGTGCGAACCCGATAGCCCAGCTGGTGACCCCGCTCGACGCTGGACCGGGGTCCGCCTCGGCGCTCGTCGCCTGCTCCGCGCCACACGCGGTGCAGTAGCCGGCAGTTGCCGGTATCGACTCGCCACAGTTGCTACAGTAAGCGTCGGCCGAAGTCGATTCGTCGCCCGTCATCAATCAGATTACTGCGGCGGTTTCGGCGGCTTTTCCGTGCCGTCGTACTCGCTGTAGAAGTTGTCCTTGAGATAGTTGAAATCCGCCTTGAATCGGTTCGTCACGTCTGCTCCCAGCGTTACGACTGTGAATATTTTCAGCCACACCGAGTAACACCAGAAACTGATGCCCGCAAAGAGCTTCAGTACGCTCCCGACGACTGGGATGCTTCCGAGCAACTGGGCGTAGATACTGATGAGTTCGCCACGCTCGCTCGCGAGCGGAAGCGGCTCCGCACCGTATCGTTCGAGAAACGGGTCCGTGTCTGGAGCCGCCTCGTCCGCGAGTTCGGCACCGCACTCCCCACAGTAGTCGCTCTCTTCGTCTACGGTTTCGCCGCAACGTGGACAGTCGTTCACGGGTTATCGCTCTCGCCGGGGGTGAAATAGCTTCTCGACGCCGTATCAGAACTGATTCTGCTGGAGTGAGTCATCTTCGCCCGTGGCCGTCGATAATTGCGCTCCGCCACGAGTGACACGGCCGAAGGTAAATTCGAACCGACTGCCCCGCCTCCAAACTGTCCTGTGGGATACATTAATGGGGAATGCGGCTGAGGTTAGCCCGGAAGCATGACTGAAAGCGCCCAAATCGTCGACGAATCAGCGTTCGAACAGAAATCGCTCGGCAAGCAGGTCCTGTTCTCGGTCATCACAATCGGGCTGTACTCGCTCTACTGGTTTTTCTCCACGGCCAAACAGCTCGACGCCGGGACGAACCGTGACCTCACGCCCGTCTTCGCGTTCGTCCCCATCCTCAACCTCATCTGCATGTGGCAAATCTCGGACGCCGCCGAGGCCGTCACGGACCAGAGTCAGATGGCGCTGTTCCTCGTGTTCCTCTTCTTCGGACCGCTCGGCTGGTACTGGGTGCAGTCGGGGATGAACGACGTCGCGTCGGCCTGACCGCCGTCGTGGACGCGCCTCCCTATTTTTCAAGTGCGAAGCCGCGGCCACCCCGCCTGTGCTCACCTTCAGCGGCCTCGCGCGGGCGGCGTACTGCCTGCGCCAGCACTACTACGCACAGCGCGACGACGACGCCGGGCCGCCGCCGGCGGTTCGCGAGCGGCAAGAGTTGGCGTTTCGCTACCCGGCGCTCCGCGCGGCCAGCGACGCCGAACTCGCCGCCGAACCGCTCGCGCGCTCCCCCGACGAGTACCGGTCGGCACTCGACCGTCTTGCCACCCGCGACGACTGGGCGGAACTCGCCGACCCGACGACGACGCGCACACCGCTGACGGGCCGGGAGTGTCGCGGTATCGCTCACAAGGTGCTGTCGGGTGACCCACCCGTTCCGACGTTCGTATCTCCGGGGCGTCCACCGGAGCGGGGGGTGTGGCGACCCCAGCGCGTCCGCGCGGTGGCGATGGCGAAGGCGCTCGCGTGGGAGCGACAGCGAGCGGTTCCGGCGGCGCTCGTCGAGTATCCGGCTCATGGCGTGGTTCGGCGCGTCGACACGACGACGCGCAACCGGGCGGCGTATCGCCGGACCGTCCGCTCCCTTCGAGCGGTCGACGGCCCGCCGCCGCGTATCGACGACGACGCCAAATGCGACGCCTGCGCGTACCGCGAGGAGTGTGGCGTTCGGACGCGCTCGCTCGCGTCGTTGCTCGGGTTCGGCTAGCTGTGAGTCGCTACGAGAGCCAGTCTTCGATGTCGTCGGCCATCGCCCCGCGGCGGTGGACGACGCCTTCGCCGGGGTCGACGACGGTGCTCTCGGTGCCGGGTGTCTCGCCGCCGTCGACGACGACGGCCGCGCCTTCGCGGACGCGCGTATCGAGGTCCGAAACCCGGGTGATGCTCGGTTCGCCCGAGCGGTTGGCGCTCGTCGCCGTCAGCGGCGGGGTGCGTTCGAGGAGCGCGAGCGCCGTCTCGTGGTCGGGAATCCGAATGCCCACCCGCTCTCGGCCTGCGGTGAGGACGTCGGGAAGCGTCTCGCGGCGCTCGACCACGACGGTCACCGGACCGGGGAGAAAGCGCCGCATGAACCGCTCTTCGCGCGCGGTGGGTCGGGTGTGTTCGAGCGCGGCGTCGACGCTCGGCACGGCGAGCGAGAGCGGTTTCTCTCGGGACCGCCCCTTCAGGTCGAACACGCGCTCGACGGCGTCGGCGTCGGTGGCGTCGGCGCCGAGGCCGTACACCGTCTCGGTCGGGTAGACGATGGCCTCGCCGTCGCGGGCGGCGGCTACGGCGTCGTCGAGTTCCATCAGTCCACGAGCGCCCGAATCTCGGTTTCGAGGGCGTCGTAAGGTGGAAAGTCGGGCCACTCCTCGGCCACCCACGCGTGCTGGACGGTGCGGTCCTCGTCGAGCAGGAAGACGGCCGGGCGCGGCTCCGAGACGCCGGCCATCCCGTCGAGGTCGTGGGCGACGCCGTACTCTTCGGCGACGCCGTTCGCGGGGTCGGCAAAGAGGTCGTACGGCATCTCGCGCTCCTCGATGAGCTGTTTGTGGGCGTACGGCGTCGAGATGGAGACGCCGACGACGGTGAGATGCTCGTCCCACTCGCGGTCCCGGAGTTCGTTCCAGATGTACGTCGCCGGGAAGGCGCCGTCCATCGGGTAGAACACGAGACAGACGGGCCCCTCGTCGGTGAGGTCGGAGAGCGACGCGTCCTCCCAGAACTCGCCGTTGACGAGCGGGCGGGTGAAATCCGGCGCTTGCTCGCCCTCGGCGACGTGGTCGGCGTCCGGCAGCGGGACGACGTCGAAATCGACCATCAGGCCGACCCCCCGTCGACGAGTCCGTCGCCGTACGTCGATTCCAGATACTCGACGACGTTGGCCGATTCGGACATCGTCACGCCCGTCCGCTCGTCGACGATGGCGGGGACGGGACGCGACCCGGCGACTCGCTTGACGACGTCTCGGTCCGAGTGCATCGGCTCGACGAACCGCGAGGTGTAGTCGAGTCCGAGGTCCTGCAGCGTCCGAACGACGCGCTCGCAGTACGGACACGCCTGCAGCCGATACAGGGTAATCGGCGGCTCGCTGTCTGACATACGACTCGATAGGGTAGGCATCCGCCTAAGACCTTCGCTCGGGCCGTTCGGCGCTGTGAGGACAACGCTTAATTCAGCCCCGGGATAAGGGTCTGTACTTCCATGGGTTTGTCGCCGATAGCGAGCGCCGCCGGAGCCGCCACCCCGGCGCAACTTGCCGATATTGTGCCACTGACAGATACGACCGTCACTATCGCCGGCTCCGTGGCCATCCTGTTTCTCATCGCGCTGTCGGCGTTTTTCTCCTCCTCCGAGATTGCGATGTTCTCGCTGGCACGGCACCGGGTCGACTCCCTCGTCGAGGAGGGGATTCCCGGCGCCAGAGTGGTGAAAGAGCTCAAGTCAGACCCCCATCGGCTCCTCATCACCATCCTCGTCGGGAACAACATCGTCAACATCGCGATGTCCTCCATCGCCACGGGGCTGTTCGCCCTCTATCTCTCGCAGGGACAGGCCGTCCTCGCCGCCACCTTCGGCGTCACGACGCTCGTGCTCCTGTTCGGCGAGAGCGCGCCCAAGTCCTACGCCGTCGAGAATACGGAGTCGTGGGCGCTTCGCATCGCCCGCCCGCTCAAATACTCCGAACTCGCCTTGCTCCCGCTGGTAATCGTCTTCGACCACCTCACGCGGGTCATCAACCGTATCACGGGCGGTCGCTCCGCCATCGAGTCCACGTACGTCACTCGCGACGAGATTCAGAACATGATTCAGACGGGCGAGCGCGAGGGCGTCATCGAAGAAGAGGAGCGAGAGATGCTCCAGCGTATCTTCCGCTTCAACCGCACCATCGCCAAGGAGGTGATGACGCCCCGACTCGACATGACGGCGGTGCCGAAAGACGCCGACCTCGACGAGGCAATCGAAACCTGTGTGCAGAGCGACCACGAGCGCATCCCCGTCTACGAGGGCAACCTCGACAACATCATCGGCGTCGTCACCCTCCGTGACCTCATCCGGCAGAAACACTACGGCGAGGGCGCCAGCGACCTGACCGACGTGGTCCAGCCCACGCTCCACGTCCCCGAGTCGAAAAACGTCGACGAACTGCTGGAGGAGATTCAGGACAACCGGATGCGGATGGTCATCGTCATCGACGAGTTCGGGACGACGGAGGGCCTGATAACCCTCGAAGACATGGTCGAGGAAATCGTCGGCGACATCCTCGAAGGCGACGAGGAAGGGCCGTTCGAGTTCCTCGACGACGACGTCGTCATCGTCCGCGGCGAGGTCAACATCGACGAGGTGAACGAGATGCTCGACCTCGACCTCCCCGAGGGCGAGGAGTTCGAGACGCTCGCGGGCTTCATCTTCAACCGCGCCGGCCGCCTCGTCGAGGAGGGCGAGGAGATAGATTTCGACGGCATCACCATTCGCATCGAGCAGGTGGACAACACCCGGATTATGAAGGCGCGGCTCACGATTCACGACGAGGAGGACGAGGACGGGCCGGCAGACGAGGCCGAGGCCCAGCCCGAGAGCTAGGCCAGCGTGTCGATGACGGTGAACGCCCCGTAGGCGAGCGTGAGCGCGAGAAGCAGCGAGCCTATCCACGCGAGGACGGTGTAGAGCATCTTCTCTCGACTGACGCCGCTGCCGCCCGCCGCGTAGCCCGACCCGATAATCGTCGAGACGACGATTTCGTTGAACGAGACGGGGATGCCGAAGGCGACGGCGACCTGTGCGATGGCGAACGCGGGGATGAGCGCCGCAATCGACCGCCGAGGCCCGAGCGAGGAGTAGTCCTGTGCGAGCGCCTTTATCATCCGCGGCGCGCCCGTCCACGAGCCCAGCAGGAGGCCGAAGCCGCCGCCAGCGAGGACGGCGGGGAGCGGCACCGCAACCTCGTCCAGTAGCGGGACGAGCGGGCCGATGGCCAGTCCCACCTGACTCCCGCCCGCCGAGAACGCGACGAGGCCGCCGAGCGAGAGGAGAAAGCGCCGCTGTGTCGCCTCGGGGTCGGTGACGAGTCCCCGAAAGAGCACGGCCGTCACGAGCAGCGCACAGCCGAGCGTGACGACGGCGGTGCCAACCGGGAGCAGGTCGCCGAGCGCGGCCGCAATCGACGCCGTCTCACCGGCGGGCGCGAGCAGCGTGAACTCGATTGTGGCGACGAGCGCGCCCACCAGCCCGCCGAGTATCGCGATGGCGTATCGCTCTGGGACTGCCTCCGACCGGAGGAGCCGCGCGGTGCCGTAGGCGATGCCGCCGCCGACGAAGGGCGAGAAGACCCACAGCGCCCCAATCTGTCGGTACTTCGCCCACGCGGGGTCGCCGCCGAGCGCGAGGCCGACGCCGACGATGGCGCCGGTGACGGTGAACGCGGTGGCGATTGGATAGCCGGTGAACACGCCGATGGCGACGAGGATGGCCGCGGTGAGGAGGCCGACGATGGCCGCCGTCGCCGTCAGTGAGACGCCCCCAATCAACTGCGTGCCGACCGCTTCCGTGACGTTCGCGCCTTGGAGGACGGCGCCGGCGAAGCCGAGGAGGCCGACGACGAAGCCGGCGCGCATCACGGAAATCGCGTTGGCGCCGACGGCGGCGGCGAAGGGTGTCGACCCGGACGACCCGGCTCCGATTGCCCACGCCATAAAGAGACTGGCGAGAGCGGCGACGACGAACGTCAGCAGCGTTCCGGTTGCAACCATCGAGTGTGCGTTCCTGTGTGAGGGGGGTACTAAGCGGTGTCGGGGTCGGTGTCAGCGATACCCATCGTCGTATCCCTCGCGGAGCGACAGGAGGGTGCGTCGAATGAGCAGGTAGGCGAAAAAGACGAGCAACAGCATCAGCGCCACCAGCGCGAGGAAGATTGGGTCGTCGAGGAGCGAGGACTGGAGCACCGGTGTCTGCATGCCGATGACGTGACCCGGCGGCCACAAAGCCGTTTCGCACCGGAAACTACAACGCCGTTTTGAGTTTACGCCGCCTCTATTATACCGACGGCTGTACGTCGAGATGCGTGGTCCCCCCGACCTCGCTTCGGCCCTCCCCCTTCACTCGCTTTCGACGCCCCCGGCGGCTGGGACGTGTATTCGACCCAGTCGCTCGCCCTCTGGTGACCGGAGCGCACCGACCAGCGCCGTCTCCGCCGCTACGTCTTGCTGGAGGGCGTCGGGCACCGTCTCCGTTCCCGGCGCCCACAGTTCGGCGTGGGCCGCCCGATGCCCCCGCGGGTCGGCGTAACTCCCCGGATTGAGTAGCGTCGGGGCGCTCGCCGACGAATCGACCGTCGGGCGGTGGGTGTGCCCGGAGACGACGAGCGCCGCCCCGCGCTGGCGGCCGAACATCGAGAGCGCCGTCGCTCCGCCGCGCTGGGTGTGCGTGACCGCGAGACGAACGCCCCCGTACGTCGCCGTCGCCGCCTCGGGGAGGCGGTCTTGGACGGCGGGCGTGTCGGCGTTGCCGTGGACGGCGACGAGACGCGTCGCCCGGTCGCGGAACTCGTCGAGGACCGTTTCCGTCGTGAAATCCCCCGCGTGAACGACCACGTCGGCGGCGTCGACGGCCTCCTGCGTGCGCCCGGTGAGGCGCGCGCTCTCGGTGCCGTGGGTGTCGGAGCAGACGGTGAGCATGGGTGGTCGTGAACGCCCAGCGGCAACTCCGTTGCGGTCGGAAGGTTGAATCGGCAGGCGGTCGACACCCGTGTATGGCTGGCAGCAAGTCGGTCGTTCTGGCCGCACTCGTCGCGAACGGCGCCATCGCCGTCCTGAAGTTCGGTGCCTTTCTCCTCACGGGAAGCCCTTCCATGCTCTCGGAGACGTATCACTCCATCTCCGATACGGGCAATCAGGTGTTCCTGCTCATCGGCATCCGCTACAGCGGGAAGGCGCCGAGCGAGGGCCATCCCTTCGGCTACGGCAAGGCACAGTTCTTCTACAGTTTCCTCGTCTCGGTCCTCCTGTTCGGTATCGCGGGCTGGGAGAGTCTGAAGCACGGCTACGACGCTATCGTGCACGGGCACTCCGCCGCGCCGGGCATGGTGACGCTGGCTGGCGTCACGTTCGACGCCGTCTACGTGAGCATCCTCGTCTTGCTCGGCGCCATCGCGTTCGAGACGTACGCCTTCGTCAAGGCCCACGCCGAACTCCGGCGGCAGATGGAGGCGTACGGCTGGTCGAATCTGGTCGAGGCGTTTCGGACGACCAGCGACGTGACGACGCTCACCGCCTTCACCGAAGACGCCATCGCCCTCGGCGGCGCGGTCATCGCGCTCGTGGGCATCGTGCTCACGCGACTGACGGGCAACCACATCTACGACGCCGTCTCGGCGACGATAATCGGCGCCCTCCTCATGTTCTTCGCGCTCGCGCTGGCGTGGGAGAACAAGCGCCTCCTCCTCGGTGAGAGCGCGCCGCCGAGCCTCGAAGCCGAGTTCGAGTCCATCGTCGCCGAGCATCTCGGCGTCGACCACGTCGACCGGTTCCGGACGATGTTCGTCGGGCCGGGCGCCATCCTCGTCGCCGCCGACGTGAGCTTCGACGCCGAACTCGACACCGCGGAACTCGACGCCGACATCCGCGCGCTCGAAGAGAAACTCCGGGCTCACGACGACCGGGTGCGCTTCGTCTACATCGAGCCCGAACGCTGAACGGCCCGACGGACATGCACACTCCGAAAGGCTTTGCCGGCCGCGCCGAAAGGCGGGGGTATGGACCCGCGTATTCGCACTCACGCAGAGACCATCGTCGACCACTCGACGGGAATCGAGTCGGGCGACAACGTCGTCATCAGTATGCCTGCTGTCGCCGAGGACCTCGCCGTCGCGCTCCACGAACTGCTCGGGGACCGGGGCGCGAACCCCGTCTTTCTGAACAACTCCGACCGCGCGGCGCGGGCGTATCTCCGCGCGAGCGACGAGGACGCGTTCGAGACGCCGAGCCACCAACTCGCGCTCTACGAGGCGGCGGACGCCTTCATCATCGCCCGCGGCGGCGAGAACGTCTCCGAACAAGGCGATGTCGAACCGGACACCAACGCCGCCTATCGCCGGGCGATGCGGCCCGTCCTCGACGAGCGACTGGAAAAGCGGTGGTGTCTCACGCAGTACCCCTCCTCCGGCCACGCCCAACTCGCGGGGATGAGCACCGAGGGCTACGAGAACTTCGTCTGGGACGCCGTCACCCTCGACTGGGAGGCCCAGCGTGAGCATCAGGCCCAGATGGTCGACATCCTCGACGGCGCCGACGAGGTGCGCATCAAAAGCGGCGAGGAGACAGATGTCACCATGTCCGTCGCGGGCAACCCGACGCTCAACGACTACGGCGAGCGCAACCTCCCCGGCGGCGAGGTGTTTACGGCGCCGGTCAAGGAGTCGGTGAACGGCTACGTCCACTTCGACCTGCCGCTCTACCGGAAGGGCAAGGAAATCGAGGACGCCCGGCTCCGCTTCGAGGACGGCCGCGTGGTCGGCCACAGCGCCGAGCGCAACGAGGACGTCCTCACCGGGATTTTGGAGACTGACGAGGGGGCGCGCTATCTCGGCGAACTCGGCATCGGGATGAACCGCTCTATCGACCAGTTCACGTACAACATGCTGTTCGACGAGAAGATGGGCGACACCGTCCACATGGCGGTGGGGAACGCCTACGCCGACACCGTCGCCGCGGAGAACGAGCGCAACGAGAGCGCCGAACACGTCGACATGATAGTCGACATGTCCGAGGACTCGGTCATCGAAGTCGACGGGGAAGTCGTCCAGCGGGACGGGACGTTCGTGTTCGAAGACGAGTTCTAAGTCGCGAGCGTCGTGACTCCCCGGCTGGCGGTCGAAAAACGGTGGGTCGCGGCGTTACTCCTCGTCGACGTCGAGGTCGAACTGCTTGTTCTCGACGGCGGCGTTGAGCACGACGCTCGTGTTCGACTCCCGGATGTCGGCGTCGGTCAGGAGCGTCTTGATTTGCTGGTTCATGCCGTCGGTGTCGAGGAACTTGCCGATGGCGATGACGTCGTAGTCGCCGGTCACTTCGTAGACGCTAATCATCTGTTTCTGCTCGCGCAGGCTCTCGGTCACCGAGGGCAGGGCGCTCCCCTCCACCTTCAACTGGAGGATGGCCGTCACGTCGTAGCCGAGAGCGTCGTAGTTGACACGCGGCGTGTACCCCTCTATGACGCCCTCCTCCTCCAAGTCGCGCAGGTGATTGGAGACGGTAGTGACGGAGACATCGAGTTCCTCCGCCAGACTTCGCAGGCTCGCTCGACCGTCGCCGAGGAGTGCGTTGATGAGCTTGGCGTCGAGATTTTCGTACGTCATGGCAGTTACACACGGCACGGGGGGTATAGAAATTTACGAATATCCAATTCCGCTGCGTGCCGTGAGTAAATTGCAGTCAACGAAAAGGGCTTAATACTAGGAGTATAGATTTACCCTGTCCAGAACATGACGGACGAAAATACGGCGACGGACGGCGGTTTGACGGCGACAGAACAGGACGTCCTTGACGAGATTGACGAGGAGAACGTCGACTTCCTCCGCCTTCAGTTCACCGACATTCTCGGGACGGTCAAGAACGTCTCGGTGCCGGCGACGCAGGCGGAGAAGGCGTTCACCGAGGGCATCTACTTCGACGGCTCCTCCATCGACGGCTTCGTCCGCATTCAGGAGTCGGACATGCGCCTCGACCCCGACCCCGAGACGTTCGCCATCCTGCCGTGGCAGAACGACGAAAACGGTTCGGCGGCCCGCCTCATCTGTGACGTCATCGACACGTCCACCGGCGAGCCGTTCTCGGGCGACCCGCGTGGCGTCCTCAAAAACGCTATCGACCGAGCCAACGAGATGGGCTATAGCGTCAACATGGCTCCCGAACCGGAGTTCTTCCTGTTCGAGGAGGACGAGAACGGTCGCGCGACGACCGTCACGAACGACGCTGGCGGCTACTTCGACCTCGCACCGAAAGACCTCGCGTCCGACGTGCGCCGTGACATCATCTACGGCCTCGAGAGCATGGGCTTCGATATCGAAGCCAGCCACCACGAGGTCGCACAGGGCCAGCACGAGATTAACTTCACGTACGACGACGCCCTCTCGACGGCCGACAACGTCGCAACCTTCCGCGCGGTCGTTCGCGCCATCGCGGCCGAACACGACCTCCACGCGACGTTCATGCCCAAGCCCATCGCGCGAATCAACGGCTCGGGGATGCACACCCACATGTCGCTGTTCACCGAGGACGGCGAGAACGCCTTCCACGACGGCGACGACGAGTTCAACCTGAGCGACACGGCCAAGAGCTACCTCGCCGGCGTCCTCGAACACGCCCCGGCCATCACGGCCATCGCCAACCCGACGGTCAACAGCTACAAGCGGCTGGTGCCGGGCTACGAGGCACCCGTCTACGTCGCTTGGTCCGACCGCAACCGCTCGGCGCTCATCCGCAAGCCGGCAGCCCGCGTGCCTGCCGCCTCGCGTATCGAGCTGCGTTCGCCCGACCCGTCGTGTAACCCCTACCTCGCCTTCGCGGCCATGATTCACGCCGGTCTCGACGGCATCGAGCGCGACCTCGACTGCCCCGACCCGGTCCGCGAGAACATCTACGAGTTCGACGCCGAGAAGCGCGAGGACTACGGCATCACGACGCTGCCCTCGAATCTCGGCGAGGCCGTCGAGGCCTTCGAGGAAGACGAGATGATTAAAGACGCCATGGGCGAGCACGTCTCCGAGAAGTTCATCGAGGCCAAGTCACAGGAGTTCGGCGAGTACATCGTCGAAGTCTCCGACTGGGAAATCGACCGCTACCTCGAGAAGTTCTAACGCCGCGACGCCCCGTTTTTTCGACCCGCGTCAGTCCGACGACCGTTCGACCGCCGCCAGCCCCGGCGCCGCGAGAACCAGCGCGACGATGCCACCGGCCAGCACCGCAGCCATAGGCAGCGAGACGCCGCCGTCGACGACGGTGCCCGCGGTGACGGCGACGACGGGAAGGGCCGCGAGCGACGCCACGAGTTGGCGCGTCGAGCCAGTCGTGGCTTGGACTCGGTCGCCGGCGAATCGCCAGCCGACCCAGCCCCCAATCGCCGCGGCGACGGCGACGACGGTGTCCAAGACGACGGCGACGCTCAGCGCCGCGACGCCGACGACGATGGCGAGTCCGAACGTCCGCCCGACAGCGGCGGCGGACACGCGCTCCGGTGCCCACCCCGGGCCGACGCGGAAGGCAATAGCGAGATAGGCTAGCCCGACGCCGACCCCCACCACCACGTCGACGAGGTAGTGAACACCGATGACGACTCGGGAGGCGGCGACGAGCGCGACGACGCCGCCGGCGACCCAGTAGCGGCGCGTCCCGCGGTTCGCGAGCACGCCCGCGAGGCCGCCGTAGACGACCGTCGCGCCGATGGCGTGACCGCTCGGGAAGCCGAAGCCGTCGGTGCCGGCGCCCGGTGGCCGGGGGAGTGCGAAGGCGTGTTTGAGCGCGAGCGTCAGCGCGAAACCGCCGAGCGCGACGGCGATAGCGGTGGCCATGCGCGTCTCGGACACGTCGACGTACTCCGCCAAGAGATAGCCGGCGACGACGAGCACCAGCAGTCCGACGGGGTCGCCGAGATACGTGAGCAGTCCGAACAGTTCGACTAGCCCGTCGGGTGCCGTCTCGACCACGCTCGTCTCGCCGATACCGCGGTCGGCGACGGTGGCGTCGCGCGTCATGGCCGAAGCGTGCGGAGCGAGCCCTATATACTCCGTGTTCCGCTCATCGACGGAGCCGACGGAGCGCTCGGCCGGGGGTGCCCAGAAGCGAGAGGCCGAGGCCGAAGAGGACGAAGAGGACGTACAGCCCCAGCGTCGAGAGGAAGATAACGAGCATGGCGACGACGGCGAGGACGTCGCTCAGGAGGACGAAGGCGCCGAGCGTCATGACGGTGCCGTAGAGGAGTACGAGGTAGGGACCCCAGCCGCGGGCGTGGCCCCGGCGCATCCGGTCGCGGACGTACGCCTGTAACTCCGCTTCGAGGTCGGGGCGGTCGACCGTCCGCTCCTCCACGTCGGCTTCGAACTCGTCGAGGTCGGCACGGACTTCGTCCAGCCGGTCTTCGAGGTCCTCGATATCCGGTGCCGGGGAGGGCTCTGTCTCCGCCTGCGTGTCGTCGCCGGTCATTGCCGTCGTATGCTCGTCTCGGTGCCGCGAATGTTGTACCTGCCGGTTCCGGGCGACCGTTTCCGCCGCGAGTACCGCGTTGAGCGTCGCGCCGACCAGCAGGACGAGTCCGGCGAGATAGAACCACGTCACGAGCAGGAGGATGGCACCGAGGATGCCGTAGAGCGCGAACCGCCCGCTCGTCGTCGCTATCGCGGCGTAGAGCGCGAACGCAGTCCCGAGTCCGGTCCAGCCGAGGGCACAGAGAACGGCCCCCGGAAGCGCCTGCTTGACCGAGAGGCTGGCTGCGGGGGTCAGATAGTACACGGGGACGAGCGCGGCGACGAGGACGCCGAACATGAGCAGTGGGGCCAGCGCCGCGAGCGGCGTCTCGAACAGGGTGAGCGCGCCGACGAGGGCGATGCCACCGAACGCGCCGGCGCTGACCGCGAGAAAGACCGTCGCGCCGGTTCGGAGACTTCCGAGGAGGCCGCGGGGCGCGGTGCCGTAGATGCGGGCGAAGGCGGTGTCGATGCCGCGAAAGAGCTTGAGCGAACTCCAGAGCAGAAGGGCGGCCCCGACGACAGTCAGGCCGCCGCGACCGGTCGTGTTCGCCAGCGCGTCGCCGACGACGCCCTGTCCGACCGGCAGGAGATACTGCCCCGCGAGTTCGAGCACCGCGGTTCGGAGTTCGGCGCCACCGAGCGCGGTGGCGACGACAGTCGTCAGGACGAGCAGCGGGAGCAGGGAGACGAAGGCGTAGTACGCGATACTTGCGGCGAGTAAAGTGGCGTCGCGCGCTCGCACCTCGCGGACGACGGTGCGAGCGAGTTCGAGTCGTGAGCGAGC
The DNA here is from genome assembly GCF_051195115.1 of Haloplanus sp. C73. Lineage (NCBI taxonomy): Archaea > Methanobacteriati > Methanobacteriota > Halobacteria > Halobacteriales > Haloferacaceae > Haloplanus > Haloplanus sp. C73. The sequence goes on along the minus strand of NZ_JBNTJZ010000003.1, from coordinate 116,503 downwards.
GGGCACGTTCGGCGTTCGGCCGGCGCTGACAAAAGCCCCCGCCTGCGCTACGGTGCGACGCCGACGGTCAGGAGCGTCCCCCACGTCCGGTATCGGTCGACCATCGCCTCGCGACGCTCCCAGTCCTCCGTCGGGAACGCGTCGGCGGGCGGAATCTCGATTTCGCGGTCGGGAACCGTGTTCTGCTCGGCCACGTACAACCCCGCGTCGCGGAAGGCCTCGCGGTATCGCTCGCGGTCCCACAACTGCATCTCGACGCCGACCGTGTCCTGCCACTCGTGGGTGTGGACGCTCTCCTCGAAGAAGTTCACCGCACAGAAGAAGGTGCCACCGGGGCGAAGTACGCGCCGAAGCTCCTCCAACACCGTCGCGGGGTCCTGCGCGTAGTAAAAGGCCTCCATCGACCACACGTGGTCGATACTGTCTGCCGCAAAGGGCAGATGTTCGAAGTCGCCGGCCAGAAATTCGAGGGCCGGGTCGTCGGTGTAGCTCCGGGCGTTTTCCACCATCGCCGTCGACGCGTCGAGACCGACGCCCGCCCCGATGTCCCGTGTCTCCCGAAGGGCGCGGAGCGCGTAGCCCGACCCGGTGCCCAAATCGAGCACCGTCTCGCCGCTCTCGACGGGCATCCGCGCGAGGGCTTCTTTCGCCGTGTGCCAGTGGCGCTCCTCCATCCCCTTGTCCTTCCCCGCCGCCGCCCAGCGGTCGAACTCGGCTTGAACGCTCATGTCGAAGACCGACGCCCCCCGGCCACAAATCGCTACTGCATCGCGGGGTCACAGCGACCGTGACTCGATTTCGGGGTCGATGCCCGCCGCGTCGAGGTCGAGTTGCACCCGCTCGCGAAGCGGGTCGGGCACCGTCTCTCGGCCCACGGGCACCGCCGTCTCGCCGTCGCCTTTCACCTTCCAGTAGAGGACGCAGTCGCTCGGTTCGTAGTATTCGATGGCGTAGCGGTCGCCCTCGCCCTGATAGTGGACGCGAGCCGCGAAGCCCTCGACGCGCCAGCCCTCGCGCTCCGCGAGTGCGTCGAGTCCCGTCATCGGTCGATACGGACTCGGTCGCCCACCTCGACGCCCGTCTCGTTGGTGTAGCCCAGCGGCACTTCGAGAACGTACTTCGAGCGCCCCGAGTACTGCCGCAGGTCGTCGCCGTCTTCGGGGAGCGGCGCGTGGTGAATCTCGGTTATCGTGCCGTTCTCGGCGATAAACACCATGTCGAGCGGGAACGCCATGTCTCGCATCACGTAGGCGTGGTCCGACTCTTGGTCGTGGATGAACAGCATTCCGTGCCCCGGTTCGAGCGCCTCCGTGTCGCTCAGGCCGGTGTAGCGTTTCGGCCACGTGTCGGCCACCCACGCGTCGACCGTCGCCAACTCCGTCCCGTTCGCGGCGACGAGAGTCACCGTCGCGGTGTCGTAGTTGCTACCGGGGGTGGCCACGGGTTCCGGCGTCGGCGTCGCTGTCGCTGTCGCGTCGGCGGTTGCGTCAGCCGTCGACGTTTCTGTCTCCGTCGCCGTGGGTGTCGTTCCCACACCTGCACAGCCGGCGAGGCCGACGACGAGACAGCAGGCGAGAAGGATTCGAATCGCGCGCATACCCCACGAATCGGGCGCGCGACGGTAAGGGTTTCGCGGCACGAGACAGAAACCGTTATTCGGTCCGGGGCCAGACGTTGTGCCGAGGGCTCGTGGTCTAGTTGGTTATGACGCGGCCTTTACAAGGCCGAAATCGGTGGTTCGAATCCGCCCGAGCCCATCAGATTTTGTGACGAACCGAACGGTGAGTCACAAATCTGTATCCCGAGGGCGGTTCGAACCCAGAGGACGAGCGAAGCGACGTCCTCGTGGTTCGAATCCTACGCCGCCTCTGCGCTCGCGCTCACTTCTTCCGTATCCTCCGGCACGTCAACCGAGAAGGTCACGCGCTTTCGCTCGTCGGCCTCGAACGAGACGGTCTGTGTCTCGTCGAGGAGGACGGTCCCCTCGCTGTCGAGGAGTTCGAGCGTTACCGCGACGTCGCCGGCGCCGCCGTCGTTCTGGACGGTGACGTACACGTCCGTATCGCCGAACAGGGCCTCGATTCCGCCTTCGACTTCGGTGCCGACGACGGTCGGGTCTGGTCGGTTGAGGGCGCTACAACCGGCCAGTCCGGTCGAGAGGGCGAGTCCGATACCGCCGAGGGCGGCGCGTCTGGACCACATGCGCCCGGATTTTCGCTCGCCGATACTGGGCCTTCCAGCCCTACACCAGTCGGACCAGCGAGTTCTCCACCTCGCCCGCGACGGCGACAACGCGGCCCTCGCGCCGGAACTCGTCGGTCGGCTGACCGGCGTGACGTGTCTGTATTTCCTCCTCGAAGACGGCCCGGTCTATCGTCGCGTCCGGCGGGAGGACGTACGCGCGTTCGGCCCACGAGGTGGTCTCGCCGACGTCGAGGCGTCGCCCCGTCGCGACGGCGGTGCTGAGGGTGTACGTCTCGTCGGCGGGTTCGAGTTCTTGGCCCGTCACGTAGTCGGCCGTGCCGAAGTAGTCGACGAGGGCCTCGGTTCCGGCGTTCGACTCGGTTCGGACTTCGCCCGCCGCGTGTTGGTCGAGCGCCGTGGCGAGCGGGTCGGTCGCGGACGTGAGCGCGCCGATACTGACGAGGAGGTCGGGATGAAGCCCGATAACGCGTTGGACGCCGTCGCTGGCGCGGACGAATCGTTGGACGTCGCCGACGAAGCCGTCGGCGGAAAAGCCGGCGTCGGCGAGGCGAGGCCTGAGCACGTCGCGGTCGAACGACCCGCTGGCGACGCGGTAGGACTCGTCGGGGTCCCGCGAGTGACTCACGGTGAGGACGGCATCGAGGCTGTCGACGGGGACGGAGACGCCGAAGTACGCCTCAGTTCGCTGGCGCCAGAAGGTGTTCAGGGACTCGGCGAACGACGGCGTGGCGTCGCGCCTGACCGCCGACAGCGAGAGGTGGGTGAACTCGTATAGCGACCCCTCTACTGGCGTCGGCGCCACGAGCCACGACCGGTAGGGGGCGAGTGCGCGCTGGGTGGGGGTTGGCGTGGTCGTCGCGGTGGGGTCGGGCGTCTCGCTCGCGGCCGGTGTCGACGTCGCCGCCCTCGCCTCGTCGTCGGCCGAACAGCCGGCGAGGGCGCTGACGGCGGACAGAGTCCCGAGCGTCCGGAGATAGGCGCGCCGCTGCATCGACTCGCGTTGGGACCGGGGCGACTTATAGGCGTTCCCCGCGCTCGTCGCGAACAAAGCCTTTACCGGCGCAAGCGCGTATCGAAGGGTAATGGTACTCGACAATCTGGGGAGTTCCCTGCGTGACACTCTCTCCACGCTTCAGGGGAAGTCCCGTCTCGACGAGGACGACGTTTCGGAGGTCGTCAAGGAGATTCAGCGCTCCTTGCTGCAGGCCGACGTCGACGTGAGTCTCGTGATGGACCTCTCGGACTCCATCGAGGAGCGTGCGCTGGAGGAGGAGCCACCGGGCGGCACCAGCGCCCGCGACCACGTCCTCAAAATCGTCTACGAGGAACTGGTCGACCTCATCGGCGACTCGACGGAGATTCCGCTCGAACCGCAGACCATCCTCCTCGCCGGTCTGCAGGGGTCGGGCAAGACCACCTCCGCCGCGAAGATGGCGTGGTGGTTCTCGAAGAAGGGGCTTCGGCCCGCAGTCATTCAGACCGACACCTTCCGCCCCGGCGCCTACGAACAGGCCGAGCAGATGGCCGGCCGCGCCGAGGTGGAGTTCTACGGCGACCCCGATTCCGATGACCCGGTCCAAATCGCTCGGGACGGACTGGAGGCAACCGCCGACGCCGACGTTCACATCGTCGACACGGCGGGCCGGCACGCCCTCGAAGACGACCTCATCGCCGAAATCGAGGAAATCGATTCGGCGGTCGACCCCGACCGCTCGTTGCTCGTTCTCGACGCCGCCATCGGGCAGGGCGCCAAGGACCAAGCCCAGCAGTTCGACGAGTCGATTGGCATCGACGGCGTCGTCATCACGAAACTCGACGGGACGGCGAAAGGTGGCGGCGCCCTGACCGCCGTCAACGAGACGGACTCCTCCATCGCCTTCCTCGGCACCGGCGAGACGGTGCAGGACATCGAGCGCTTCGAGCCCAACGGCTTCATCTCCCGGCTACTGGGGATGGGCGACCTCAAACAGCTCTCCGAGCGCGTCGAGCGCGCGATGGCCGAGACGGGGACCGAGGAGGACGACTGGGAGCCCCAAGATATCATGGAGGGGTCGTTCACCCTGAAGGACATGCAGAAGCAGATGGAGGCGATGAACAACATGGGGCCGCTCGACCAGGTGATGGACATGATTCCCGGCATGGGCGGCGGGCTGATGGACCAGTTGCCCGACGACGCGATGGACGTGACCCAAGACCGGATGCGCACCTTCGACGTCGCCATGAAGTCGATGACCGAGGAGGAACTCGAGAACCCGCGGACCATCGGACAGGAACGCGTCGAGCGCATCGCCCGCGGGTCCGGCGTCGACGAGGAGTCGATTCGCGAACTCCTCGAACAGCACAAGATGATGGAGCGCACCATCAAGCAGTTCCAAGGCATGGGCGACGGTGACATGCAGCGGATGATGAAGAAGATGCAACAGGGCGACGGCGGCGGTGGCGGCGGTATGGGCGGCATGGGTGGGATGGGGCCGTTCGGCTAACGCCCTCGACACGCATCACCGCAGAGCCCGGCACTTTTCATGTAGGCCCGCATCCTTTCCGACGATGACCGTCCGCGAGGTGGCCGCCGAGGCGTATCGCGAGGCGCTGCCGGCACTCGGCGCCAGCCTCGTCGGTGGCCTCCTCGCGGGGCTGGTTCTCGGCGGCATGCGGAGCGACCTCCGCTCGGTTCCGGGGTTGCTCGTTCTCGTCCCGGCGCTGCTCGCGACCCGCGGGAACGTCTACGGCTCGCTCGGGGCGCGGCTGGCGACCGGGCTCCATCAGGGGCTGATAGAGCCACACGTCCGCGCCGGTGACCGTCGCCTCCGGGCCGCGGCGGCCGCGGCGCTCGGCAACGGTATCGTCGCATCGATGTTCGCCGCTACCGCCGCCGTCGCCATCCTCACGCTTCTCGGCCAACCGGTCGCCAGCCTCCCACATCTGCTCGGTATCGCCGTCATCGCCGGCCTGCTCTCGGGTATCACGCTCGTCGTCGTCGTCGTCACCGTCGTCTTCGCGGGCTATCGCCGCGGACACAACCCCGACACGCTCGTCGGGCCGCTCGTCACGACGACGGGCGACGTCTTCGGCGTCCTCTTCCTGTTGCTAGCCGTCCGGACCGTCGCGCTCGTCGCGGGGGGTGGGTGAGTGACGACCGACTGGACCGTCAGCGCCATCACGCGGGCGATGCTCCCCGTCCTTCTCCTGCTCACCCTCGTCGAAATCGGGAGCGGGCTCGTCCTCGGCCGGTTCGAGACGACCCTGCTCCGGTACCCCTCCTTACTCGTCCTCGTTCCCGTCACTATCGGGACGGCGGGCAACCTCGGAAGCATCCTCGCGGCCCGTCTCTCCACCGCTTTCCACCTCGGGACGCTCTCTTTCGCCCCCGACGACGAGACGCTCGCCGGCAACGCCCTCGCCACCGTCGCGCTCGCCGCCTCTATCTTCCCAGTCGTCGGACTGGGCGCGTGGGGGCTGACGGCGCTCACCGGTTCGACCGCTCTCTCGCCGTGGACGGTTCTCGCCGTCTCCCTGTCCAGTGGGCTCTCGCTCGCCGTCCTCGCCGTCGTCGTCACCGTCGTCGCCACCTACGCCGCCTACCACCTCGAACTCGACCCCGACGACGTGGTGATACCCGTCGTCACCAACACCTGCGACGTCCTCGGGGTCGTCCTCCTGTATCTCGCCGTCCTCGTCTTCGTCTAACCGACCCAGACCGTCCGCTCGCGCGGGCCGTCGCACTCGACGAGCAGGACCGACTGCCACCGACCGAGCGCGAGGCTCCCGTTCTCCACCGGTATCGTCTCCGACGCCCCCAGCACTAGGGACCGGAGATGCGCGTCGGCGTTGCCGTCCAACTCGTCGTGTGCCCACCCCTCGTCGGGGACGAGAGTCCCGAGAAACGCCTCCATGTCGTCCAACAGCCGCGGCTCGGCCTCGTTGACGACGACGCCAGCGGTCGTGTGTTCGGCGAAGACGGTGACGGTGCCCGTGTCCGCCGTGACGGCGTCGGCGACGCGGTCCGTGATGTCCACCACGTCGCGTTCGGCGTCGGTCGAGACGGTGAACTCCATGTGGCTACTCGTCGGGCTGGACCGGCTTGCCGTCTTCCGTCGGCGGCGCGACGTGGTCGATGACCGTCTCGACGTCGGGGTCGTGGACCGTCACCTGTACCTCGACGTCGCCGAGTTCGTCCGGGTTGCCGACGGCGAAGTTGATGACCCCCTCGAACGCCGCTTGCTTCTTCAGCGCGAACGCGAACCCATCCTCGTCGGCGCTACCGAAGAACTGCCGACGGGCGGTGTCGAGAATCTCCTGTTCGTGCAGGCGCTCGGCGAAGGCCTCCAGCGAGTGTGTCTCGCCGACGATTTGGCCCGGTTCCTGCTCGATATCGGCGTTCGGGAACAGGTTGCGGACCGCGTCGGCGACGCGGTCGGTCACTTCCGTATCGCGAACCGGTGCCACCACGCGCACGTCGAGTTGATATATCATGGGTCGTCCTCCAGTAGCGCTCGAACCCGCTCGCGGAAGGCGTCGAGCGACGCCGTGTTCGTGACCGTCACGTCCGCGCGGGCCATCACTTCGTCCATGCCGAAGCCGCGTTCGCGCTCCTCGCGTTCGCGTAGCGCCGCCCGGTCCACGTCCGTCGCGTCGCGGCCACGCTCGGCGAGGCGGTCCGCCCGCGTCTCGAACGGCGCCTCGATGCTCACGAGGACGAACGCGTCGCCGAAGGCGTCCTCGAAGCGCTCGATTTCGGCGGGGGAGCGCAGGCCGTCGACCAGCACCGTCTCGCCGTCGTCGAGCGCCGCTTCGATGTGTGGGAGCGACCGCTCGGCGATGGCGGCCTCGCCCTCCTCCTCGCGCAGCGCCGTCGCGACCGACCCGTGGTGCTCCGCCGGGTCGAGTCCCCGGTCGCGACACGCCTCGCGAATCACGTCGCCCATGGTGACGACCGGGACGCCCGCCTCGCGGGCGACTGCCGCGGCCTCCCCCTTCCCGCTTCCGGGGAGTCCGACGGTTCCGAGTACCTTCATTACCAGTCGCTACCCGTTTCGCGGCCTTATACCCTCTGACGTGGCGCCGACGCCGCTCGGCAGCCTTTTCCCCGCGCTCGGCCTTAGCTCGGTATGACTCAGCGCTCCCTCCTCACGCGCGCCCTGTGGTTCGTCGCCGTCGGCTGGTGGGCGACGCCCGTCGTCGTCAACGCGGCGTGGTTCCTGTGTGCGACTGTCGTCGGCGCTCCCATCGGCGTCAAACTCATCAACCTCGTGCCAACCACCCTGACGCTGAAAGAGCCGCGCAGTCTCGGCGACCCGACCGCCGCTCGCGGCCAGCGCTCGCTCGCCGTTCGGGCGCTCTACTTCGTCTTCGTGGGCTGGTGGCTCGGGTGGCTCTGGGCGAACGTCGCGAGCGTGCTTGCCGTCTCCGTCGTCGGCCTCCCGCTGGCGATTCCGATGTTCGACCGTCTGCCCTACGTCACGTCGCTGTATCGGTTCGACGGCTGACCGCGGTTCCGAACGGTTTTTTGACTGTCCCCCGTTCTCGTCGGTGAGGGCACGTAGCTCAGTCCGGATAGAGCGTCGGACTTCTAACTCCGCGCGGTTGCGTGTGGAGGAAGCCATCCGACGGTCGTGGGTTCAAATCCCATCGTGCCCGTACAGCAACACTTGGTTACCTCCTTCAGCGTGAAACCACGCTTCAGGAGTTCTACCGCGCCAATTCTCGCGGTTCTCATTTCGTCCGTCACGCTCTCAATCCGGAGTTCGTTCAACGGCTGAACGCCCCCCGTCGCCTGCTGTCGATTTCTATACTCGGCCCCGGCTGTCAGCGGGGAACTCCATCCACCCACCTACCGACCCACCGGAAACGAACCGGAGTGGGGTCCATGCGGCCCCCGGCGGTTCGTTTCGGTGCATCGACCGGCGGAGCATCCGCCGGGAGCGAGGTTGCGGTGCGGGGGCGGTTGCTGTGAGCGATCCAACTTCCATAACTGGGCCGCACGCTCCAGACTGGGAGTCCCGCTCTCGGCCTTCCAAGAATAACCCGTCAGCCCCCGATAGCGGCTCTGAATCGCCGGCTGACGGCACCGCGCTGTCACGCCGTCGCTGGTGGCATCAAAAGAACGATCTGGTCAACGAGTGGTTAGAGACGGCTCCCGAACGGGCGGCTCGACCAATTTCCGTCCGTGAGGGGACGACGCTCCGTGAAGAGGCGGCGACTTCCAAAGCGGATGGGTCTGTTCGTAGCAAGGCGTGGTCTCACGTTCTCCGCGAATTCCTCACTTGGTACAACGACTATCGACATATGCATCTTCGATTTCGTGATCCTGAGGGTGATCTCGTCCGTGCTCCGATGCCAAACTCTCACCAGCCGCAGTACGGCGACACCTACTACGCTCGGCTCAAGGCGCTCGAACGGCAGTTCCTCGCTACTGCGTCGAACCCACACGTCGTCATGCTGACGCTGACTGCCTCGAACAAGAATGAGAACGGTGGTTGGCGCTGTCCAGCCGACCACTTGCGCGAAGTGATCAATTCATTCACCGATCATGTGCGCCCCGCGCTTCATCGGGCGCTCGGATCGAACGGTGCCGACGTGGACAACTGGGAATACGCTCGTGTCGTTGAGCATCATCCGGGTAGCGCGTACGGACACGTTCACGTTGCTCTCTTTATCGATGGAGTCGTTTCGGAAGCAGACTTTCGCCCGGTGATTGACACTCATCTTCGGCACTGCTGGTGCGAGTGCGCACAACTACTATGCACCTGAAACGGAGAAACGTCCGATTAGTACGTCTCGGGTAGATACTGCGCTTGATCCCGGGGATTACGATGGTGCCGAGGACGTTGTGGGAAACCTCGGCTCGTATGTTGCTGAGTATATCGGTGCATACGGGACAGAACTATTCGAGCGGAGCGTAGAGGAATTGGCTTTTCGGGCAACGTGCTGGGCGACTTCGACCAACCGCGTTGATTTCTCGAACGGTGCGCAAGAATTTATTTCCGCTGATCAGGATGAGCAAAAAGAGAAAGATCCTGAATCTGCAGAATCTCCTGATGCTAACTGCTGGATTGCCAAGCAAGATCTAGAAGAACTCGCTCTTGACCCGGATAGATCTACATCGGATACGCTATCAAACCAGGATGACTGGGAGTTTGATGGAATCGGGATTGCTGATCAAAATGGGGAGACATGCCACTCTGTAGAGCAGGCTGGCGTAGAATATATTCATATTGATGGGGCAGAGTATCTTGATCCTCCCAAGAAGATACCACCTAATCGACCCACTCCATCTATGTCTCTCTTAACTCTCTCGGAATTCAATTAGAAATTAATCAGTAAGATTTGTGTAAATATCTTTCTGAGGGAGTGATTATACAATTTCGGTCAGAATAAAACTATTCAAGAGAGGAGATATATGGTCCAAAGTAATGACAGAAGGTGAGTATGAGGAGGAACTTGAGGAACTGTGGACGGACTTTGCCCCTGTGTATGAGGAAATTGAGCAACTACTAAAAGAGTGGCAAAGATCGCTTATTCAAGGAAATTCAAAACAAGTTAGAGAAGAAATACGAAATTTTGCGGGACATCAGCCAAGACTATTCCGATTTATTCGGCTATGTCTTGAAGACGTTGATCAGTTTTGGGCGGATTTAGAAGTGACAATTGATGAAAGTGCGGTTGACAAATCACAGAAAATCCATAATCAATATTCTTCGCAGCTATCTGTTTTATTTGAAGCAATAATGAATGAAAAGGCGTATGGGTTCAAAAATACAATAACCGAAACTAATACGGAAATTGAACTCGTGGCTGAAGAAAGAAGGCCTCGGATTAAATTTGATGCATACTCTGGACCCGTTGAGGTGTTAAATTTGGAGGAATCACCAGCTCATTTCCTTGATTTTGCGCATAGTCATGTTCATGCCGTTGATTCCGCTTTAGAGTGGGTTGATGAAGTCTCCCAGGATGAGAAGGAAAGCGTTGAGCGCCAACTGACGAAGCTCCAAGAGCAAACAGATGAGTTGAACGAAAGGTTAGAGGAGCTGGAGACAATAGATGGCGAACGCGGACAGATGAACGATGGCGATGAGACAACCGAAGAATGAAATCAATCTATGGTTGGATTTAGTCATTCGTCGGGTGAGGAGCAGCTCCCAGTGGCTGTAGATATCGGAGATATGTCATCCTTAGCTACGTTCTTTTCCTCAACTAGCAATACCGCTACGCGAACCACCGATATCGAGAGTTCGGTGAGTACTTCGGTAGTTTTTACTGAAGATCGTGACCGAGAGAAATTCCTTGGAGGATACCACCCAGAAGAAACAAAGGCTGAAAAATCAATACAGGAAGCACATTCCGCTTCCATTCAGCTGGAACCCCGGCATATGAGTATCCGTGAGAGGTCGTTAGATCAGGGTGCGGAAGAATTCGAAACCAAAATTGGGGAATCACTAAATAAGAAGAAGTGGTCGCGTGAATTAATAGAATCCTTGGAAGAATTCCGAACTGCACAACAGGTTCCTTCAGCCACACGTTCTGATGTCACAAATAAGGCGAACAATCTTGTAATTGAGGTTGGTAGTTCCCCTACCGAAGCGATACCTTACGAAGTCTTGGAAGCGCTTCCTAAAGTTGGTAAGCATGCTGAGCCGGAGTTTCAACAGAAGCTGAAGGAGCGTCTACAGAAACTAAAAGAGACGACTTCGTATGAGGAATCCGCGTCTAGTGAGGGATCACTTTCTTGGGAGGCACTAGAAGAAGAAAGACAACAGTACTTTGATGAATTAGGACATTACTTTGACCGGCTCAGAGGTCGCGGTACTGACGTTGAGGATAGGAAAACGCATATGCTACGAGTGTTTCTGTCCCATCGTGCTGATAGACTACAGCTGCCTAACTAGCTACTCTGACCATCGCCGTTTAGCATTGCAACTTGCACAAGAGAGTGCTTAACGTCTCGCTCATCTGAATTCGAAAAATTACCATTCATATAGTCACTAAAGTCAGCATCATTCTCTAGATCGTTGTCAAAATCGGAGACAATATGTTCGGTTACATCAGAAAATTCTCCCACATTCGAAATACCACTATCTCCACCCCGGGCCCAGAGAATAAAAAATTCTATTAGATCTCTTCGAACCTCCGTATGAGATTTAAACTCTTGATAAAATGGCGTTGATTTGATTGAATCAATATCAGCACCGCAATTTTCTGTCTCTGCTTCTGCTGCTCCCTCCAGTTTCGTTCTCAAGGCTTGTATCCGGCCCTCGTCAATCTGTTCTAAGTCTTCCTCTCGGTGTTCTGGACAGTCTTCAGTAATATCATCACTCGATAACATGCCTAGTTCAGTTCCTCACTTGAAACGTAAATAAAACCAAGCAACAAAAGTATTACTTCAACGAAGAATAGAAGGATACCAGTTCCAGTCAGTGTTGCTGGGAGACTTGGCTGTTGCCAGTTAATGTGCAACTGATCAGCAAGAGTCACTCCAGCTAATAACGATAGCGTTGCTAGTAAACCTGCTATGGTCGCCAAAGCAATACCTTTCGACCACGTTTGATAGGTGTCGTTAGGAATCCCTTCCCTTCCTTTATAATCGTATTGTAGTCGGCGAAAGAAGGTATAAATGATCAAAAGTAACGATGTCTGTGTAACAGTGGCCGTTAGGAGAGATAATATCAAATCGATATCTGTCACATAATGATGTATCGATCATCAAATCTAATGCTTTTCGGTAATCGGAATCATTCAATTATCTTCTAACTTTTCTGCTTCTTTTGCGGTGAGTATCTTTGTCGTGCGCCAAGTTCGGGAGTCTGGTGACCCTTTACCTATCTTGTCGGTGTTAATTGTCTGCAACATCCTTGCAAGTCCTTCTTCAGTCATCTTGTAGTGGCCCCGCTCGACTTTTTCGACAATATTCCCTGCTTCAAGCGTGTTGAGCCGCCGCGAGATGGAACTCCGTGGTCGATCCAAATTCTTGGCGAGAACTGACGGAGTAAGAATCAAACCGTGACGTAAGAGGCCGCAGATTTCTCGGTCGAGATCGGTAATCCAGTCTGGAGGATCCATCTCTTCGTGATTGTATGAACCTGTTGTCAAGTTGAACCCGTGCTCTTGGATGTATTTGTCAAACTCGCTTGGCTCGGGCGGGTCAGAATCGGCCATGTCCATAGCAACGCGCTTCTGTTGCTAAAAGAGTGTCGCCAACCAAAAGCAAACAATTGCACGTAACTAATTGATGACAACGATTAAGTGCCGTTGCTCTGATAGTGGGTACGTCACGGCACACCGTGGAGCGTGACCCCGTCCAAAGAGACACGCTCCGCGTCACGCCGTGGCATCCAAGGTGGATGCATGAATCAGTACGAAAGCCCAACTCGTAAGATTGCTGGAATCGCAAGCCAACGACTATCCGTTAGATGTAGCTCCTCGCTCTTCGCCGGCTCCGCCGGCTCGGTGGTGGTTCGATGAGCGATCTCGAATCGATCCCGCCGGAGCAGGCGGTGAAGATGTTTCACGACGCCATGCTTGACGAACACGCCGAGTCGACACGCCGGAGCGAAAAACACCGACTCCGCGCCTTCCTCCAATTCTGCGACGAGGAGGGAATCGAGGATCTAACCGAACTCTCCGGGCGCGACCTGTACCTATACCGTACGTGGCGGCGAGACGGCCAAGGCGACGGTCGTGAATCAATAAAGAAGGTCACGCTCAAGGGTCAACTGGCTACTCTCCGGCGATTCCTCCGATTCGCCGCCGACATAGACGCCGTGCAAGCGAAGCTCTACGAACAGGTTACCTTGCCAACGATGACGAGCGGCGAGGACGTTTCGGAATCGACCCTTTCGGCTGACCGCGGCATCGAGATTCTGAAATACCTCGAACGAGCCCAACCGGGCTCTCGTGATCATATCATCGTCCTTCTGCTCTGGAAGACTGGCGCTCGAACCGGAGCGGTCCGTGGTCTCGATCTCCGTGATCTCGATCTAGATGGCACGCACCGCGAGTCAACGGCCCGGCGATTCACTTTGTCCACCGTCCCGAAACCGGAACGCCGCTGAAGAATCAGACCAAAGGAACTCGGTGGAATCGAATCAGCGAATCAACGGCTCGCTACCTTCAGGATTACATCGACTACCACCGGCACGATGTGACTGATGATCACGGCCGAAACCCATTGATAACAACTGAATACGGTCGTCCCGCGGGCAATACGCTCCGGAAATCGCTCTACCGAGTGACGCGACCCTGCTGGCGCGGCGAGGAGTGCCCACATGATCGTGACCTGGAACACTGCGACGCGACCCATCTCGATCACGCCAGCAAATGCCCGTCGGCTCGCTCACCGCACGATCTCCGTAGCGGGCGCGTGACGTACTACCGACGCGAGGACGTCCCCCGTCGAGTCGTCAAGGATCGCCTGAACGCTAGCGAGGATATTCTCGACCGTCACTACGACCGGCGTTCGGATCGAGAACAGGCAGAACAGCGTAGCGACTTCCTCCCTGATCTATGAGTTCACGATTCGATACTAAACGGGTCTCGAACTCCGGTATAGCGAGACCCCATCGTGCCCGTTCACTCCCACTCACACTTCCTCGACCAGATACGGCGCCAGATACCCGCCGAGCGCGCTCAGCCCGACGGTGTAGGCGCCGGTTATCACGACGCCGACGAGGAGGATGAGGATGCCGCCGATGCCGAACGCGACGCCGCCGTCGAAACCGAGGGCGAAGAAGCCGAGGAAGACGGCGACGAAGAGGCCGAACAGGACGAGCGGTACGGTGGCCATCGCCCCCGAGAGGGCGCCGAGCCGAACCCCCTCGGCGGAGTCGGCGTCGCTCAGGTAGGCGGCGACGCCGCCGCCGAGGATGGGCGAAAAGGGAATAAAGGAGAACGCGACGGTCACGACGGCGCCGAGCAGGGCGTGGAGGGTGGAATCGGAGACCATGTTCTGGGGGTCGACAGCCGGCGAAAAAACGTCTTCGGCCCTACAGGCTCCGGTCGATGACGCGTTTCGCGGCCGTCGCCTTCTCCTTCCAGCCGTAGCCCGCCTCGTAGACGTGGCGTTTCTTCTCGACCAGCGCCTCCGGTGTCGCCTCCTCGAAGCCGCCGCGGTCCCACGTCCCGCTCTCGCGGAGCCACTCGGTGACGTTGGCCTTCGTCTCCGACCACGACAGGCCGACCATCTCGTACCACGCAATCATGGCGAAGACGGCGTTGTCGTGACAGCCGGGGACGCTCCCGCGCTCGTAGATAGTTTTGATGGGGTCTCGCGTCGGCACCGACACCGCCTCGCGGTACTCCTCGGCGGGCAGGAGCCTGAGGCGGTCGTTGGCGTCGTCGACGCGGCCGTCGCGGCGGAGGCGCTCGACTGCGGCCTGTCGGAGCGGCCCCCACGTTTCGACTGCGTTCGGCAGCGCGTCGGCGTCGGTGACGCCGCCCGAGAGCACGGCCACCACGTCGACGTAGGCCGCCTCGATGTCGGCCCACGGCGTCCCCTCGAATCGGCAGTCGGCGTCGTGGAGGCTGTTGGTCGTCCGGCACTCCGGGCACGGGTAGTCGAACGTCGGCACGACTGCTCGCTGGAGACGCGAACGTATATGGATTGCCGTCCCCGGTGGGGCCGTGACCGTCGCGCTTATCCACCCCGCTCTACAACCGTTTCCCGATGCGTCCCGACCCGCTCTACGCCCGGTATCCGTTCTTTCGCGACGCGCGCGAGGCGGTCCAGCGGGCCGATATCTCGCCCCCTCGGCTGGTCACCGAGGGTGACCCGGCGGTCGAGCGCGCCCGCGAACGCGTCGAGCGCGCGCTCATGTCGGGCACCGTCGAATCCGAGACACCGGAGCGCTGGAGCGACCGGGACGAACTCCTCTCGTACCCCATCGCGCGCATCCTCGTCTCGCTGGTCGACATGCGCGCCGCCGTCGAGAAGTACGCGGAGGCGGAGGCCGAGACGGCCCACGACCGCCTGCAGGCCGACCTCTCCGCGACCGACGACGACTTACAGAGCGTGTCGCGACCACGGGTGGACCTCGACACCGCCCTCTCGGAGTTCGGCCTCGCAGACGCCGTGACGCGAACAGACGCCGACAGCCGCCGCCCGTGGTTTCGCGTCGACGTGGTCGCGTATCTCCGGCTCGCAGATAGCGACTGGGGCGATTCGTGGCGCCTCGTCAACCGCGATTTGGACGCCGGCGAGGTGCCCGTTCAGCGCGAGGAACTCCACCGCCTTCTCCGCGAAGCGGTCCGTCGCCGGGTGATTGACGGGTTGCCATTCGACGTCCGGGGGAGCGCCGCGGGCGACGAACTCGCGGCGGCGCTCGACGACGACGTGGCCGCGCTCCGCGACCGACTCGCCGACCGCGAGCGCCTCCCCTCGGTCGACACCGTCGCCCCCGAGCAGTTCCCGCCCTGTATGCAGGCGTTGCTCGACGGCGACGACGGCCTTCCGGACCACGCCGCCTTCGCGGCTACCGCCTTCCTCGTCTCGCTGGGCCTCGACGCCGACACTATCGCCGAGCGCTGGCCCGTCCTCGACGACGACGCGCTCGCACATCGGGTGACGGTACTCGACGATACGGACGGCAGTCAGTATCCGGCGCCCTCGTGTGCGACGATGCAGACGTTCGGCGACTGCGTGAACCCCGACGAGCGCTGTGAGACTATCGACCACCCGCTCCGATACTACGCGTCGGCCATCGCCGAGACGGACGCCGTCGAAGCGGACGACTAGTCCGCGAGAAAGATACCGACGCCGGCCATCACGAGGATGAACACGACGATAGAGCCGACCAGCGCCAGCCCGCCTGTCGACCCCAGTCCACCGTCGTTGAACGTGGTGCCGATTCCGAGAACGAGCGCGACGAAGAGCCCGACTGCGCCGACGGAGATGGCGATTTTCCGAACCATCCCCTCTTCGAGTTCCATACTCGGGAATCCGCCGGCCCCGGCAAAAGCCCTTCGATGCCATCGGACCCACTCACCGCCGCGTAGCCCACCTAATCCCGCCGAAACGAGGGTTTAGGTGTGCCGAGCGCCAAGTGTTGGCAACGGAGTGACGGTCACTCCACACCCATGACGCAACCAGAATACACACCCGCGTCACTGCCGGCTACCCGCTCGAAGACGACGCTCGCCGCCGAAGACACCACGGGTCGTGCCCGGCGTGCCCGCACCGAGCCGATGGCGGTCCGCCCGCTCCGCGACGGTCGCTACGCCGTCGAGACGGCGGGCGGCACGTACGTCGTCGACCTCGACGCCCGAACCTGCACCTGCCCGGACGCCCAACTCCGCGACGCCCGGTGTAAGCACCGCCGTCGCGTCGCCCTCGAAGTGACCGAGGGCCTCGTGCCGCCGCCGGACCAGCGGACCGCCGTCTGTGCCGTCTGCGGCGGGCGCACCTTCGTCCCGCAGGCGTCGCGAGCGCCCGCGCTCTGTGCGGCTCACGAGTCCGACCCCGGAACGCTCGTCCGTGACCGCGAGACCGGCGACCGCCTCATCGTCGTCGCGGCGACCGGCGAGCGGGCCGACCGGTTCGAAACCGACGAGGGCCGCCTCGTCGCGGACTACCCCTCGAACGCCCACTACGGCGGACACGAACCCGTCTTTCGGGTCGTCTATCTCGACGCCCTCCGTCGCGAGGGCGACGTTCGGCGCTACGCCTTTCCGGCCTCTCGACTACAACGGGTCGCGGACGCGAGCGACGGGCCGTCGCCGGCCGACAGCGCCGACGTGACTGACCCCACGACGGCCTAGGAGTCGTCGAGACGCGCCTGTGTCGAGTGGCCGACGAGGCCGTCGAGGTCGGTCCCCGATTCGAGCGCCGTCTCCTTTTTCACGCGGTAGTTGCCCCCGTCGGTCACGTAGAGGTCGCCCGGGTGGAAGAAGTACCAGTCCTCGCGGTCGAATCGGACGGCGATGCGGGCGTTCGCGCCGAAGTTCCGCGAGAAGTAAATCAGCGCCTCGACCTCCTCACCCGTGAGATAGATGGGGTCGCCGGCGCTCGATTTCGCCTCGATGGCGAAAAACTGCTCGCCGTCGCCAGCGAGGACGTCGGGCAGGTCGCGCTCTGTCGCGCTCCCGCTTGCGGGCGCGCGCATGACGGCAAAGCCCGCCGCGTCGAGTTCGTTGACGAGTTCGCGCTCCCGGCGGTCACCCTTGCGGTTCGCGGCCATACGACCGACTGCGCGGCGGTCGGTCTTAAGTTGCCGGACCGATGCTCACACCAGCCGGTCGGCGTCCGAGATGCCGAACCGCTCGCGGAAGCGCTGGACCGCCTCGTCGGTGCCGACGATAGTGAGTCGTTCGTCCCCGTCCAACTCCCGGTTCGGGTCGACTCTGCCCGAGGGGCTGTCCGCGTCCTCGATGGCGACCACCCGACAGTCGGTGTCGTGTATCGCCGACTCGGCGAGTGTCGACCCGGCGAACGGTTCCGCAGGCACCCGGACGATGCGGACCTGACTCGCCGGCGCGAGGACGTCCTCACCACGCAGTTCCCGCGCGACCATCCGGGCGCTCACTCGCGGGACCGAGAGGACGTAGTCGGCGCCCGCGCTCAACGCCTTCCCCGTCGCGTCGGTGTCCGTCACCCGAACGAGGACGTCGATATCGGGGTCTATCGACCGCGCCAGCACCGTCGTCAACAGCGCGTCGGAGTCGTCTGGGAGGCCGACGATGACGGCGTCGGCCTGCTCGATGTCCGCCTCATGTAGCGTCGCTCGCGAGGCGGCGTCCCCGACGATATCTATCTCCTCACCAGCCTCGGTGTCGATAGTGACGGCGTCGAATCCGGACGATTCGACGACCGAGGCCGCCGCCTGTCCCACCTCGCCCCCGCCGGCGACGATGATTCGGTCGTGGGCCCGGCGCGAGCGTATCGGGCGGGTGAACTCGCTCAACGCCTCCAGCGCGTCGTGGTCACCCGAGACGAGCAACACCGTATTGGGCTGGATGACCGCGTCGGGGTCGGGCGGTAACTGTAGGTCGCCGTCTATCCACGCCCCGATGACGTTCGCTCCCGTCCGCTCGCGAAGGTTCGAATCGCGGAGGCGTGTCCCCGCCAGCCGGCTCCCGTGGCCGACCAGTAACTCCGCCACCTCCACATCGGGGCCAAGGTCGACCGTATCGGTCAGTTCGGTGCTGAACGAGGAGACGGCTTTCTCCGCGAGCCGCCGGCCCAACACGCCGTGTGGCGATAGGACGCTGTCCGCGCCCGCATCGAGCAACACGTCTCGCATGTCGCTGTCGTCGGTCAGCGCGATGATTTCGATATCCGGGTCGAGTGCGCGCACCGTCAGAATCGCGTTGACGTTCGCGTCGCCGGCGTCCATGATGACCGTCCGCGCGCTGTCGATGCTCGCTCGCTCGAAGGTATCTCGGTCCTCCGGCGCGCCGTGGATGGCGGCGTAGCCCGCACCCGAGAGGTCTTTCGCGTCCTCCTCGGACTCGGAGACGAGGACGTAGTCGATGTCGAGGTCGGTGAGTTCGTCGAGCAAGACTGCGGAATCGCGGCGGTAGCCACAGATGATGACGTGGTCTCGCTTCCGCGAGAGCCGGTCGTCGAGATTGACCTCCGCGTCGGTAAACAGCGGGATGATGATGAGTCGGAGGGTGAAGAACCCGATACCGATGCCCGAGAGTTGAACGAACGAGACGAACAGGAAGGTCAGGGGGTGGCTCCACAGCCCGGAGTCTTGGCCGTACCCCGTCGTCGTCATGGTCTGCACGACGAACTCGAACGACGCGAAGATGGACTGGTCGACGCCCTCCAGCCGCGCTAACACCGTGTTGTACGCGGCGGCGTACACCAGCACGAGCGTCGCGAGACCGACGACGTAGTAGACGATGAGCCGGTCACGGCGCGAGAGGTCGAGGTCTGTGAGGGTGGGGAGCGTCGGCATCGCGACGGCTGGGCAGTCGCTCGCGTCGCCCAAAAGTCCGTGGGTGGCTTACGTCCCGTGGTCCCAGGAGTCCATGTACTCGCGCTGTTCGTCGCTGAGGGTGTCGATAGCGATGTCCTCGGCGTCGAGTTTCACCTCGGCCACCTCGCGGTCGAGACGGTCGGGCACCTCGTGGACGCCGGCCTCGTAGGCGTCGGGGTTGGCGGCGAGTTCGCGCACGCAGACGGCCTGCACGCCGAAGCTCTGGTCCATCACCTCGACCGGATGGCCCATCGACAGCGGGCCGGCGAGGTTCACCAGTCGGCCCTCCGCGAGGACGTTCACGCGCCGCCCGTCGGGGAGGGCGTACTCCTCGACGCCGTCGCGCACCTCGCGCCGTGTCTCTGCCAAGTCGTCGAGTTCGGCGAGGTTGATTTCCACGTCGAAGTGGCCGGCGTTGGCGAGAACGACACCGTCGGCCATCTGCTCGAAGTCCTCGCGAGTGATGACGTCGCGGTTGCCCGTCGTCGTCACGAAGATGTCGCCCTCGGCGGCCGCCTCGTTCATGGGCATCACCTCGTAGCCCTCCATGTGGGCTTCGAGCGCGCGCCGGGGGTCGATTTCCGTCACGACGACGTCGGCGTTCATGCCAGACGCCTTCTTCGCGACGCCGCGGCCACAGTAGCCGTAGCCGGCGACGACGACTGTCTTGCCCGCGATGGCGAGGTTCGTCGTCATCGCGATGTTGGCCATCGCGGACTCGCCGGTGCCGTGGACGTTGTCGAACAGCGTCTTCATCGGCGTGTCGTTGACGGCGAACATCGGGTAGTCGAGGGCGCCGTCGTCGGCCATCGACCGCAGGCGGTGGACGCCGGTCGTCGTCTCCTCACACCCACCTTTCAACTGCGGAATCAGCTCCGGATGCTCGTCGTGGATGTGGGTAACCATGTCGGCGCCGTCGTCGACGGTGATGGTCGGGTCGACGTCGACGACGGCTTCGATGGCGTCGTAGTACTCCTCGGTGTCGACGCCGTGGGCGGCGTAGGAGGTGACGCCGTCGACGGCGTGGAGCGCCGCGCTCACGTCGTCTTGGGTCGAGAGGGGGTTACAACCGGTGATGGCTACCTCGGCCCCACCGATGGCGAGGAGTTCGACGAGGACGGCCGTCTTGGCCTCGACGTGCATCGCCATCGCGATTCGCTCGCCTTCGAGTGGCTGTTCCGCGGCGAACGACTCGCGAAGCTCTGCCAGAATGGGCATGTGGGCCTCCGCCCAGTCCATCTTCCGGCGGCCCTCGGCCGCTTCGGCCTCGGGGTCGTCGAGTCGCTCGGCTATCGTGCGGGTCATACGCTCCGTAGCGCGAGGCGCGGCAAAACGCTACCGTCTTCGTTAGTCCGCTCGCGCGACCAGTTCGCGGGCGCGTGTCTCGGCTCGCTCCATCACCGCCGCCTCGTCCAGCGTCAGCACCTCGCGGTCCCGCATGAGAATCGCGCCGTCACACACCGTGTGGCGAACGTCCGAGCCACGGGCCGCGTACGCGAGATGGCTCACCACGTCGTGGGCCGGCGTCAGGTGCGGCGCGTCGAGGTCGACCACCGCGAGGTCGGCGGCCGCGCCGGCTTCGATTCGACCGGCGTCGAGGCCCAGTACGTCGGCGCCGCCCGCCGTCGCCATCCGCACGGCGTCTGGCGCGGCGACGGCGCTCGCGTCGTCGGCCGCGAGTTTCCCCAGCATCGCCGCGTCCCGCATCTCGTCGAAGATATCGAGGTCGTTGTTCGAGGCGGCGCCGTCGGTGCCGAGGCCGACCGTCACGCCCGCGTCGAGCAACGCCTGTACCGGCGCCATCCCCGACGCGAGTTTCATGTTCGAGGCCGGGCAGTGGACGACACCGGTCCCCGTCTCGGCGAGTATCTCGCGCTCTCGTTCGTCGAGGTGGACGCCGTGGGCGAGGAAGTCGTCGGCGCCACAGAGGCCGAGCGAGCGCGCCCACTCGATGGGTCGCTCGCCTCGTTCGTCGACGATGGGGTCGACCTCGTCGCGCGTCTCGTTGGCGTGGTAGTGGACGGGCACGCCGGTGGCGGCGGCCTCCTCGGCGGCGAACTCGAGCAGTTCGGGCGTGACCGTCGTGAGGCTGTGGGGCATCACCGCCGCCGAGATTCGCCCCTCGGCGGCGCCGTCGACCCGCTCCGCCATCGCGACGCTCTCCTCTATGTCGGCACGGGCCGCGTCCGCGTCCTTCCCGGCCGAGATGGCGCCGTGGCCGAGGACGGCCCGCAGTCCCGCCCGCTCGACCACCTCAGCGGTGCGGTCGATTTCGAAGTACATGTCGGCGAAGGCCGTCGTCCCCGACCGAATCATCTCCAGCATCCCGAGTTCGGCGCCCGCCTCGATATCTTCGGGTTCGAGCGCCGCCTCGACGGGCCAGATGTCCTCTCGGAGCCACGTGTCGAGCGGTTTGTCGTCGGCGTACCCCCGCAGGAGCGTCATCGCGACGTGGGTGTGGGCGTTCACCAAGCCCGGCATCACCAGCGACCCCGACGCGTCGAGTTCCGCGTCGCCGGTGTGGTCCGGGCCGACTTCGACTATCTCACCGGCCGTCTGGTCGACGAGTACGTCCGCCTCGACGACGGTCATGTCCGGTCTGAGGACGCGGCCGCCGCGAATCGCGAGCGTCTGCATACCCCATCCCATCCCCCGCTGGGTTAAGATTCCGTGGGATTCTGACGGTAGTGTTCAGATAAGCGGATGCATTTGGGACCACCTCGAAAGCCCCCGGCGTCCCCAGAACCCTCCGGGTTCTGGTGTGCTCACGAGAGCGAAGCTCTCGTGAACGTCTCGGCTCCCGGGACTCGCTGCGCTCCTCACTTTGTTGCGGTGCTTGCGTCGTCCGGGTACGCCGAGACACCGGCCCCTTTCAGTCCCGCCCGCGTCGACTGGCCGACCGGCTGCCGCCGGGCGGGACTGAAAGGGGCGATTCGCTGGAGGAAGGAAGCCGACGCAAGCACCGCAGGCCGAAGGCCGAGGAGCGCAGCGAGGCTCCCGACTCCAGCGAGTCGGGGCTTTCGAGGTGTCTTCAGTTCGAACGCGCTAATCTGAACAGTATCATTCTGACGGAAGACATTTACTCGTCGCGGCGGGACGGCGAACGATGCCCTCCCCGACACGCAGAGACGCCCTCCACGCAGCCGCCGCGCTCCTCGCTGGCGCGGCCGGCTGTGCCGGCGAATCCTCGTCGAGTTCGAGCTATCCCGCCGACCCGAGTGGGAGTCTCGCGTTCGACCCCGAGTCGCATCGACTGCGAAACCCCGAGCCGACTCCCGCCGTCTGGACGGGCGAGCGCCCCACCCGGATCGACGAGGAGCGACACCTCCACGCGAACGGCCACTTCTTCCTCACCGACTCGTCGTCGG
Organism: Haloplanus sp. C73; assembly: GCF_051195115.1. NCBI lineage: Archaea > Methanobacteriati > Methanobacteriota > Halobacteria > Halobacteriales > Haloferacaceae > Haloplanus > Haloplanus sp. C73. The sequence continues at coordinate 94,017 of NZ_JBNTJZ010000003.1, read as the reverse complement.
TAGACGGCGTCGGATTCGCCGACGTCGACGGCGCGGACGCGGCTCGCGAGTTCCTCGAATCGACCGACTACGATTCGACGACGGTGTACGTCGAGCAGTCGTTCATTCGCGAGTGTTACACCACGACGCTCTGTCACGTCCAGTGGTCGGCGACGGAGATAGAGACGAGTTACGCCCGCGCCTACCGCGACGCCGACGTGGCCTGCGATGCCGACGCCCGCGATACGATTGCGACCCTGATTCGCATCCCGGAGGCGTTCGACCCGAGCGAGGTCAACGGCTACGGCCGAAGCACCGGCTCAGCGTCCTGTGAGCGCCGCAACAACCACGCGCGGACGGAGCGTGCGTCGCAATGACCGACTTCACTCGCCGCGAGACGCTCGCGCTCGTCGGCGCCGTCGCGGGCGCGGGGTGTAGTTCGCTCCCCGGTTCCGACGACGACGAATCGACCACGCTCGACGGCGCGGCACTCGCCGCGCTCGCCGACGACGCCCCGCCCACCGTTCCGGAGCGTGTCCCCGTCGACATCGCGCCGGCTCACCTCGATGCGACGGCGGCGCGGGCGCGGTCACTGCTCGATGCCGTGCCGGCGAATCTCTCCGCCGACCAGATTCCGAACGGTGCCATCCGGGAGCGGGTGCGCGACGCCCGCCAACACGCCGTCGGAGAGGTGACCCGTGCCGCGAACACGTCGGCCGACTACGAGCGCCTGAGCGCTTTCGCGGACGCACGGACCGACGCCCGCTTCGCCGCCGGCGCGTGGCGCGCCATCGACGCCGGGCTGACGCGGGCCGACCTGCAGGAGGAAGCGACGAGCGTCCGCGAGGACCGCCGAGCGCTCCGCGAGCGTCACGAGTATCTCGGCGACGACCCGGTGGCCGCGCTGCTGGTTCACGCCGCCATCGAGGAGCGACTCGACATGAACATCGGGACGAACGGGCCGACTCGCTACCGCGAAGGCAACCCGCTCGGCGTCGGCGAACTCGCCGAGGACGTCGAACGCGCTCGCGCCGCCGTCGACGACGCGGCCCACCTCTACGACCAACACGTCGAACCGTTGGGCGACCCGCCGACGCTCCGCCCGCGCTACCGGGCGGCGCGCGAGACGCTCCAAGCCGACTTCGAGTCCGAGCGCGAGTCGTTGCCGGCGGTCGACCCCGAGCGCCCGTGGGAGGTGGGCGACGTCGACGTGAGCGAGACGCCCGCGGGCGAGGCGCTCGACGACCTGTATCGCCCCGTCGACCCCGGGTACGAGCGGGCGTGGAGCGGCGACCCACTGGCTCGGTCGCTGGTGTGGGGCCATCGGGCGTTCGTCTCGCTCCGGGCGTTCGAGTCGCTTCGCGCCCGCGTCGCCGACGGCGAGCGCTTCGCAATCGAGTCGCTGGAGGACGTGGCCGCGATTCGAAGCGAGGCGGTCGACGCGCTCCGTGCGGCCAACGACGACCCGGCGGCGCCGATGCTGACGCGGTCCGTGCTCTCCATACTGTCGACCCAACTCGCCAACGCGGACGCCCGACTGGCGACGGAGGAGGGCGAGGTGTCGGCGCGGTCGATTCGCTACCCCGTCTCCGCCTATCTCGTCGCGATGGCGCGGGCGCGGGCGGCGCCCGCCGTGAGCGAGCGCGTCGCGTCGACGCTGGGCTAACCGCCGCGGCACCGCAAGGCAATTGCCCCGTCGGCGCGAGGACTGTGGCAATGCGTATCGCCGTCCCCAACAAGGGCCGCCTGCACGACCCGTCAATCGACCTGCTGGAACGCGCCGGCCTGCATCTCGAGGGCGGCGCCGACCGCAAACTCTACGCCGACACCGTCGACCCCGACGTGACCGCGCTCTTTGCCCGCGCCGCCGACATCCCCGAGTACGTCGCGGACGGCGCCGCCGCCGTCGGCATCACCGGCCTCGACCAAGCCCGCGAGTCGGGCCACGAACTCGTCGACCTCCTCGATTTGGAGTTCGGCCGCTGTCGCCTCGTCGTCGCGGCCCCCGAAGACGGCGATATCACGTCCGTCGAGGACCTCGCCGGCGGCACCGTCGCCACCGAGTTCCCCCGAATCACGCGCGAATTCTTCGCCGACCGCGGCGTCGACGCCGAGGTGGTCGAAGTGACGGGCGCGACGGAACTCACGCCCCACGTCGACATGGCCGACGCCATCGTCGACATCACGTCGACGGGGACGACCCTCCGCGTCAATCGCCTCGCCGAAATCGAGGAGGTGCTGTCGAGTTCGGTCCGCCTCTTTGCCCGGCCCGACGTCGCCGACGACGAGAAGGTCACGCAGTTGGTCACCGCCTTCGAGTCCGTGCTCGCCGCCGAGGACCGCCGCTATCTCATGCTGAACGTGCCCGAGGAGCGCCTCGACGCGGTCCGAGACGTGTTGCCGGGGATGGGCGGCCCGACGGTGATGGATGTCGCTGGCTCCGACGACGTGGCGGTCCACGCCGTCGTCGAGGAGCGAGCCGTCTTCGGCGTCATCAACGACCTCAAAGAGATGGGCGCGAGCGACATTCTCGTCACCGAAATCGAGCGCCTCGTGGAGTAGTTACGACTCCTCGCCCGGCGCCGGCTCCCAGCGCTCCGTCTCGACTTCCGTTCCGTCTCCCACCCGCAACTCGGGCGTCGTCACCGCCGGCGCGAGCGTCAGGTCGCCGGTCCGCCAGCGCGCCCACCCGGCGATGGCGAGGGTGCCGAGCGCCATCGCGCCGAGGCCGACCAGCCCCGCCTCGGGGCCGAAGTCGCCCCCGGTGAGCAGGCGCGGCCCTCGCTGGTCGACGCCGACGACGCTCACGCCGAGGCCGAGGCCGGAGACGGGGAAGCCGTAGACGCCGCCCTGAAACAGGTTCCACGTCGTGTGCAGGCCGACGGGGACGGCGAGTTCGCCCGTCAGGACGTAGCCCGCGGCCAACATCCCGCCAGCGAGGACGATGGCGAGCGTGCTCACGAGCGTCGCGTTCGGGTTGCTGCCGTGAGCGACGCCGAACAGGAGCGAGGAGAATATCGTCGCGGCGGCGACGGCACGGCGGTCACCCAGTCGGCCCACCAGCCCCTCCGCCGCGTTCGTGAGGAGATACCCCCGCAGGAGGAGTTCTTCGTAGAAACCGACGGCGAGGAAGACGACCACGAGGCCAGCAAAGCGGACGAGAAAGCCGTCTCGGGGCTGGACCGTCCCCGTAATCCGAATCCAGCCGGCGGCGAGTTCGACGACGAAAACGAGCGTCATCAGACCGGCGCCGAGCGCGAGGCCGAACCCGTAGTCGAGCAACCAGTCGCGGCCGATTCGAAGCCCGAAATCCCGCAGTCGGCGCCGGTCGATGTAGCGCCCCGTTACGGCGACGGCGAGCGAGACGGTCACGCCCGAGACGAGGATGCCCGCGACGGCGCGCAGCGTCGTCGCCACGGCGCCGTTCCCACCCCCTAGCCACGCCCCGATGCCGGCGCTCCCGAGGAGGCTCACCGCGACGCCGAGGACGGCGGCGACGACGACCAGACAGCATATCCGGACGGGCGCTCGGGGGCGACGCTCGTCGGCGTTCCACACGACTCCTCGAAGTCCCATGACCCACCCGTGATCCGGCGGTGGTTTAGTTGCGTTGCCCGCGCGGTGTCGACCCAGTTTGTGGCTCGAACTATAATGAATGTATACGAAAGTTATGTGGTGTGTGGGAACGTAGGGCACGGTATGAGCACCCGAAGCCTCAGCGCTCGACTGACGGTGGATTCGCCGCTCGCCGTCGCCGACACGCTCCTCACGGCCGGGAGCGCGCTCGGCCTCCTGACCTACGTCGTGGCGCTGTTCGCGGGCGACGTCGGCGCGGCGACGAGTGGCGTCGTTCTCGGCGTGGGCTGTGTCCTCGCGACGCTCACCGTCCGGACCGCACGGGATGCGGTGCGTTAGCCCGGCGCCGACAGGACGAGGACGTAGAGGCTGAAGAGGATGCTCCCGAGGATGACGCTGACGACGGCGTGGATGAGGGTGACGCCGGCGGTCAGGCGTCGGTCGAGGCCGTAGACGGTTCGGACGAGGAGCGCGTCGACGACGACGGCGAGGGCGACGGCGGGGAGCGAGGGGAGTTCGAGGGCCGCGGCGACGACGGCGATGGCCGCGGGAAGCGGCCCCACGAGGAAGGCGTTGCGAACGGGCACGTCACCGAGAACGTTGCGCGCCGCGAGGTGGGCGGTCAGGGAGAGAAAGAGCGCGAAGAGCGCGGTGGTGCCGGCGACAGCGAGCGGTGACGCCGCGCCGACGTCCGTCTGGAGTGCGACTGAAGTGGGGACCGGAGCCATTCGAATCCGCTATCCCAAGAGGCCGAGTTCGTCGAGACGAGAGACGATGACGTCGACCGCCTCTTTGGCGTCTTCGGGCTGTTTCCCGCCGGTGATGACGAGTTTGCCCGAGCCAAAGAGGAGCGCGACCACGTCGGGTTCGTCGAGTCGGTAGACGAGTCCGGGGAACTGCTCGGGTTCGTACTCGATGTTCTCCAGACCGAGGCCGATGGCGATGGCGTTCAGGTTGAGATTGCGGCCCAAGTCGGCGCTCGTGACGATGTTCTGGACGACGATGTCCGGGTCGTCGTCGACGTCGATGTGGAGCGCCCGGAGTTTGTCGAAGACGATGTGGAGGCTCTCGTGTACGTCGGCCGTCGACTTCGCGCCCGTGCAGACGATTTTTCCGGACCGAAAGATGAGCGCCGCAGATTTGGGGTCCTGCGTCCGGTAGACCAGACCCGGGAACTGTTCGGGGTCGTAATCGGCGCCTTCGAGGTCCATCGCGACGCTCTGGAGGTCGAGTTCCTGTCCAATACCGGTAGAAGCAACCACGTTCTCGATGTTTATCGTCTCCTTGGGGTCGGTCATGAGACGATTTAAGTGTCGTATTTAAGGTTTAAAAATATTGGTGGCGGGGTTCGGCCCCCGAGTATTTACCCGGTCGGGCACTCGGATGACGTAGTCATGTCATCAAACTCGAATATCACCGATAGGCTTCCGCTCGTCCCCGGAGCCCTGTCGGGGGTGGCCGCGTGGGTCCTCGGCTACGCGTTCACCTACCTCCTCGTGGCGCCCGACGTCCGCGAGTCGTCGTTACAGCGCATCATCGAGACGTTCGGGGGCGAGTCGGCCACCTACGAGTTGGTGGGGTGGGTGTTTTTCAACGCCCACTTCGTCAACACCGTCTTCCAGAACGTCCCCTTCGTCGGCAGTCGGACGACTAGCTTCGTCGGCGGCGAGCAAGGCTTTACCGTCCTCCTCTACGTGATTCCGGTCGGCCTGCTTCTCGCGGCGGGCGTCGCACTCGCCCGCTATCAGGGCGTTACGGACCCGACCAACGGAGCGCTCACCGGCCTGACCGCCCTGCCGGGATACCTCCTGCTGTCGGTCGCCGGCGTCTTCCTGTTCGAAGTGACTGTCGGCGACGTCAGCGGCGGGCCGACCCTGCTTCCCGCCGTCGTCCTCGCCGGTATCGTCTACCCCGTGCTGTTCGCCGGTGGTGGCGGCGCGCTCATCGGGATGGTCGCCGATAGATAGCCTTCCGACCGCGGTTCGGTAGTCTCATGGCGCCGGCGGAGTGAGTGACGAGCGTGTACGGTCTCGAACTCGCTGGCGAGGACGACGCCTTCGCCGCCCGCGAGGCGGCGTGTGCCGCGTCGGCCGTTGAGGTGGTCGCGCCCGGTCTCGCGACGGCCCGCGGCGTCGACACCGACCGCCTCGAACGCCTCGCCTACACCCACCGCGCCAGCCGCCTGCTCGGTCGCTGTGGCGCGAGCGTTGACGCCGCGCGGACGCTGCTCGATGCGGCCACGCTCGACCGCTCGGGCACCGTCGCCGTCCGCGCTCGCGACGTGCGCTCGACGGCGGGCGTCGACACGCGACGCGCCGAGCGCGAACTCGGGACGGCCCTCGTCGACCGTGGCTTCACCGTCGACTTGGACGACCCCGACCACGAACTCCGGGCGTGTTTCGCCGGCGACACCTGCCTGCTCGGGTGGCTGGTCGCCGAGAGTGTCCGCGACTACGGTGACCGCCGCCCCACCGACCGCCCCTTCTTCCAGCCGGGGAGTATGGCCCCGCTCGACGCCCGCGCCCTCGTCAACCTCGCCGGTGCCGGCCCTGACACGACGCTACTCGACCCCATGTGCGGCACCGGCGGGACGCTCATCGAGGCGGGCCTCGTCGGCGCCCGCGCTATCGGCGTCGACGCCCAGTCGAAGATGGTTCGCGGCGCCCGCGAGAACTGTCGGGCGTATCTCGCTGACGCCCCGTTTCACTGCCTCCGCGGCGACGCGACGGCGCTCCCTCTCGCGGACGACGCCGTCGACGGCGTCGTCTTCGACGCCCCCTACGGTCGCCAGTCGAAAATCGCCCGCCACTCGCTGACCGACCTCGTGTCCGGCGCGCTTGCGGAGGCGGCGCGTGTCGCTCCGCGCGCCGTCGTCGTCGCCGACCGCTCGTGGTCGGAGACGGCTCGCGACGCCGGCTGGACCGTCGAGGCGACGTTCGAGCGGCGCGTCCACCGCTCGCTCACCCGGCACGTCCACCTGTTGACCCGCTAGGCCGTCTCGGCCGCGGCGTCGCCCGTCCCGAACAGCCCCGTGCCCTGCTTCCGATTGCCGAGCAGTAGCACGACGAAAAGCGCCAGCCCGACGCCGCGGAGCGCGAGGTCGATTGCAATCGGGACGGGGGCGCCGCCACCGCTTCCGACACCGACGACGCCCAGAATGTCGAGGAGGCCGCGAACGCCGAGTCCGGGCGCCATCAGGAGGAGCGAACTCACCGCGAAGGCGGCGCGTTCGCCCCGCGACACCGGCGCGTAGACGTAGCCGATGACCGTCGCCGCGAGCGCGACGACGCCGAGGAAGACGCCGACGACGGGGATGAGCACCTCGGGGAGGATGTAGGCCACGTCGAACAGGTCGGCGGCGCCGAGGACGCGATACTTCTCCCCGATTTCGAGGTCGGGTGCGTTCGGCTCGCGGCGCAGGAGAACCAGTCCCGGCGTGAGGACGAACGCGAAGGGGACGATGGCCTTGTTCAGCGACAGCGAGAAGGCCTCGATACCGGTCTGGAAGGCGTCGGATTTGGCGACGCCGGAAGCGGCGTAGGCCGCGACGGCCACTGGCGGCGTGATGTCGGCGATGACACCAAAGTAGAGAATAAAGAGGTGGGCGGCGAGTTCGGGCACGCCGAACGCCGTCAGCGCCGGCGCCAACAGCGAGACGAGGATGATGTACGTCACCGTCGTCGGCATCCCCATCCCGAGGAGGATGGAGGAGACGGCGGTGACGAGAAGCAGGAGGACGAGCGACCCGCCCGCGACGGCTTCGATGAGCGCGACGAGATTCGGACCGAGCCCCGAGACGCTGATGACGCCGGGGATGATGCCCGCGGCGGCGACGGCGACGACGACCGGAACCGCCGTTCGCGCCCCGCTCTCCATGGATTTGCCCGCGAAGACGCCGAGCCGATAGAGCCCGTTCTCGGCGAGGCGCGGGCGATTCACGGCGCCGGCCGTCGTCGCCGCCGTCTCGTCGACGGCGTCGTCGAACTCCAGCAACGGCGCGTCGACGAAGGGATGGGTCGCCAGCGTGAGTACGCCGGCGACGATGCTGATGCCGCCGAGGCGGCCGAGCGTGGCCATGACGGCGGCGTCGAGCGGTTGCCCGCCGACGCCCGCGCCGGCGACGGCGGCGATGGGACCGACGCCCGCGACGTAGTGCGAGAGGACGTTCGCGAGGGTCAGCCCGACCACGAGCGCACCCAGTCGCCCGCGCGTCTCGTCGCTGTACGCCGCGACGAGCGTGACGAGCGCGCCGATGGCGATGAGCGTGAACCACGCCGACCGGGCGACCGAGAGCCGTGCCACGATGAGGTAGTAGAGCAGGAGGGCAAGCGGGACGAGGTAGAACCAACCGCTTCGGAGATGCGAGCGAATGTCGACTAGGTCCTTGGCGTCGAGGCCGCCGATATCGAGGCGCGACGCCTCGAAGTGGACCATCACCCACACGCCGAAGAAGAAGACGATGGCGGGGATGGTGGCAGCGACGATGACGTCGGCGAAGGGCGTCCCCGTGTACTGGACGATGAGAAACGCGGCGGCGCCCATGACGGGCGGGAGAATCTGCCCGCCGGAGGAAGCCGAGGCTTCGACGCCGCCCGCGAACTCGGGGCGGTACCCCGACTTCTTCATGAGGGGGATGGTGAACGCGCCCGTCGTCACCGTGTTGGCGATGGAGGACCCCGAGATGGTACCCATGAAGCCGGAGGCGAGAATCGACGCCTTGGCCGGGCCACCTCGGCGCGTCCCCGTCGCCGCGTACGCGAGGTCGATGAACCACTTGCCCGCGCCCGACATCTCCAGAAACGCGCCGAAGAGGATGAAGATGTAGATGAACTGCACGGAGACAGTCACTGGAATGCCGAACACACCGTTTTCCGTGTTGTACCAGAGGTTCTGGATGATTGCGGGCCACGAGAGTTCGGGAATCGAGAGCACGCCGACGTAGGCGGCGTTCTGCGGGATGTAGACGCCGAAGCGCGCGTAGACGATGAACCCCGCGACGATGAGCATCAGCCAGAGGCTAATCGCTCGCCGCGTCGCTTCGAGGACGAGGAGGACGCCGACCACGCCAAGCACCATCGCGTAGGATATCTCGCTCAGCGGGCCGAGCAGGCCCGCGACCGGGTCGAGAAACCGAAACACCTCGTGGACGGGGCGCCCGGCTTCGAGGCCGAGCGCGCGCATCCGCTGAATCTCTTGGAAATCCGTGATGAAGTAGATAGCCGACAGCACCGCCACCGGAATCAGGGCGAGGTCGAACGGCGTCACCCGGTCGAGGTCGGGGTCGACGAACAGCCACCGGAGCGCCCCGCCGACGGCGTGGACCGCCCGCGAGAGCGGGTGTCCGCGGCCCAGTCGGCCGTCGACGGCGGCGCCGAGTGCCACACATCGGGACGCGATGGGGCCGTCGCCCGTACTCGACGGGTAGAGCAGGAAGGTGAGGACGAGGCCGAACGCGACGTGGACGGCGTTGATTTGGAGGAGTTGGAGCGAGACGAACTCGATTCGCCCGATGACGGGGAGGTCGAGCGCGAGGACGAATCCCTTCGCCGCGAGCCACATCTGAAACAGGGAGAAGGCGATGCCGACGACGGCGACGGCGACTGTCGTCCACCCCGCTAGCGAGCGCTTGCGCTCTATCTCCTGAATAATCGCGTCGGTGTCCGATGCCGGTTCGTCGACCGTCTCGTCGGGTGTGTCGGCGCTCATACTGTTCACTCCAGTCGCGGGTCGAACGCGGGTCGCCGCTGTATCGAGAACGTCACCGAACGGCCGTCCGAGACGGCGACGAGGTCGTACGTTCGGTCACCGACGGACAGCGTGTGGCCGGCGACCCGTCCCGGCGCGACCGTCAATCGCTCGTAACTGCCCGGTGGGTCGTAGATAAATGTCCCGTTCTCACGAGTGACGTTCGCGCCGCTCGGGAGCCCCCAGCCGTAGGATTCGAACTCCATGCGAGTCATCACGAGACGGTCGCCACGGACCGTGTACTCGTCGTACACCCGCGTCTTCTCGACGCTGTGGGTGTACTCGATGCCGACGGTGGTGCCGTTCTCCACCGGGACTTCGAGATACGTCTCGCCAGTCTCCGCGTCGGCGACGACGAGAACTGTCTCCTCGGTAGTTGCAGCGACGCTCCCGAGGGCGACGGCCACTAGTAGCAACGCCACGATGGCATATCGTCTGTTCATGTGCGCGTCGAAAGCGGAGGGCGAGTGCGGCTTACGCGTCGAAGTACGCGGCTGCGCCGGGGTGGAGTTCGATGGACATGCCGTCCTGTGCCGAGTCTCGGCTGATGAACTCCGTCTTGGTCGAGAGGTCGCTCACGTTGTCGAAGATGGCGGCGGTGACTTCCTCCACCGTCTCCTCGGGCACGCCCGAGCGAGTGGCAATCATCGCCTGCACGGCCACCGTTTCGATGTCCTCGTCGACGCCGCTGTAGGTGCCGGCGGGGATGGTGTCGTCGGCGAACCACGAGGCGGCGTCTTTCACCGCTTCGCGGTTCTCGCCCGCGATGGGGACGAGCTGGATGTCGTTCGTCGTCGCGAGGTCCTCGATGGCGCCGACGGGCCAGCCGCCGACGACGAACGCCGCGTCGATGTCGCCGTTCCGCAGTTGGTCGGCGGCCTGCGAGAACGAGGCGTTCTGCTCGTCGAAGTCCGTGATGCCCACCGCATCGAGAATCTGGAGCGCGTTGACCTGCGTCCCCGACCCGAGGTCACCGGTGTTGATGGTCGCGCCCGACAGGTCAGACAGTTGGGTGATGTCCGTGTCCGCGAGCGTGACGACGGTGATGGTCTCGGGGTAGAGCGTCGCGACGCCCATCAGGTTCTCGACGGCCGACCCCTCGAACGCGTCGATGCCCGTGCCGTTTTTCGCGAAGTAGGCGATGTCGTTCTGAATCAGGGCGAAGTCGGCGTCGCCGCTCGCCAGATTACCGACGTTCTCGACGCTGGCGCCCGTCGACTGGACGTTCAGCGTGTAGTCGGTGTTCGCCTCGACGACCGATTTGAACTCGTTCGAGAGCGGGAAGTACGTCCCGCCGGTGCCGCCAGCGTGCCACGAGAGGCGCGTGTCGGCACTCCCGTCGCCACCGCCACCACCGCTACAGCCGGCGAGCGCGGCGACACCGGTCACTCCAGCGGCACGCAGGAATCGTCGTCGAGTGGAATCGTCTGACATACTGTTGATACTAAGGGGGGCCGTGCATTTAACCTTATCCAAAATACGGGTCTGTGACGCTCGCACCTGCTCAGCGCGCCGATTCCGACGAGTCGAGAGCGACGACTGTCTCGCCCGCCCTGACACGTTCGCCCTTCTCGACGAGGACGTCCTCCCGGTCGTACGCCGGCGGGAGGAGGACGTCCGCCCGGCTTCCGAAGGCGATGTGGCCGATTCGGTCGCCTCGCTCGATTGCGTCGCCGTCGGTCAGATACGGGTAGATGCGCCGGGCGAACCAGCCGGCTATCATCGACACGTCGTGGGTGTCGAGCGCGACGTCGACTCGCTCGTTGCGCTCGGACTCCTTCGTGAACGCAGGGCGGTGCGCCCCGGGACGGTGGGTGACCGACTCGACGCGGCCTGCAAGCGGCGCCCGGAGGACGTGGACGTCCGTGACGTTCATGAACACGCCGACGCGGATTCGGTTCTCCTCCTCGCGGACGACGGAGACGCGTCCGTCGGCGGGCGAGACGACGCCCGTCGGCGGCGGCGTCCGGTCGGGGTCACGGAAGAAATAGAGGACGCCGAGGCCGAGCGCGAGTGCGCCTGCCCCGAGCGGCGGCGAGAGGATGGCGAGGGGAATCGCCGCGACCAGCGGCGGGAGCGCGAACCGACGAGTTCCGGGGGCGAACGCCGGCATCAGGCCTCCACGCGCTGGCCCCACGCCGTCAGGAGGTGGGTGAGGTGGAGTCGGTCGTCCGTTCCCGTCACGAGGTCGTGGTCGATGTCGCCCGCGAGGTGATGGAGGCGGGCGAGCGTCTCGCCGTCGTAGCGCTTGTGTGCCGCATCGAGCAGGTCGACGAGCAGCGACTGGCCGTCGTACCCCTCGTCGTCGAGCAGGGTGCCGACCGTTTTGCGGGCGTCGGTCATCTCGCCCGCCTCCGCGGCCTCCCAGACGGCGGCGAGTTCGTCGTCGTGCCCCACGTCTTTGAGCGTCTCGTGGACCGTCGTCATCGTCACTTCCTCGGCTTCCATCGCCGTCGTCTGCGCGCCGAGAATCGCCTTCCGCAGGTCGCCATCGGCGTAGCCGGCGACGAACTCCAACCCGTCGTCGTCGTAGTCGACGCCCTCGGCGTCGAGAATCCCGTCGAGTACGTCCTCGATTTCGTCGGCGGTCGGCGCCCGGACGGGCACCGGGAAACACCGCGAGCGGATGGGGGCGATGAGCGTCGAGGGCTGGCGCGTGACGAGGACGAACTGCGTCGTCCGGTGGTGTTGCTCCATCACCCGCCGGAGCGCCTGCTGGAAGTCCTCGCGAATCGCCTCGGCGTTGTCGAGGACGATGGTCTTGTAGTCGCCGGAGACGGGCGCGTAACTCGCCGACTCCTTCAGCACGCGATTTATCATGTCTCGCTTTGCCATCCGCGAGCGCCCGGTGAGAAACTGCTCGAACCGGGGGTCTTCGCGAATCTCCTTTTTCGTCCGGTCGAAGAAGTCCGCGACGTTGAGTTCGACGAGGTCGTTCTCGTCGTCGTGAGCCGCCTCGGCGAGCGCCCGGACTGCGGCGGTCTTGCCCGACCCCGGCGGCCCCTGCACGACGAGGTTCATCGGCTCGTCGACCGCTCGCTGGAGGCGGTCCCGGACCGACGCCTGCGGGAGGTCCCCGAGCGACGGGGCGTGTGTGTCAGTCCACAGCGGCGCGTCCATTGCCGTGTCGTAGTCGGCCGTCGGGTACAAACCTTGCTGTCTCGGTCGCACAATCGACACGGGTTTATCGCCCCCGGCCGGACCCTGTGGTATGTCGATGCGCGTGACGTTTCTCGGCACCAGCGGGGCCATCCCGACGACCCAGCGAGCGCCGAGTGCCGTCCTCGTGAACCGCGAGGGCGAGCGTCTCCTGTTCGACTGCGGCGAGGGGACACAGCGGCAGATGATGCGCTTCGGGACCGGCTTCGACGTCTCTCACATCTTCGTCACGCATCTCCACGGCGACCACATCCTCGGCCTGCCGGGCCTGATTCAGTCGCTCGATTTCAACGACCGAACCGACGCGCTGGCGATTCACGTCCCGCCGAACGCCCGCGAGGAGATTCGGGAGCTGGTCCACGCCGGCGGCCACCAGCCCGGCTACCCGATTCGCATCCACGAGGTGTCGCCGGGGTCGGTGGCCTACGCGGGCGACGACTTCGAGGTGCGGACCGTCGAAACCGACCACCGCACCCGCTCGATGGGCTTCGCGCTCGTCGAGGACGACCGGCCCGGCCGCTTCGACCGGGAACACGCCGAGGAACTCGGCGTCCCCGTCGGGCCGAAGTTCGGCCGCCTCCACGAGGGCGAGTCGGTCGAACTCGACGACGGGCGGGTCGTCCACCCCGAACAGGTGGTTGGCGACCCCCGGCCCGGTCGTCAGGTGGTCTACACCGGCGACACCCGCCCCGTCGACGCGGTGGTCGACGCCGCTGACGACGCCGACCTCTTGATTCACGACGCGACGTTCGCGGACGACGAGCGCGAACGGGCGGGCCAGACGGGGCACTCGACCGCTCGCGAGGCGGCCGAGGTGGCCGACCGGGCCGGCGTCGACCGACTCGCGCTCACCCACATCTCCTCGCGCTACGCCGCGGACTGGAAGCGTCTCGAACGCGAGGCGCGCGAGGTGTTCGACGGCGAGTGTTTCGTGGCGAGCGACGGCCAGACCCTCGATATCCCGTTGCCCGAATGAGAAGGCACAACTGGCTGGCGACGCCTCATCCGGCGTGAGCTATCGACCCGCCCAGTGCAACATCGGCCGGCGGCAACGCTACTGGCGCGCGGCACTCGCCTGTGTCTCCTTCCTCGTCGCCGTCGGCATCGTCGTCGCCTACGCCGTCGGTGCGCTCCCCGGACTCCTGCTCATCGGCGTCTTCGCGCCGCTCGCGCTCGCCTTCGAGTTCGGGATTCAGGCGTACGAGTCGTTCTGCGTCACGCTCGCGCTCCTCGGGAAGTACGATTTTGCGGACGAGAGCGGCCGGGTGACCGACCCGACGAACCGCCGCGACGACCGGCGCTACGCCCTCCGCATCAGCGCCGTGAGCGTCGCCCTCGCGGCCCTTCTCACCGTCGCGCTCGTCGCTTTCCTCTGACCCCCCGCGCCGTGGAGTATTTATTTCGCGACCTCCAATTTCGTGTGTGAACGCCCGGACGAGTGCGCTCGACGCGCTGGTGTTCGGTATCGACATCCAGAGCGGTGACGTCCGCGGTGACGCCCCCTCCTATGCCGTCGTCGCCTACGACGGCGAGAACTTCGACCGAGACGTGGTGTCGTTCCGAAAGCTCCGCCGTCTCATCGAGCGCGAGGAGCCGGCCATTCTCGCGACGGACAACGTCTACGAACTCGCCACCGACCGCGACGACTTGGTACGATTCCTGCGGTGGCTCCCCGACGGCACCCGCTTGGTTCAGGTGACGGGCGCGGAGCGCCCCGAACCCCTCTCGCGGGTCGCCTCCCGGCACGGCGTGCCCTACGGCAAGAAGCCGATGAAGGAGGCGGAGGCGGCGGCCCGCCTCGCGGCGGCGAACGTCGGCCACGAAGTGACGGCTTTCACCGACACCACGACGGTGAAGGTGTCGCGGGGGCGCTCGACGGGCAAGGGTGGCTGGAGTCAGGACCGCTACACGCGGCGCATCCACGGCAACGTCAAGAGCCGCGCCCGCGACGTCGAGTCGGCGCTCGACGACGCGAATCTGGAGTACGAGCAGGATGTGACCGAGAAATACGGCGGCTACGCCAACGCCGTCTTCACCGTCGAGGCGGCGCCCGAGGACCTCCCGGTGTCGCGGGAGCGCTCCGGCGACACCCGCATCGAAATCGAGCGCGAGCGCCGCGACGGCATCGAGTTCGAGCCGCTGGTGAAGCGCCGTGACCGCGTCATCGTCGGCATCGACCCCGGCACCACCACCGCCGCGGCCGTCGTCTCGCTCGACGGCGAAGTGCTCGACGTCTACTCGACGCGGACGGCCGACACCGCCGGCGTCATCGAGTGGTTGGTCGAGCGGGGTCGACCGGTCGTCGTCGCCGCCGACGTCGACCCCATGCCCGAGACGGTCGAGAAGTTCCGGCGGAGCTTCGACGCCGACGGCTGGGCGCCCGACTCGGACCTCCCCGTCGACGAGAAACTCCATCGCACCCGCGAGCACACGTACGACAACGACCACCAGCGAGACGCCCTCGCGGCGGCGCTGTTCGCCTTCGACACCTACGAAGACCAGTTCGCCCGCATCACGCAGAAGGTACCGCCGCAGTTCGACCGCGGCGAGGTCATCGACCGCGTCGTCACCGGCGACGCGTCCGTCGAGGCCGTCCTCCGCGACCTGACGAGCGACGACGAGAGCGAGGAGGAGGAGTCCACTCACGAACCGCGCGAGCTTTCGCCCGAGGAGCGTCGCATCAAGCGCCTCGAACGACAGGTCGAGCGCCTCGAATCGCAGGTCGACGACCTCGAATCGACGGTGCAGGCGAAAGACGAGCGCATCGCGGAGTTCGAGGAGGAACTCTCCGAGGCGCGGCGCGAGGAGCGACGCGAGGCCCGCGAGCGCCGCGAGGTCAACCGCCTCGAACGCGAGACGGAGCGACTCGAACGAGAACTCGAGACGGAGCGGGACCGAGCCGACGAACTCGAATCGAAGCTAGAGCGGCTGAAGACGCTGTGGAAACTCGACCACTCCAACTTCAGCGACGTCTCCGAGGGGCGTGACCTCGTCCCGGTGAAGGTCATCGAGCAGTTCACGCGAGACGCCATCGACGACGCCGCGGCGGCCTACGGACTCGCCGCTGGCGACGTGGTGTATCTCCGTGACGCGAGCGGCGCCGGCCGCTCTACCGCCGAGCGCCTCGCCGACACGGCGCCGCGTATCGTCCTCCGCGACGGCAACCTCTCCGACGTCGCCGACGAGGTGCTGTTCGACCACGACATCCCCGTCGCGCCCGCGTCGGACGTGACCGTTCAGGAGGTGGACGAACTCGCCGTCGCCCGCGAGAGCGAGGTTGTCGCGGCCATCGACGACTGGGAGCGCCGGGCGGACGAGCGCTCCCGCGAGCAGAAATCGGAGATGGTCGACCAGATTATCAGCGAGCACCGCGCCGAGAGCGGCGACTGACCGCCCCCCACGGCTTTGAGCCTCGGGTTCGACGGTCGGCGTATGAGCGATGTCGAGGTGAACGTGGACGAGGAGGAGGACGACGCCGACATGGGCGACCTGTTCGACGAACTGCAGGAACTCGAAGATATCGTCGAGGACGAGGACGCCCGCGAGCAGGTTCGGGAGACGATGCGCGTCGCGATGCTCGCGAGTGCGGCGGCGAGTCCGTTCGGCCGCGTGATTCGCGGCTTCGACCGGGGTGACCTCGCCGAGGCGTTGCTGGGAAGCCTGCTGTTCGGCATCCCGATGGCCGTCGAGGGTGGCACGCAGGAGGTTGGCACTTTTCTCGCGCCCCGCCCGCTCTTTCTCGGGGGCACGTTCGCGTTCACCGTGGTACTCTCTATCGGCATCATCTACGTCGCCGACATTCAGGACGTTCGCGTCCACCGCCCTATCCTCGGGATTTTCCCCCGTCGGCTGGTCGCCATCCTCAGCGTCTCCGCGCTGATGTCGGCCCTGCTCCTGACGGCGTGGGGTCGCGTCGACTGGGCGTCGCCGATGCTCGCGCTCGCGAACGTCGTCGTCGCGTTCGTCCCCATGAGCATCGGTGCGGCGCTGGGCGACCTGCTGCCCGGGTCGTGAGACTGTCGGCCGTAAGTCAGCGGCGGCGGTCGGCAGCCGGCGTGCCGACCCCGCCGCGCAGTTACAGCCAACAGCCCAAGCAGAAGCCATATTTTCCCGCCCCCGCGGTATAGTGTATGGACGTCTACGAGCGAATCACCCGGAACGCGACCGAGGTGGTGACGGAGGCGGAGGGACGTGAGTTGGCCGACGACCCCGAGGGCAAACGGGCGTACGTCGGCTACGAGCCGTCGGGCGTGCTCCACATCGGCCACATGCTCACCGCGACGAAACTCATCGACCTCCAAGCGGCCGGCTTCGAGGTGACCGTGTTGCTCGCGGACGTCCACGCCTATCTCAACGACAAGGGCACCTTCGAAGAGATTCGCGAGACGGCCGAGCGCATGAAGGCCCAGTTTCTCGCCTACGGGCTGGACGAGGAGCGCACGGAGTTCGTCTACGGCTCCGACTTCCAGTTCGATCGCGAGTACGTCCTCGACCTGCACGCACTCGAACTCGAAACGTCGATTTCGCGAGCCGAGCGGGCGATGTCCGAAATCAAAAGCGGCGATACGGTGACCGTCTCGCAGGCCGTCTACCCACTGATGCAGGCGCTCGACATCGTCTATCTCGACATCGACCTCGCAATCGGCGGGCTAGAACAGCGGAAGGTTCACATGCTGGCCCGCGACACCCTGCCGAAAATCGGCGAGGACGCGCCCACCTGCCTGCACACGCCCCTGATTGCCGACCTCGACTCCGGCGTCGGGAAGATGTCCGCGAGCGAGGGCGTCTCCCTCTCGATGGAGGACTCGCCCGAAGACATCGAGGAGAAGGTGAACGCCGCGTACTGCCCGCCGACCCGCGACCCGGACCCCGACGACGACGGCAACGAGCGGGAGAATCCGGTGCTTCAAATCTTCGAGTACCACGTCTTCCCCCGCTTCGAGACGGTGGTCGTCGAGCGCCCCGAGCAGTACGGCGGGAATCTGGAGTACGACGACTACGAGTCGCTGGCGGCCGATTTGGAGTCGGGCGAGTTGCATCCGGCAGACGCCAAGGGTGCGCTGGCGACGTATCTCGACGAACTCATCGCGCCCGGTCGCGCGAAACTGCAGGAGAGCGCGTAGACGGGTCGAGGCGGCGTGTGGGGGCAGGCCTCGCGACGCCTCGCAGAAGTTAAACCACGCGCTCACAAACCATCGCCCATGAGCGAGAACGAGAACGGCGGGCGCACGGACCTGCGGATGCCCGACGACGACGAGGTGTTCGCCGTCGTGACGGATATGCTCGGTGCGAACCGGGTACAGGTACGCTGTGCGGACGGCAAAGAGCGCACCGCTCGCATCCCCGGCCGGATGCAAAAGCGCATCTGGATTCGCGAGGACGACGTGGTACTGGTCGAACCGTGGGATTGGCAGGACGAGAAAGCCGACATCTCGTGGCGTTACGAGAAGTCGGAGGCAGACCAGTTGCGACGCGAAGGCCACATCGAGTAACCCGATACCCACCCTTTTCCCTCTCGCTTGCGTACGTGCGCGTAGATGACAGAGGAGTACGGCCTGCTCAATCCGGAGGAAGGCGAGGGCGAGGACTTCGGCGACGAGTGGGAGGAAATCGACGTCTCCGACACCGAAGCCGACAGAATCGCCCGAAAGCGGGACCGCAAATTCGCCGAGTTCCGTGACCGCCTGAAAGACGCCGACCAGTTCAAAGTCGAGCAGTCGGTGTTCGACGACGCCACCTTCGCGGCCATCTACAAACTGGTACAGGACGGCTACATCGACGCGTTCGGTGGCCCGATTTCGACGGGGAAGGAGGCGAACGTCTACGAAGCGCTGGGCGCGGAGGACCGCGACGTGGCGGTGAAAATCTACCGCATCAACGCCTCGAACTTCCAGCACATGCGGGAGTATCTCGAAGGCGACCCGCGCTTCGAGGGCATCGGGTCGGACAAGAAGCAGGTGGTCCTCGCGTGGACGAAAAAGGAGTTCGCCAACCTGCGCCGGGCACGGAAAGCGGGTGTCCGGGTGCCGGAACCCATCGCTGTCGAGCGAAACGTCCTCGTGATGGAACTCGTCGGGTTGGTCGAGGACCGGGCCCGTCGGCTGGCCGAAGTGTCGGTCGAGAACCCCGAGACAGCGTTCGAAGTGGTCCGGGAGTATATGCGTCGTCTGTACAGCGCCGGACTGGTCCACGGCGACCTCTCGGAGTACAACCTGATTATTCACGACGGCGAACTGGTCGTCATCGACATGGGGCAGGCGGCGACGGTCCACCATCCGAACGCCGACGACTTCCTCGACCGGGACTGTCGCAACGTTGCGAGTTTCTTCACGCGACAGGGGGTCGACGTCGACCCGGACGACCTTCGCGAGTTCGTGACCGCAGTCGACGCAGAGCCGTAATCCGCGAGCGAGAACCCTTAAATCGCTCCGACCGATAGGTTGGATATGCAGCACGTGAAGGTTCCGCAGGACCGTCTCGGCGTCCTCATCGGCGAAGGTGGCGAGACGATGCGCGAGATTGAGCGACGCGCCGAGGTCCGCCTCGATATCGACTCCGAGAGCGGGAGCGTCGCCATCGACAGCGTCGGTGACCCGGTCACCGGCATGGTCGCGCCCGATATCGTGCGCGCCATCGGCCGCGGGTTCCGCCCCGACGCAGCGCTCTCCCTGCTCGACGACGAGATGCGAATGTTCGACCTTATCGACATCGACGACGCGACGCGAAACAAGAACGACCTCCAGCGGAAGAAGGGACGGCTCATCGGTGAGGATGGCCGGACGCGCGAACTGATGGAGGAACTGTCGGGCGCCGACGTGGTCATCTACGGCACGACCCTCGGCGTCATCGGCCAGCCGGAGGAGGTACAGGCCGTCCGCCGGGCCGCCGAGATGTTGCTCGACGGCGCGCCCCACGGCGCAGTCTATGGCTACCTCGAACGCAAACACAACGAACTCACGAGCGGCGCCGACCTCCAGCCGTCGAACTGAGTTTTTCCTCTCTCTTCGGGCCGTGGTACCGAGTAACGTAACGATAACCCCCCGTTCGCGATTCGTCCCCTGATTTCGCTAATCGCATGACTGCGTGAGGGTGTCGCACACGGATGTTCGTAAGGTTTTTATAGAATCACAATCAATCAATGAGTGATTATGTCTCAGCGAATGCAGCAGGGTCAGCCGATGATTATTCTCGGCGAGGACTCCCAGCGAACGCAGGGCAAAGACGCCCAGACGATGAACATCACGGCCGGCAAGGCCGTGGCAGAGTCCGTACGGACCACACTCGGTCCGAAGGGGATGGACAAGATGCTCGTCGACTCCGGCGGGAGCGTCGTCGTCACGAACGACGGCGTCACTATCCTGAAGGAGATGGACATCGACCACCCCGCGGCGAACATGATTGTCGAGGTGTCCGAGACGCAGGAGGACGAGGTTGGCGACGGCACCACGACGGCAGTCGTCGTTGCGGGCGAACTCCTCGACGAGGCAGAGGAGCTCATCGACCAAGACATTCACCCGACCACGCTGGCTCAGGGGTACCGCAGCGCCGCTGAGAAGGCAAAGGAGATTCTCGAAGCGAACGCCATCGACGTCTCGCCGGACGACCGAGAGACGCTCGTCAAAATCGCGTCCACCGCGATGACGGGCAAGGGCGCCGAGAACGCGAAGGATACGCTCGCCGACCTGCTCGTCGACGCCGTGCTCGCCGTGCGCGACGACGACGGTGTCGACACCGACAACATCTCCATCGAGAAGGTCGTCGGCGGCGCCATCGACAACTCCGAACTCATCGAGGGCGTCATCGTCGACAAGACGCGCGTCAGCGATAGCATGCCCTACGCTGTCGAGGACGCCGACATCGCGCTCATCGACGGCGCACTCGAAGTCAAGGAGACCGAAATCGACGCCGAGGTCAACGTCACCGACCCCGACCAGCTCCAGCAGTTCCTCGACCAAGAGGAGAAGCAGCTGCGAGAGATGGTCGACCACCTCAAAGACGTCGGCGCCGACGTCGTCTTCGTCGGTAGCGGCATCGACGACATGGCCCAGCACTATCTGGCCCAGGAGGGCATCCTCGCCGTCCGCCGCGCGAAGGACAGCGACCTCTCCAGTCTCGCCCGCTCCACCGGCGGCACGGTCGTCGGCTCCGTCGACGACCTGACCGAGGACGACCTCGGCTTCGCCGGCTCCGTTGCACAGAAAGACATCGGCGGCGACGAGCGCATCTTCGTCGAGGACGTCTCCGAAGCCAAGTCCGTGACGCTCGTCCTCCGCGGTGGGACCGAACACGTCGTGGACGAAGTCGAGCGCGCAGTCGACGACTCCCTCGGCGTCGTTCGAACGACTCTCGAGGACGGCAAGGTCCTGCCCGGCGGCGGCGCCCCCGAGGCAGAACTCGCACTCGGTCTGCGAGACTACGCCGACGACGTCGACGGCCGCGAGGCCCTCGCCGTCGAAGCCTTCGCCGAGGCCGTGGACGTCATTCCGCGCACCCTCGCCGAGAACGCCGGTCTCGACCCCATCGACTCGCTGGTCGAACTCCGCGCGAGCCACAGCGAGGGTAACCTCTCGGCTGGTCTCGACGCCTACACCGGCGACGTGGTCGACATGGAGGAGGAAGGCGTCGTTGAGCCCCTCCGAGTCAAGACCCAAGCCATCGAGAGCGCCACCGAGGCCGCTGTCATGATTCTCCGCATCGACGACGTCATCGCGGCCGGCGACCTCAAGGGCGGCGGCAGCGACGACGACGGCGACGAAGGCGGCCCCGCCGGCGGCATGGGCGGCGGCATGGGCGGCATGGGCGGCATGGGTGGCATGGGCGGCGCGATGTAAACTAGGCGCGCACCCACCACACCACCGACTCCCGTATCGCCTGCGATCGACTTTCTTTATCGACACCAATCCCCGAGCGACAGCGCTAGCGCTCGCCGTCGGAATAACTGAAAAGCGGCGGACCGATTACGCGAACAGGTCGCGCGCGTCGCTGATGGCGTCGATGAGGGCGTCGACTTCCTCACGCGTGTTGTAGATGTAGAAGGAGGCACGCGCGGAGGCGGGGATGCCGAGTTTGTCGTGCAGGGGTTGCGTGCAGTGGTCGCCGGCCCGGATGGCGACGCCGTGTTCGTTGACGATGCTGGAGAGGTCGTGGGCGTGGACGCCGTCGACGTTGAAGGCGACGAGGCCGCCCCGGTCGTCGCCGGGCGGGCCGTAGATGCTGATACCGTCGAACTCCGTCAGGCGGTCGTAGGCGTACGACGCCAGCAGTTCCTCGTGGTCCCGGACGTTCTCCATGCCGATATCGTCGACGTACTCGACGGCTTTGGCGAAGGCGATGCCCTGCGCGATGGAGGGGGTGCCGGCCTCGAACTTCCACGGCAGATCCTCCCACGTCGAATCCTCGTAGGTGACGCGGCGAATCATGTCGCCGCCGTAGAGATACGGCTCCATCTCGTCGAGAATCGCCTCCTTGCCGTAGAGGGCGCCGATACCCGTCGGGCCACACATCTTGTGCGCCGAGAAGGCGAAGAAATCCGCGTCGATGGCTTTCACGTCGACCGGATGCGTCGGCGCGGACTGCGCCCCGTCGACGAAGATATAGGCGTCGTGGTCGTGGGCGAGGTCGGCGAGGTCGGCCACGGGATTGACCGTTCCCAGCGTGTTCGAGACGTGGACGACCGACACCAGTTTCGTCGAGTCGTCTATCAGGTCGGCCGCGTGGTCCATGTCGAGATACCCGTCGTCGTCGACGCGGATGTAGCGCACCTCGGCGCCGGTCTTTTTGGCAATCTGTTGCCATGTCACCAGCGACGCGTGATGCTCCATCTCGCTCAGGACGACGGAGTCGCCGGGACCGAGTTCGTTCAGTCCCCACGCGTAGGCGACGAGGTTCTCGCTCTCGGTGGTGTTTTTCGTGAAGACGAGTTCCTCGCGGCCGTCGGCGCCGATGAAGTCGGCGACGGTGTCGTGGGCCTCCTCGTAGGCCACCGACGCCTCCTGACTCAACTGGTGGATGCCGCGGTGGACGTTGGCGTTGTAGCCGCGGTAGTACTCGCTGATGGCGTCGACCACTTGGTCCGGCGTGTGACTCGTCGCGGCGTTGTCCAGATAGCACAGCGGCGTGTCGTCGTCCGGTCCTTCACCGGGCGTCTCCGGGTCACCCCCAACCTTTCGGTTCAGGATGGGGAAGTCGTCCCGGATGGCCTCCACGTCGATTGGATACGATTCCCGTGCTTCCATTGCTCGCGGCTACGGCCTGAAGGAATAACACCCCTTCGGTGTCTCACCCGTCAACGATCCACTCTCGGCAACTTATTTACACTGTCTCGGCGTTGATGTCGTATGGAACGACGACACCTACTGACGGGGTGTGGCACCGTGCTCGCCGGGCTTCTCGCCGGCTGTGGTGGCGGTGGGGGCGCCGACTCCACAGCGACAGCGACTGACGCGGCGACGGCAACCGCAACGGAAACGGCGACTGCGACGGCAACCGAAACCGAAGCGCCGACCGAAACGGCAACCGCGACGGCGACGCCCGGGCCCGACGGGCCGACTCACGACGTCGACGACTCCTTCACCGTCGGCACCGGTCAGGAAGCAATCGGCTACCGAATCACCAACCTGTTCCGGACCCCGCGCATCGGCGGCGAGGCGAACTTCTCGGAGGCCGACGGCACCTTCCTGATTGTCGTCTTGGATTTCTCGAACCCGCAGGACGAGTCCATCTCGTTCCCGAACACCAACTTCTTCGCGTGGAACGAGAACCAGCGCCGCTATCTCGACGACGAGGCGACGCCGAAAATCACCGAGGACGACCGCATCGACGTCGAATCCATCGCGACGGCGACGGTGCTCGCCGGCAACACGAAAACCGGGGCGGTGCTGTTCGACCTCGACCCCGAGCAGTCGTACTGGCTCCGGGTCCAGCCGACGGGCGATGATGGCGAGACGCATTACGTTCGCATCGGCACGATTTCGGAGATAGAAGAGCTACAGGGCTCGATTACCAGTTAGAGCCAGAGCAACTGGGCGTGAAGCGCCCCGTCGAGGTCGAGGACGTTCTCCTCGTCGACCAGTCCCGCCTCGATGGCGACGGTCACGCACTGCTCGCCGACGAGGTTGGCGACCGACGCTCGTGTGAGCGAGTCGACGACGGCGTCGGCGTCGCGCTTTTCGCCGCCGTAGAACTCCTCCGTCACCGTCAGCGACACGTCGCCGTCGCCGTAGGTTTCGCCGAGACACTCCTCGTCGCAGACGGCGACGAGAAGTCCCTCCGGGGTGTCACGCTCGCGGACCAGCATCCGCGTCTCCGTGCTCCTCGATGAGTTCGCGCTCGGCTTCCTCGCGCAGTTCTTCGGCCTGTTCCTGCACCTGTTCGGCTTCTTCCTCCTTGCCGGCTTCCTCCAGCGCCCGGGCTTTCTCCTCCAGTACCTCGGCGTTCCCCATTCCGAGGCGGATGGCGTTGTCGAAGCAGTCGACGGCTTCCTCGTTGAGGCCGCGCTCGGCGAGGAAGAAGCCACGGTTGTACCACGCCTGTGCGAAGCGCGGGTCGACCTCGACTGCTTGCTCGGCGTGGTCGAGTGCCGCCTCGGTCCGGCCCCACTCCCAGAGCGCGTACGCGAGGTTCGTGTGTGCCGACGCGGCGTGTTCGGTGTCGTCACCGATTGCCAGCGCCTCTTCGTAGGCGCCGACGGCCTCGTCGTACTCCTCGAGTTGGGCGTGTGCGGCGCCCTTGTTGACCCACGCCTCCTGCTCGATGGCGTCGGTGCTCGCGAACTGGGCCGCGCGCTCGAAGGTCTCTGTCGCCTCTTCGAAGCGGTTGATGCCCATGTAGGAGAGGCCGACGTCGACGAGTTCTTCGGCGTCGACTTGGTCGCTCCCGACGTTGCGCTCGTCGAGTAGGTCGGTCAACACTCGCGAGTCGACGGGGTCGACCTCCGACGGGTCGACCGAGAGTTCGGGCGGGTCGAGCGAGAACTCCTCGTAGTCCTCGTCGAATCCCTGCCCCTCGGAGAATCGGTGAGGGCGTTCGTCGTCCATAGGGACAACTTCGGCGTCGGACCGGTTAAGCCCTGCGTCACCGCTACACCCCAGACTTAGGGGCACACGCCGACTCACGTCATCCATGCGCCTGTTCGTCAGCGTCGACCTCGACGGCCTCGCCGACGGCGTCGCCGACGCGCAAGCTCGCCTCCCCGACACCGACAGTCTCCGCTTCGTCGACCCGGCCGACGCCCACGTCACGCTCAAGTTCCTCGGCGAGGTCGACCCCGACCGCCTCGACTCGGTGCAGGCGGCCCTCGCCACCGCCGTGACCGACGCCGACGTCGACCCCTTCACGATGACCGTCGGCGGCTTCGGCGTCTTCCCCTCACCCGACTACATCAGCGTGGTCTGGGCGGGGGTTCGCGAGGGCGGCCCCGAACTCGCCCGCCTCCACGAGGCCGTCGAACGCGAACTGACCGCACTCGGCTTCGACCCCGCCGACCACGACTTCACGCCACACGTCACTCTCGCGCGAATGAACGATGCCCGCGGGAAAGACGCCGTCCAGCGGGTCGTCCGCGAAGTCGACCCGACGGTCGGACGGCTCGACGTCTCGGAGGTCAGACTCACCGAGAGCACGCTCACCGACGAGGGTCCGACCTACCGAACCGTGGCGCGCGTGCCGCTCTAGAGCGCGAGGTAGACGCCCGCCGCGAGGACGACACCCACCACGCAACCGACGACGAGTGGTCCGACACCTGTCGGGTCCGGGCTGACGACGAAGCCGATTGGGAGACCGAGAACCAGCCCCGTCGCGGCCGCGATACCGGCTTTCAGGCGGTTCACGGCGGCTCCTTCTGTCGACTGTCGTATGAACGTACTGACTTCGCGCGTTCTCGTTGTTCTGTATAGCGATATGCGATATATAGCGGGTCGTTGGCGGGGTTCTCCCCCGACCGCCGCAGTCGGCGGTGAAGCTAGCCGGATGGAAAGGGGCGACTCGTCACGGGGGGCTGTGCCGCCCGAGGGAGGAAGGCGGCCGTTCACATCGGCTCTAGGGCCTCGCTCATCCTCGATTCCGGTGCGCCGGGGCTTTCGGGAGCATCCACACCCCGGACACTACTCCTCTACGGCTGTCGGGGCCAACACACGGCTTCGACGCCGCTCCGATGCCGCAGATATCGACCCATATCGAGCCGATAAACTTTATATCGCGATATCGAATACAGATAGGATGACCTTACGGTACCGCGACACTCGTCGCTCGACCCGTTTCAAAATACGCGCTCCGTGCAATGATGACGACCATATCCGTCAGAATAGCAAATAAAGGCTGAATAATTGATTGAGTTACAATTTCACGCCCGCTTTCGAATATCACCTGTGATTCTGGGGGCGTGCCGCTTAATATCTCCTCATCGGCAGTGAGAGTAATGACAGAGCGAAACGCCGAGAGCGCTCACGAAGCGGATGCACGACCGGACGGCGGTGTCATGGCGCGCGAACAGAGGGTATCGTCTGCCGGGGGCATCCAGCCCGACGCCGAGGCGATGGACGAGCGGGAACGGCTCCGATACGAGCGGGATTTCTGGCAGGGGCTGTTCGAACAAGTGATTGAGAACTACCCCGAAACTGGGTTCGTCGTCGACGAGTCCGGGACGGTGTCGTATTTCAACTCGGAAGCGGAGGATGGGCTGGGATTCGACAGGGAAGATGTTCTCGGGAAACAGACCCACGAGGCGTTCCCGATATCGGCGGAAGACGAAACGTTCGCAGAGACTGTCGCCCGCGAGGGGACCAGCCGACGCGAAGAGAACTACCGACGCATTCCGACCACGGACGGCGAGCGGTGGGTGCGTTCGAGCGGCGTCCCGCTCAGGAACCCAGATGGCGACGTCATCGGCGGGTTCGAGACGACGTCGGACGTCACCGGGCTCGTTACCCAGCAACAGACGATTACTGACGCGCAGTCGCAGGTGTCCGACGAAGTCGCCGCGCTCGCTACGGAGGCCGTGGAGACGACGGACCGCGTCAGAGACGCTATCGACGCCGCGGATTCCCTCGCCGACGAGCAGGTCGACAACATGGAGGAAGTGGCGAGCGAAGTCGGCGAACTCTCGGCGACAATCGAGGAGATAGCCGCGTCGGCGAAAGAAATCAACGAGCGGGCGCAGACGGCCGAAGAACTCGCAATCGAGAGCACGGAGTCCGGGACGGACGTCATCGACCGAATGGAGGACGTCGCCGAGAGTAGCGACGACGTGGCCGAGCGGACGCATACGCTCGCCGAACAGGTCGCCAAAATCGACGATATCGTCGAGGTCATCAACGACATCGCGGACCAGACGAACATCCTCGCACTCAACGCGAACATCGAGGCGGCGCGTGCCGGCGAGGCCGGGAGCGGATTCACCGTCGTCGCGAACGAGGTCAAGAGTCTCGCCGAGGAGGTGCAGGCCGAGTCCGAACGCATCGAGGACATCATCCGTCAAACCCGCGAGGAGGCCGACGAAACCATCGAAAGCATCGAATCGGTGACGACGGAGATTCACGAGAGCACCGGCGCAATCCGGACGCTGGTCGACAATCAGGAACGGATTGTCGACGTCGTGAACGAGACGTCGTCCGGGATGAAAGACATCGTCGAGGCCACGGACGACCAAGCGGTACGGACCGAAGAGGTGGCGAGCATCATCGAATCCGCCACCGACCGAGCCAAACAGGTCTCCGACGAAATCGAGACGGTCGACGAGGCGAACGCGACCCAGTCCCAACTCGTCACCGATATCGAAGCCGCCATCGAAGACCTCGAAGCGACCGTCGAACAGATAGAGACGACCGGAACGGAGGACTCCGTCGTCATCGAGCGAGACGACGCGTGATGGGTGACTTCCGACGCCAACGTTGCTCACCGCGTCTCGAATCGCCGCTCTGAACGCCGGTCGCACCGACTGCGTACCCGACCGCCCCGGCATCGCCGAACAAACAAGATTTTATGCGACGGTCGGGTAGTGAGGGGCACTATGGGTAAGAAATCGAAGGCGAAGAAGAAGCGCCTCGCCAAACTGGAGCGACAGAACAGCCGCGTTCCCGCGTGGGTCATGCTCAAGACGGACCGACAGGTGACGCGAAACCCCAAGCGGCGCAACTGGCGCCGAAACGACACGGACGAATAAATGAGCGCCAACGACTTCGAGGAGCGCGTCGTCACCGTGCCGCTCCGCGACGCCAAGGCGGCGCCGTCGAACAAGCGCGCCGACCGCGCCATGACGCTCGTCCGCGAGCACCTCGCGAAGCACTTCAAGGTCGACGAGGACGACGTCCGACTCGACACCGACATCAACGAGGCCGTCTGGGAGCAGGGCCGGAGCAACCCGCCGAGCAAGCTCCGCGTCCGCGCCGCGCGCTTCGTCGAGGACGGGGAACCGATAGTCGAAGCCGAAATCGCAGACTAACGTGTTACGCGCCTCCTTCGCCGGTTCGTCCTACGTCGGGGTGTTCGCCCGGGCGACCAACGACTACCTGCTCGCCCGTTCCGACGCCGACGACGACACCGTCGCCGACATCGCGGCGGAACTCGACGTCGAGCCAGTGACGACGACGGTCGGTGGCTCCGGCACCGTCGGCGCCCTCGCCGTCGGCAACGAGCACGGGATTCTCGTCTCCGGCCGCGCGACCGACCGCGAGATGGACGCCATCGAGGAGGCGACGGGACTGTCCGTGACTCCGCTTCCCGGCCGCATCAACGCCGCCGGCAACGTGGTTCTCGCGAACGACTACGGCGCGTACGTCCACCCGGACCTCAAGCGCGAGGCGATTCAGGCCATCAAGTCGGCGCTCGACGTCCCCGTCGAGCGCGGTGACCTCGCCGACGTGCGCACCGTCGGTACCGCCGCCGTCGCGACCAACGAGGGCGTGCTCTGTCACCCCAAGTCACGGGAGCCGGAACTGGAGGCAATCGAGGACGTCCTCGACGTGCCCGCCGACATCGGCACCGTCAACTACGGCGCGCCGCTCGTCGGGTCCGGCCTCATCGCCAACGATTCGGGGTACATCGTCGGGACGGACACCACCGGTCCGGAGCTCGGACGCATCGAGCAGACGCTCGGCTATCTCGACCCGCAGTAGGAAGATACTTCCCGCTTCCTCTCGACCTTTCAGTACATGAGTCAGTTCGCCGTCAGCGGGCGCTTTCAGGACCGAACCGGACACCGTAGCTTCGAGAAGGCAATCGATGCCCCCAACGAGAACGTCGCGCGAGAGCGAACGCTCTCGCAGCTCGGGAGCGAGCACGGCCTCAAACGCACCCAAATCGAGATTAGCGAGGTGAGCGCAGCATGATGGGTGGCGGTCAGCAGCAACTTCAGCAGCTCTCGCAGGAGCTCGAGGCCATCGACGAGGAAATCGAGGAGCTGGAAGCCGAGATTCAGGACTACCGCGACGAGCAGAGCGAAATCGACGAGGCCATCGAGGCCATCGAGACGCTCGACAGCGGGGCGACCGTGCAGGTGCCGCTCGGCGGCGGCGCCTACCTCCGCGCGGAGATTCAGGACATCGACGAAATCATCGTCGACCTCGGCGGCGGCTACGCGGCCGAGCAGGACCAAGGCGACGCCGTCGACGCCCTCGAACGCAAGCAGGACCTCCTCGACGACCGTATCGACGAGGTTCAGGACGAGATTTCCGACCTCGAAGCCGAGAGCGAGGAAATCGAACAGCAGGCCCAGCAGATGCAACAGCAGATGCAGCAACAGCAGATGCAGCAGATGCAGCAACAGCAGGACGACGAATAGCGGGCGATGTTCGACGGACTGAAAGACAAACTGGACAGCTTCCGGAGCGACGTCGAGGAGAGCGCGGAGGACGACGCCGAGACCGAGGTCGACGCCGAATCCGAAGTCGACGCCGAAGCGGAGACGCCGGCCGAGGCTGAATCCGAGACGGAGGCCGACGCCGAATCCGAATCGGCGACCGAGTCCGACACCGACGAGTCGGGCGACAGCCCCAGCCGACTGCAACGCGCCAAGGCCTTCGCCACCGGCAAGGTCGTCCTCGAAGAGGAGGACCTCGAAGAGCCGCTCTGGAACCTCGAAATGGCGTTGCTCGAGAGCGACGTCGAGATGGGCGTCGCCGAGGAGATTCTCGAAAACGTCCGCTCGAACCTAGTCGGCGAGACCAAGTCCCAGATGGCGAGTACGGGTGACCTCGTTCAGGACGCGCTTCGGGACGCGCTCGTCGACGTCATCAGCGTCGGCCAGTTCGACTTCGAAGCGCGCATCGCCGAGGCCGACAAGCCGGTGACTATCGTCTTCACCGGCGTCAACGGCGTCGGCAAGACGACGACTATCGCGAAGATGGCGCGCTATCTCGAAGAGCAGGGCTATTCGTCCGTCCTCGCCAACGGTGACACCTACCGCGCGGGCGCCAACGAGCAGATACGCGAACACGCCGAGGCGCTCGGCAAGCGACTGATTGCTCACGAACAGGGCGGCGACCCCGCCGCCGTCATCTACGACGGCGTCGAATACGCCGAGGCCAACGACATCGACGTCGTCCTCGGCGACACCGCCGGTCGTCTCCACACGTCGAGCGACCTGATGGCGCAGTTGGAGAAAATCGACCGCGTGGTCGACCCCGACCTCACGCTCTTCGTGGACGAGGCCGTCGCCGGGCAGGACGCCGTCGAACGCGCCAAGCAGTTCGACGACGCCGCCGAAATCGACGGCGCGGTGTTGACGAAGGCAGACGCCGATTCACAGGGCGGTGCGGCCATCTCCGTCGCCCACGTGACCGGCAAGCCCGTCCTCTTTCTCGGCACCGGACAGACGTACTCGGACCTCGAACGGTTCGACCCCGAGGCGCTCGTCGCCGACCTCGTCGACTAGGCGACACGCCTACCCCGTCGCGTCCGATATCACTCCCCATGAGCACGATTCTCGGCCTCTCCGTCGCCGGCGGTGTCGCCCTCGCCGGTGACCGAGTCGTCACGAGCGGCGGTCACGTCCGCGGGACCCGCACCCACGTCTTCGACTTCGACACGCTCGGTGTCGCCGCCGTCGGCGACGACGTCGACGGCTTCGTCGACCGACTGGAGAACGAGATTCGCTCGTACCGGACCGAACGCGGCCCGGTTCGAATCATCCCGTTTGCTCGGATGGCGAGCGACCTCGCCGCCGAGTTCGACGTCTCGGCGCTCGTCGCCGCGCCCGACGAGTCCGGCGACCCCTGCCTCCGCTCCGTCGCCGCCGATGGCAGCGTCACGGACGACGCGGTGGCGGCGTTCGGAAGCGGGACCTCACTCGCCCTCGGCGCACTCGAAGCGGGGCACGACCCCGACGCGACGCTCGATGCTGCGGTGACACTCGCCCGCGACGCCCTCGCGAGCGCCGCCGAACGCGACCCCGGAACGGGCGACGACGTCGACGTCTATCGGCTCTCGGCGTGACGCCGTCGCCGTGTTCCGAAATCCTTTTGCCTTCGATTCTCCTCCTCGCAAGTGCGCCGCCTTAGCTCAGACTGGGAGAGCACTCGACTGAAGATCGAGCTGTCCCCCGTTCAAATCGGGGAGGCGGCATATTCTGAATCCGCGAGCGTAGCGAGCGGATGAAGAAACGAGGCCGAGCCGATTTGAGCCAGCGAGACGACCGGAGGGAGTCTCGCGTTGTTCAAATCGGGGAGGCGGCATTTTCCCACTTTTTACTTCGTCGGGCTTCCTCGCGAGCCGTCGGCTCGCTGCGGGAGCCACTCCTCGTAAAAACTTGGGGAAAAACGTCCTGCTGGCTCACTGCGTTCGCCAGCAGTGAAACCGCGCCTCGCTCCGCTCGGCGCGGTATATTGACTGAAAATCGTGCCCTCTCCTTACTCCTCGATTACGCGTCCAGTCGCTGTCCCGACTCGAATCGGTCGTCGGTGAGAATCACGTCGCCGTCGCGGACGGCCACGTCGATGGGTTTGAGCGACCGGCCGCGACAGGGGCCGCGCGTGCAGTAGCCGTCGTCGCAGTTGAACCGCGCGCCGTGTTTGTGACAGACGAGTTGGTCGCCGTCGATGAGCGCGCCCAGTCCCCGGTCGAGTTGCACCTCGGGTTCGTGTGGGCAGGAGTTCTCCCACGCCAGTACGCCCTCGTCGGTGCGCTGGAGGATGCCGTCGATTCGTCGCCGTCCGGCCCGCGCCTCGAACCGAAGCGTGCCGCCGCTAGGTACGTCGTCCACGGGTGCGACGAAGCGCTCGTCGCCCCCGGTCGACTCGGTCGACTCCTCGGACGCCGTTTCCTCGGGTTCCGTCTCCGGTACGTCTCCGACGTCGAAGCGGAACGTCGCCCCGCCGGCATCCACTTCGCCGTCGGTGCCGTCGATTCGCACCACCTCGCTCTCTTCCCCATCAGTGACCGTCACGCGTACCGAGTCGTCCATGCCCATCGGCTATCAGCGTTTCTCGATATCGGCTTCGATTTCGATGGTGAGGCCTTCGGCCTCCAGTTCGGCTTCGACTTCACGGCGGTCGTCGGCCTCGAATTCGAGTTCCTCACTGTCGACTTCCACGTCGACTTCGATGTCGACACGCACGTCGTCTTCGGACATACCTCGTCTCTGCGCTCCGGACTGATAGGTTTCGCGACTGGCTACTCCGAGCGTCGCTCGCGAATCGCCTCGACGTCTCGACGCGACCCGACGACGGCGTCGCCGACGACGGTCCGCTTGAGCGCCGCGGTGGCCGCGCCGTCGCGCAACGCCCCGTGGACGTCCTCGCCGTGATGGCGCCCGGCGAGGAAGCCGCCGACGAAGGCGTCGTGAGCGCCAGCCGAGTCGTGAGTCTCTACCTCGAACGGCGGCACCTCGTATATCGATTCGCCCGCGAGGCCGACGACGGGGTGGTCCGTGCCGTCGCGCGTGACCACGACCGTCTCGCATCCGTAGCGCGTCCGCAGGCTGTGTGCCGCGGGCACCACGTCGCCGTCAAGGCCGAACACCGTCTCGGCGTCCGACTCGTCGACGAACAGGAGGTCCACGTTATCGAGCAGTCGGTCGTACACGTCGCGGGCGTCCTCGGGGCCGAGATTCGTCGCCGCGTATCGAGTGTCGAACGCTCGCGTCGTGTCCGCGTCGCCCGCTACGTCCAGAAGCGTTGCCGTCGTCTCGAATAGCGTCTCGGAGCGGGTTGGCGTCGCCCCGCTGACGAACAGTGTGTCGGCGTCCCCAACCACGCCCAGCGGAACGTCTTCGGGCGCCATCGTCGTGACGGCGGCGTTCTCGCGGTCGGGGATGGTCGTCGCGCCCGCCGGCGCTCCCCGCTCAACGAACGCCGTCGAGGTTCGTCCGCGGTCGGTCCACGCCACGCCCGTTCGGACGCCGTGTCGGCGCAGGTCACCGACGACCCGCCGTCCGAGCGCGGTGTCGGGTAGTTTCGACAGCCAGACGGCGTCGAGGTCGAGCGTCGCTGCCGCCGCGGCGACGTTGCTCTCCGGTCCGCCGGCGTGAGCCACGAACTCTCGCGCTGTCGGGATGCGCTCGCCTCGCGGCGGCGAGAACCGGAGGGTCGCTTCACCGACGGTCACCAAGTCGGTCACGGTTCCCGTTCGTCCGACCGCCGCAAAAAGGTGCGCCTGCGCTCACTCGGCGCGCCGCCCCGCGTGACCGGGGTAGTCGCGCTCGAACCGGTCGGCGATTTCGTCGCGGTCGAACGAGACGACGACCGGACGCCCGTGCGGGCAGGCAAAGGGATTCTCGCAGTCGTCCAGCGCCGACAAGAGGTCGACGACCGACCCCTCAGTGAGCGACGTGTTGCCCGTAATCGACGGGTAACACGCCAAATCGGCGAGCAGGGCATCGGCCACGGCGTCGACCGTCTCGCCCGCCGTCCCCGCCGCGAACTCCGTCAGCGCGTCGCGGAGGAGCGCGGGGTCGAGCGTCGCGTCGAACACCGTCGGCACCGTTCGCACCTCTACTGTCCGGTCGTCGACCCGGTCGGCGTGGAAGCCGAGTTCCGCGAGCGCGTCTTGGAACCGGTCGAACAGCGCGCCCTCCCGCGCGGTGAGTTCGACTTCGACCGGTTCGGCCAGCGCCTGCGTCGGCGTCTCGCCGCTCATCGACTCGCGCAAGCGCTCGTAGTTGACGCGCTCGTCCGCCGCGTGCTGGTCGACCAACACGAGGCCGTCGGGCGTCTCCGCGACGACGTACGTGTCGTCGAACTGCCCGAGCACTCGCATCGCGGGGAGGCGGTCGAACCCGCGGTCCGCCGTCGCCGTCTCGCCGTCGAGTGTCCGCTGGTCGGTCGGGGCGGTGATACCACTTCGATGCCAGTCGTCGCCAGTCGAATCCTCATCGGCCGCGGTGCGACTGTCGACCGACGCCGTCCTCGAATGTGTGTCGACGGCTGTCGACGCCCCGTCTGCGTTCGTTTCGTCGACGTCCGCGCTCGGCTCGCACTCCGTACTCGCGCCCGCCGATTCGACCGCCTCGTCGAGCGTCCGCGTCTCCGTCGCGACGGGGTCAGTCTCGCCCCCCAGCGACGCGTTCGCGTCGTCGCTCTCGCCGTCGCCCGACTCCGTCGCTCGCTCGGTATCTATCGCTTCACCACCCGCAACCTCCCGGTCGGGCGTCTCGGGGTCGATTGCCGTCTCCGCGGGTGCGGAGCGCCCCCGCGGCGCCGACGAGCGAACCAGTCCCTCATCGAGTAGCGCCGACCGCACGGCCTCGGTCAGCGTCTCCTTGACTCCCGACTCGTCGTCGAACCGCACCTCCATCTTCCGGGGGTGGACGTTCACGTCGACGGCGTCGGGCGGCACCTCGACGAAGAGGACGGCGAAGGGGTAGCGGTCCGGGGCGAGTTGGCCGCCGTAGGCGTCGAGCACCGCCTCGCGGAGCACTCCCGCCGTGACGTAGCGCCCGTTGACGAACGTCGAGAGATACTCTCGGCCCGCGCGCGTCGTCTCGGGGTGGCTCACCAGCCCCGTGACCGACGTGACTGGGCCGTCGGCGTCGCTCGCATCCACTTCGACCATCGACGACGCCACCTCGCGGCCGTACACCGCGAGCACGGTGGATTCGAGGTCACCTGCGCTCTCGGTGGCAAACACTTCGCGGCCGTCGTGTTCGAGCGTCGTCGCCACGTCGGGGTTGGCGAGGGCGTACTGCGTGACTACGCGATTGACGTGGTCGAACTCCGTGGCCGCCGTCTTGAGAAACTTCTTGCGGGCTGGCGTGTTGTAGAACAGGTCCTCGACTTCGACGACGGTCCCCGGCGGACAGCCGGACGGCGTTACGTCGCCCGTGTCGCCGCCGTCGACGGTGAGTTCGTGGCCGCGGCCGCCGTCGCGGGGCCGCGACCGAATCGTCAGCCGCGACACCGCGCCGATGGTGTGGAGTGCCTCACCGCGAAAGCCGAGGGTGCCGACCGACTCCAAATCCTCGCCCGACCGTATCTTGCTCGTCGTGTGTTCCTCGACGGCGCGTTCGAGGTCCGCGGCCGTCATGCCGACGCCGTCGTCGCGGACGCGAATC
Organism: Haloplanus sp. C73; assembly: GCF_051195115.1. Classification (NCBI taxonomy): domain Archaea; kingdom Methanobacteriati; phylum Methanobacteriota; class Halobacteria; order Halobacteriales; family Haloferacaceae; genus Haloplanus; species Haloplanus sp. C73. The sequence continues at coordinate 59,078 of NZ_JBNTJZ010000003.1, read as the reverse complement.
CCCTCGATGCCGCCGCCTTCGACGGCGACGGTGACGCGCGATGCGTCTGCGTCGAGGCTGTTTTCCAGTAGTTCCTTCACGACGCTGGCGGGGCGCTCGACCACCTCGCCGGCGGCGATTCGGCGCACGGTCGCATCGTCCAGCGCGTGGATGGTCGGCGTCTCGCTCACGGCCCACACCGACGCGGTGGACCACCATCAACGCCACGGTCGGTGCGTTACTCGACCGACAGCACTTCGATGTCGAAGGTCAGCGTCTCGCCCGCAAGCGGGTGTTCGAAGTCGACTTCGACCGTGTCCTCGCTCACGCCGACGACGCTTCCCGACGCGCCGCCCTGCGCTCGCACCTGCATCCCCTCGGCGGGCTCCTGCCCGACCATCTCCTCGAAGTCGGAGCGCGGGAACTCACGGACTCGCTCGCCGTCCGCTTCCCCGTAGGCTTCCTCGGGCGGAATCGTGACCGTCTTCTCCTCGTCCGCTTCCATCCCGATGAGTGCCGATTCGAACCCTTCGATGAGGTTGCCGGCGCCGACGTCGATGCTCATGGGTTCGAACTCGCGTTCGGGCTGTTCGTCCAGCATCCCCGACTCCTCGGCGACGTCCTCTTCTGTCGTGTCGAAAACGGTTCCGTCGTCGAGTCGACCGGTGTACGTGATGGTGACGGTGTCACCTTCAGTGATAGCCATGTTTCGACGACGGTTGTCGGAGGGATAAGGGCTGGGGATACCGACTGTCAGTCTTCGGGCTCGTAGCCCTCGTAGATGCGGTCCATCCGCGCGGCCATGACGAAATCGGTCTTGTGGAGGCCGTCGATTTTGTGGGTCCACATCGTCACCTCGACTTCGCCCCACGAGAGCGCGAGGTCCGGATGGTGCCACTCCTCCTCCGCGAGTTCGCCGACTTCGTAGGTGAACTCGAGGGCGTCGCGGAAGTCGTCGAACTCGTAGTGGCCGTCGAGATGGTGGTCGTCGACCACCTCCCACACGTCCGAGCGCACGTCGGCCAGATACGGTTCGTACTCCTCGGGCGTGAGCGGGTCGTCGTCGCTCGTACACGCTTCACACGGCTCGTCGGCGAGAGACATACCCGTCCTACGGTTTCGGACGGTTTGTAGGTTGGCCCGGTCGCTACGATACTGTTTAGATTAGTGCGCTCGGACTGAAGACATCTCAAAAGCCCCCGGCGTCTCGGCCCCCGGGACTCGCTGTCGTTCGAAAGAGCGCATTGCGCTCTTTCGTGATGACGAGAGAGCTTCGCTCTCTCGAACCACGCTCCTCACTGCGTTGCGGTGCTTGCGTCGTCCGGGTACGCCGAGACGCCGGCCCCTTTCAGTCCCACCCGCATCGGCTGACCAGCCGGCTGACGCAGGGTGGGACTGAAAGGGGCGACTCGCTGGAGGAAGGCGGCCGACGTAAGCACGCGAGCAAAGCGAGCGCGCGCAGCGAGGCCCCCGACTCCAGCGAGTCGGGGCTTTCGAGGTGGCCACAAATTCACCTGCTATCTGGACACGACCCGTCGCTACGCTTCGTCGTCGGCCATTGCACCGAACGTCTCCGTCGCGTCCGCGGGCACGTCGAAGTCGTGGTAGTTGTCGCCTTTCTCCTTGCTCAGGATGTTGAGCGCGGCGGCGGCGCCGTCGCCTGCCGAAATCACGGCCTGCCACTCCTCGGTCCGACCCATCGCACCCGTCGCGTACGCGTCGTCGATGCTCGTCTCCATCTCGACGCTCACGTCGACGACGCCCTCGTCGGTCATCGCACAGCCGAGGTCCTCGGCCAGACTCCGGTCGGCGCCCGTTGCAAGCACCAGATAGTCCGCGGTGTGGTCGCCGTCCGCGGTCGAGACGCTGAACCCGTCGCCGTCGGTCGAGACGCCCGTCACTTCCACGCCCTGTTCGCGCTCGACGCCGAAGTCGTCGGCCTGCTGACGGAGGACGCCCATGAACTCGCTCCCGCCGATGGAGCCGATGCCGGGGTAGTTGAACAGGTGGGCCTTGTGCATCCACGTCTCGTCGGTGTCGAACACCGTCGCGTCGAGGCCGTTTTTCGCCGCGAAGAGCGCAGCGCTCAGTCCCGCCGGGCCGCCGCCGACAACTGCTACTGATGCCATGGGCGACATATCGTCGGCCTCCGGAATATGTCTGTGGCCTACGGGTCTACTTTTCCCCTTCTCCCAGCCGCTCTTGCCACTCCCGAACCCGCGCCATGAGGTCGACCGGCGACGTCTCCGCGACCGATGTCTCTTCGAGTTCGGTGAGGACCGACTCCGTCGCCGGGTCGAGTTCGCCGCCGTCGGACTCGGCCGCGTCGCTCTCCCCGAACTCGCCCCCGCTCAGGTCGAAGACGGCCTGTGTCGTCTCCGTCTCCGATTCTGCCCCGCGGGCCTCGATGGCGCGGTCCTCGCGCAGGCGGTCGAGCACGTCTCGCGACCGGTCGACGACCGGTGACGGCACGCCCGCGAGTTCCGCGACGTGGACGCCGTAGCTCCGGTTGGTTGGTCCTTCCTCGATGGTGCGCAGGAACGTGATGTCCTCGTCGTCCCCGTCGCCCGCGACGGCGACGTGGACGTTCGCCACCCGCGGGAGGTGGTCCGCGAGTGCCGTCAGTTCGTGGTAGTGCGTGGCAAAGAGGCATTTACAACCGATTTCGTTGTGGATGTACTCCGTCGTCGCCCACGCAATCGAGATGCCGTCGTAGGTGGCGGTCCCGCGGCCTACCTCGTCCAGGACGACCAGCGAGTCCTCGGTCGCCGAGTGGAGGATGTTGCTCAACTCGCTCATCTCGACCATGAACGTCGACCGCCCGCCCGCGAGTTCGTCGAGCGCGCCGACTCGCGTGTAGATGCCGTCGACGACCCCCACCGTCGCCGACCGCGCGGGGACGAAACTCCCCGCCTGCGCCAGCAGGACGATGAGTGCCGCCTGTCGCATGTACGTCGACTTGCCCGACATGTTCGGCCCGGTGACGAGCAGGAATCCCCGGTCGTCGCGCAGTTCGACGTCGTTCGGCACGAAGTCGGTGGTCGTCTCGACGACGGGATGGCGCCCCGCCTCGACCACCAGCGGCCCGGGTTCGACCACCGACGGCCGACACCAGTCCTGACTCGCCGCGTGCGTCGCCAGCGACGCCAGCGCGTCGACTGTCGCCAGCGTCCGTCCCACCGTCTGCAACAGGTCGGCTCGGGCGGCGACTCGCTCCCGAAGCTCACAGAAGAGGTCGTACTCCAACTCGCCGCGGGCCTCCTCCAGCCGCAACACCTCGCGCTCGCGCTCGTCGAGTTCCGCCGTCGTGTACCGCCGCGAGTTCTTCAGCGTCTTGATTTCGCGGTACTCCTCGGGAACGCCGTCCGTCTCCGATTTCCCCACCTGAATGTAGTAGCCGTCGGTCTTGTTGCGGTCGACCTGTAGATGGGTGATGCCGGTACGGTCTTTCTCACGGGCCGCGAGGCCGTCCAGCCACTCTCGGGCCGACTCGTACTGGTCGAGCAGGGAGTCGAGTTCGTCGTCGTAGCCGCGCTGGAACAGGCCGCCCTCGGTCACCGTCCCCGGCGGGTCGTCGGCGAGCGCCTCGTCCAGTTCCGACTGGAGACTCTCCGCCGCTTCCCGGTCCGGGCGGTCGACGATAGCCGCGAGCGGCGAGTCGGCGAGTCGCGAGTCGTCGATTGCGTCGGCAAGAGTAGGGAGTAGGGCCAGCGTGTCCCGGACCGCGAGCAGGTCCGAGGCGTCCGCGCTCCCGCTCGTCGCCCGCGCGGCGAGGCGTTCGAGGTCGTAGGCATCGCCCAGAATCTCGCGCACCCGGTCACGAGCGAGCGCCGCCTCGGTGAGCGCCGCCACGCTGTCGAGTCGGCGGTCGATTACCGCCCGGTCGCGTCGGGGCCGGGTCAGCCACTCGCGGAGCCGTCGGCGCCCGGCGCTGGTGACGGTGTGGTCGACCGTCCCGAGCAGCGACCCCTCGCTGTCGCCGTGCATCGTCTCGATGAGTTCGAGGTTGCGCTGGGTCGTCGCGTCGAGGTTCAGGTGGTCGCTGGGGTCGTACGCCTGCAGTCGCGTCATCGCGTCGAGAACGCCCACGCCCGTCTCCTCGACGTAGGTGAGGAGCGCGCCGGCGGCGGCGACGCCCGCCCGGTCGTCGAGGCCGACGCTGTCGAGGGCGGCCTCGCCGAACTGCTCGCGGAGGGTCCGCTTGGCCCGCCCGGGGGCGAACGCCGACTCGTCGTGGTCGGTCACCGTCGCGTCGATATCCTCACGAATCCGGTCGAGTGCGTCCGCATCGACTGTGGGTCCCGGCACCACCTCGACCGGGTCGAAGCGGTGGCACTCGGCCAGCACGTCGGCCACGGCGTCTGCCGTCGTCACGAGGAACTCCCCGGTGGTCACGTCGGCGAGGGCGAGGCCGTAGCGCCCGTCGACGACGGTTATCGTCGCGAGAAACTGCGCCGCGGGGTCGGTCGTTTCGAGGAGCGTCCCCGGCGTGACGACGCGCGTGATTTCGCGGGCGTGGCCGTCCTCGGTTTCGTACTGGTCGGCGACGGCGACGCGGTAGCCGCGCTCGACCAGTGCCTTGAGATAGGGGGTCAGGTCGTCGACCGGCACCCCGGCCATCGGGTAGGTCGACCCGTGTGAGGATTTCTCGGACACCTTCAGGTCGAGTTCGTCGCCCACGAACTCGGCGTCCTCCGCGAAGAACTCGTAGAAATCGCCACACTGCATGGCCAGCAGGTCCGCGTCCGTCTCGGATTTCAGGGCGAGAAACTCCCCCACAATCCCATCGGCGGTCATACTCACACCCGGGCCGTCGGCGAGTAAAACGCTGTGGGTCGCCCCGCGCTACTCGTCGGTCGCGTCGAGCAGCGTAAACACCCGCTCGCCGAGTTGCTCGGGCGTCTCGGCGACGAGTTTGATGATTGCTTCCTTGCCCACGTCGCCCCGGTCGAGCACCGCGACGGGCGTGGGGTCGTCGGCGGCCACGTCTCCGAACGCCTGCCGGGCGCCCCAGCCCATCGTCCCGCTCGCGTCCTCCGGTTCGTCCGCTCGGTCGTACTCCGTCACGGGGCCGTCGAGCGCCGCCGTCGCCGCCTCCGTCTCGTCGTCGAACCGGCAGTTGACGGCGAAGCGGAGGTCGGGGTCGAACTCCCGCGCCGCGAGCAGGAAGCGCGCGACGTGCGAGGAGGCGCCGAGTCTGACGCCGCCGTTCGGGGCGACCCCCGAGAGCGTCCGCGTGATGCGGCCCTCGACGGCGGCGGTTTCGCCCACCGCTTCGGCGTAGGCCGTCGCGCCGACGACGTTCATCCCTACCTCGGGGACGAGCCGAGAGACGTCGCGGTCGACGAGCGCCTCGACGACTTCCGCCACGTCCGTCATCGTCTGGTGTCGGTCGGCGGCCTCCCGGAGCGCCGCGAGATGCTGGACAGGACCGGGACCCCCGCCCACGTCGTAGCCGTAGCGTATCGCTCGCTCCATGAACGCCGTGCCCGCCTCGACGGCGTAGCCGAGCGTCTCTCCGTGTGCGAGGTGAGCGGCGATGGCGCTCGACAGCGTACACCCGGAGCCGTGGGTGGCGTCCGTGTCGATGCGCGGGTGTTCGAACGTGCGGACCCGGCGGTCACCGTCCGCCGTCGTCATCACGAGCGTGTCGATGACCCAGTCGCCGTCGTCGACGACGTGGCCGCCCTTGACGAGGGCGGCGTCGGCACCCATATCGAGCAGTTGCTCGCCGGCGTCGCGCGTCTGCTCGCGGTCCACCGGCCCCGACGTGAGGTTGACGTCGGTCAACACGCTGGCTTCGTCGGCGTTGGGCGTGACGAGCGTCGCCTCCGAGATGAGCGACTCGTAGGCGTCCTCGGCGTCCGGTTCGAGCAGGCGGTCCCCGCTCGCAGACACCATCACGGGGTCGACGATGACCGGCGTGTCCATCTCTGCGACCCGGTCGGTAACGAGGTCGATGACCGGCGTCGTCGCGAGCATCCCGGTTTTGACCGCGCCGAGGTCGAAGTCCGCTTGGACGGCGCCGAACTGCGCCGCGATTTCGTCTATCGGTAGGACGTGCGAGCGCTCGACGCCGACGGTGTTCTGGGCGGTGATAGCGGTGACGACGGAGGTGCCGAAGACGCCGTGGGCCTCCATCGTCTTCAGGTCGGCCTGAATGCCGGCCCCGCCACCTGAGTCGCTCCCGGCGACCGTGAGACCGACCGGCGGCGAGACAGGGGCGCGCTTGCGGGTCACGCGCCACTCACCCGCGCTATGCAAGGCGTACCGTGGTCTCGGTCGGTGCGGTTCGGCGATGAGAGCATGTTCACGTGTACGCGTACAGCCAGCGAATATTTATCGGTGGTGGAGCGACCACCCGTTCCAAGCGGCAAGACCTATCTACGACCGGGGGAAAACCCACGGACACCCAGATGTCGAGGCCCCTATCCGATAGGTTCGTGACGACTGTCGTCGTTGCGGTGCTCCTGTTGTCCGCCGTCGTCCCGGCGGCCGGGGCGCTCGCGTCGTCGTCGCCGCCGGCGCAGTTCGATGGCGGCGCCGTTCACCAACAGAGCGTCGAGACGGACTCCGTCCGGCTCATCGTCTCCGTCGATGAGAACGGCTCTGCAACGTGGTCCGTCCAGTACTGGACCCGGCTCGACGACGAGAACACGTCCGACGCGTTCGAATCACTCCAGAGCGACATCCGCTCGAACCCGTCGAACTTCTCCGATAGCTTCGCCTCGCGGATGCGCTCGACGGTCACCGCGGCCGAGAACGCTACCGGTCGCGAGATGTCGGCCTCGGACTTCAGCGTGCGCGCGGAGACCCGCACCCCGCCGGAGTACGGCGTCATCGTCTACACCTTCCAGTGGGAGAACTTCGCCGCCGTCGACGGCGACACCCTCCGTGTCGGCGACGCCATCGAGGGGCTCTTCCTCGACCAGCGGACTCGCCTCGTCATCGAGTGGCCCAGTTCCTACGCGCTAGCCGACGTCGCGCCCGACCCCGACGAGCGCCGGGACGGCGCCGTCGTCTGGCGCGGCTCCGAGACGAGTTTCGTCTCCGGCGAGCCGAGCGTCGTCCTCCAGCCAGCCTCGGCGGGGACGGACTCGCCGGGCGCCGACGGCTCGATACTTCCCCTCGTCGGCGTCGGACTCCTACTCGTCGGCGCCGGCGTCGTCGCGTGGCGCTACCGCGACCGGTTCGGCGGTAGCACGCCCGACTCGACTGGTGGCGAGGACACGTCCGACACCGACGGGGCGGCGACAGCCGACGCCGGCGGGACGTCGACGCCGCCCGACGACCTGCTGAGCAACGAGGAGCGCGTCATCCAGTTCGTCCGCGAGCAGGGTGGGCGAGTCAAACAGCAGGAAATCGTCGAAGCGTTCGACTGGACCGAGGCACGGACGAGTCAGATAGTCCGTGACCTGCGCGAGCAGGGTGACCTCGAAGGCTTCCGCCTCGGGCGGGAGAACGTGTTGAAACTCTCTGAGACCGACGACGAGTCGGAGGACTGAAACCTTCAGGGCTGGCTTGAGCCCATTTAATCCGGGTTAAGCGTACTTGAGGTTCGTCGCGGTTTATTGGGTTGTCGCTCGTACGCAAGATGTGATGAGTCGTGACGTTCCGGATATCGTCGTGTTCGCCCTCGTCGTCGCCGTCGCCATCAGCGCGGTGGCGGTCCCCGTCTCGGCCCTCGACGGGTCGACGACGGCAGCGACGGTGGCCGGTGGGGAGCGTGTTGCACAGCAAACGGCCGACGGCGCGTCGGGGACCAACGAGTCGGCGTCGAACGAATCGAACGACTCGGTCGCACCCGGCCAGCGACTGGCCGGCGTCGTCGGCGTCCAAGGCGCCGAACTCGACGGCGAGATAGAGGACAGGGAGTTGGAACAGCGTGTCGCCAGCGCCGACTCGAACGACTCGAAGGCGGCAGTCGTGGCGACGGAACTCAACACGGCCCGCGAACGGCTCCAGACGCTTCGAGAGCGACGCGACCAACTCCGCGAGGCGCGCCAGTCCGGCGAGATGTCGCCCGGCGAGTACCGGGCGCGGATGGCCGTCACCGCCGCGCAGGTGCAGTCGCTTCAGCGACAACTCAACACGAGCGAACGCGTCTCCCGTGACCTGCCCGACGCCGCCCTCGAAGCCCGCGGCGTGAACCGGACGGAAATCGACCAACTGCAACGGAATACGGACGAACTCACCGGTCCGGAAATCGCCGAAATCGCCCGCGACATCGCGGGTAACGGGAGCGGTCCCGGGCCGGCGGGGCGCGCCGACTCGGCCCGCGGTAACGCCGGCAACGGCGCGGGTACCGGCCCCCCGGACGAGGCTGACGAACGCGCCGGCGAACCGCCCGAGGACCCGGGTGCCGGCCGCGACAACGCCAGCAACGCGACGCGGATGCCGAACACACCCACCAACCAGTCGTCGAACCGCTCGACGACCGGTTCTCCGGACGAGGCCGGACAGCCGGAGGGCGCGGGTTCCGGTAACTCTGAGGGTGCGGGCGAGTCGGAATCCTCTGACGATACCGGGAACGCCAGCGACTCGGGGAACGCGAACGACGAGAGCGAATCGAGTGACTCCGAGAGCGACGGGACCGGTGATTCGGGAAACTCGAATAGTGCGGGCAACTCGGGTGAGTCCGGCGACTCCGCAAACGCGGGTGAATCCGGTGACTCCGGAAGTTCGGATGAGTCCGGCGACCCCGGCAACTCGGACAACGCCGGCGGTGGCCGCCCCTGACGCCCTCCTCTCACGATAGCCGACGACGGACCAGTCCGTGTGACGGCCGCACCGGTGGGTTCGCGGCGCGTGCTCCCCGGACTCCGCCGAGTATTGCATCTTTTTGTATCCGTCCCCCGACGCCTCGGGCATGACGTACGACATCGCGCTCATTCCCGGCGACGGGATTGGACCGACCGTCGTCGACGCGGCGCTACCGCTTCTCGACGACGTCGCCGCGACCCACGGGTTCGACATCGACACCACGCGCTACGACTGGGGGACCGAACGCTATCTGGAGGAAGGGGCCATGATGCCCGACGACGGACTGGACGCCCTCGCCGACCACGACGCCATCCTCCTCGGCGCCGTCGGCCACCCCGACGTGCCGGACCACGTCACGCTCAACGGTCTCCTACTTCCCATTCGGAAGGGGTTCGACCAGTCCATCTGCAAGCGGCCCGCGGTGCTGTTCGACGGCGTCGACAGCCCGCTGAAGGGGTATTCGGGCGGCGACATCGACATCCTCGTCTTCCGCGAGAACACGGAGGGCGAGTACGCCGACATCGGCGGGCGCGAACACGTCGGCTTCGAGAACGAGGTAGCGGTCCAGAGCGCCGTCTACACCCGGCGCAGCACCGAGCGCATCGTCCGCGCGGCGTTCGAGGCGGCGACCGAGCGTGACGGCCACCTGACGAACGTCACGAAATCCAACGCGCAGGCCCACGGGATGGTCTTCTGGGACGACATCGTCGACGAGGTGAGCGAGGAGTACCCCGGCGTCGAGGTGGAACGCCTCCTCGTCGACGCCGCGAGCATGGACATGGTCCGGCGCCCCGACGAGTTCGACGTTGTCGTCTGCTCGAATCTCTTTGGCGACATCCTCACCGACGTCGGCGCCATCGTCACGGGCAGCATGGGCCTCGCGCCCTCCGCGAACATCGACCCCGGGCACGACCACCCCTCGATGTTCGAACCCGTCCACGGCAGCGCCTTCGACATCATGGGCGAGGGCGTCGCGAACCCGCTCGCGACGGTGCTCTCCGGGTCGCTCATGTTCGATACGCTCGGCGAGGCCGACGCGGCGGCGGCCCTGTGGGACGCGGTGGCCGCACAGTTGGCCGACGAGAGCGCGCCGCGCACGCCCGACTTGGGCGGCGACTCGACGACCGACGCCGTCGCGGCCGACCTCGCAGACCGCCTCTAGCGGTCCGGAATCGCGCCCTCGTCTCGGAGGGCGTCGATATCCGCGGCGTCGTAGCCGAGTTCGCCGAGTATCGCCTCGGTGTCCTCGCCGAGTAGGGGCGGCGCCCCCTCGAACCCCGCCGTCGCGTTCTCGTAGTTGAGCGGGTGTTCGATGACGGGCACGGTGCCGAGCGCCGGGTGTTCGATTTCGCGGACGACGCCCCGTGCCTCCGTCTGTTCGTTGTCGAGGGCTTTCGGCACGTCGTACAGCGGCGCGACGGGGAGGCCGTGGTCCTCGGCCAGCAGTTCCACCCACTCGTCGGTCGTTCGCTCGCGGAACACCTCGGACAGTTCGGCTTCGAGTTCGTCCATGTGCTCCACGCGGTCGGGGTTCGACGCGAAGCGGTCGTCGTCGCCGAGGTCCGGGCGTCCAATCGCCGCACAGAGTTCGCCCCACAGTTTCTGGTTCGCACAGCCGACGTTGAGATAGCCGTCGGCGGTGGGGTAGGTCTGGTAGGGGGCGAGAACGGGGTCTTTGGTGCCCATCCGGGTCGGTTCCTCGCCGACGAAGGCCTTGCCGGCCTGCTTGGTCAGCCACGGGAGCGCGGCGTCGTGCATCCCGAGTTCGATTCGGTCGCCCTCGCCGGTTCGCTCGCGGCGGAAGAGCGCGCCGACGACGCCGAACGCCGCCCACATGGCCGTGATGAGGTCGGTCTGGGGCAGGCCCACCTTCACCGGGTCGCCGTCCTCCGGCCCCGTGACGGACATGATGCCGCTGGTGCCCTGCACGAGGAGGTCGTAGCCCGGGCGACTGCTCCACGGCCCCGTCTCGCCGAACGCGGAGATAGAGCAGTAGACGAGGTCGTCGTTCACGTCGCGCAGGTCGTCGTAGCCGACGCCGAGGCGCTCTGCGGTGCCGGGACGGAAGTTCTCGATGACCACGTCTGCCTCCGCGACGAGGTCGTACAGGGCCTCCAGCCCCGACTCGGTCTTGAGGTTGAACTCGACGCTCAGTTTGTCGTAGTTGATGGTCCAGAAGTAGGGCGACTCGCCGTTCTCGTCGGCGGTCCGGCCCGGCCCGTCGTAGTCGGGGTCGGGGTCGACGAAGGGCGGCCCCGAGTGCCGGTTGTCGTCGCCCGCGCCGGGCCGTTCCACCTTGATGACCTCCGCGCCCTGATTCGCCAGCATCAGCGTCGCGAACCCACCGGTGACGAACGTCGTCAGGTCGACGACGGTGATGTCGTCGAGAACGTGTGCGTCCATACGCCGTCGCTCGTCCGGACCGGGTAAAATCTTCCGAGAGTTGGAACCCTATCGCTCGTTCGGGCCGCCGTCCGTCGCCGTGCCGTCGGCCTCGGGACACGCGTACGTACTCCGGAGGTGGTCGATGATGTCGTCGACCGTCTCGGCGTCGTAGGTCCAGAACCCGTAGAACGACCCCGGAAGCCGCTCCTCCGCGAGGAGCGCGCACTTCGCGGCGTCGACGCCGCCGCCGTCGTAGGCGACGAACCACGTGTCGCGAATCTCCGTCGCCGTCGAGAGATGGAGCGTCGGCGCCGACGGCGGGGTGAAGTCTTCCTGTCCCTCCGGGTGCGCGTAGACGTGGACCGCGAGGGAGTCACGCTGCGCGATGTGGTCGTACGCTTCAGCCTGCGAGGCGAACCGACCGCAGGTCTGGAAGCCGGCGTGGAGTTCGCCGGCCCCGCCGCGCCACGCCCGGTCCTCGATTTCCTTCGAGGCCGCGACCATCCGCTCCGTGTCGTAGGACGTGAACATCGTCTCGTCGAGTTCGTCGAGGACGGCGTCGTACGTCTCGCGGGTGAAGCCCGGTTCGACGCCCGGTTGCTCGGCGAGGACGTCGCTCACGTCGATGGCGGCCAGAAACTGGTCGCCGTGACTCAGCACCGCGTAGTTCTGGGGGCCGCTGTCGACGTCCGCGCGCTCGATGGCGAGGTTTCGGTCCGCGAAGTGCTCGCGGAGCGCGCTCGTCACGCCCGCTTCGGGGTTGCAGACGGTCAGCGTCTTCGCCTCGTCATCGACGGCGGCGATGAGTTCGAACAGCCCCATTCGCCGGATACACGGGTGGCGGCTATTTGTGCTTTTATGCCGTGGCCATCGTCTCCGCGACGCGCCCCTTTTGTGCGCCGACGGCGTACCGCCGCCGAACCGATGTCGGTCACGACGCTCCATCGCCCCGCCCACCGGGACGCGCTCACCCATCTCGAAGACGCCTTCCAGCGCGGCGACCTCATTACTGTCTTCGGCCGCTGTACCGTCGAGTACGAGGGTCGGGCGTCGAGCAGTCTCGGCCCCGGTGACCGACTCCTCCTCCTCAAACCCGACGGGTCGGCGCTCGTTCACACCGACGAGGGGCGGACGCCCGTCAACTGGCAGCCACCCGGTTGTGACCACTTCGCCAGCGTCCGCGACGGCCGACTGCGGGTGCGGAGCGTCCGTCGCTCGCCCGAGGAACTGCTCGACGTGCGCTTCGAGCGCGTCACCCACCTCGCCGCGTACGACGTGACCGACCCCGACGAACTCGATTTGCGGGGGAGCGAGGCCGACCTCAAGGAACACGTCCTCGCCCATCCCGAGCGAATCGAAGCCGGCTTCGAGCCGATTGCGACCGAGCGAGAGACGACCGCCGGCCCGATGGACGTGTTCGGCGAAGACGACGCCGGCCGACCGGTCGTCGTCGAGTTGAAGCGTCGGCGCGTCGGTCCGGACGCGGTCGGCCAACTCCGGCGCTACGTCGACGCTCTCGACCGGGAACTCGGCGACGGGCCGGAGATTCGGGGCGTCCTCGTCGCGCCCTCCGTCACCGACCGCGCGGCCTCGCTCCTCGACGAGGAGGGGCTGGAGTTCGTCGCGCTCGACCCGACGACGGGGGAGCCACCCGACGGCGCCGAGGACGACTGATTCCCCTCAGGTCTGCCACATCCGCGCGTTTAATGTGTGTGGTACCGGTACGCATATCTCATGACCCTTCATCATCGGACCGTCCGTCAGGACGTCCGCGAACTCGGCGCCCTCCTCGGCGACGTACTGGAGGCTCAGTCCTCCACGGAAGCGTTCGAGGCGGTCGAGGACCTCCGAACGGCGGCCATCGACTATCGCGACGGCTCGCTCCCTTCGCGCGAGCCACTTCAGGACACGCTCGACTCGCTCGACCCTGAACTCGAAGGTGCGACGGCGCGGGCGTTCACCGCGTATTTCGAACTCATCAATCTCGCGGAGGAACGGGAGCGCGTTCGCGCCATCCGCCGCGACGAACAGGAGGGGCGCATCGAGGACAGCCAGACCGAGACGGTCGCGTCCCTGCTCGAACGCGACGCCGACGCCGAGACGGTCCAGCGCGTCCTCGATGACGTGCTCATTCAGCCGACGTTCACCGCCCATCCCACGGAGGCCAATCGCAAGACCATCAAGGCCAAGCTCCGGACGATAACCTCGCTCCTCGAATCGCTGGACGAGCGCCGGCTGACCGACGTTGAGCGCCGGAAGTCGTGGGACCAACTGGAGGCCGAAGTGACGAGCCTGTGGCAGACGCCTCACGTCCGTGACCGCGCCCCGGAGCCACAGGACGAGGCGCGCAACGTCCAGTGGTATCTGGAGAACACCCTCTTCGACGTGGTTGGCGAGGTGTACGCCGATTTGGAGGAGACGCTCGCGGAGTCGTATCCGGAGGTCGACGTCCCGAAACTGTTCGAGTTCCGGTCGTGGGCGGGGAGTGACCGCGACGGCAACCCCGCCGTCACCGTCGACGTGACGACGGAGACGCTCGAACGCCAGCGGTCGGTCGTCCTCGAACGCTACCGCGCCGAACTGAAGCGGCTCTCGGGCATCCTGAGTCAGGATGCGGCGTGGATAACGCCCGGCGAGCGATTCGAGTCGGCGTTGCTCGACGACCGTGAGCGCTTCCCCGAGGTGGCGAGCGAGGCCCAAGAGCGCTACCCTCACGAGTTCTACCGGCAGAAACTGCGGCTGATGCGCGAGCGACTGGAACGCGTCGACGACGTTCGCCCCGGGGGGTACGACGACGCCGCGGAACTGGTCGAGGACCTCGAAGCCATCGACGAGAGCCTCCGACTCAACGACGCCGAGTCCATCGCCGACTCCTACGTCCAGCCCCTCGTTCGGAAGGTCGAGACGTTCGGGTTCTCGCTCGCGAGCCTCGACCTGCGCGACCACCAGAAGAACCACACCGAGGCCGTCGGCGACCTGCTGGCGGCACAGGGCATCGACTACACCGACCGCGACGAGGACGAACGCATCGAGGTGCTCACCGAGGCCATCATGCAGGACGCCGACGTGGTCGACCTCGCCAAGCCGGGCGACGTGAGCGAGACGACCGAGCGGGTGTGTGAGCGCTTCGAGGCGCTCCGGAAGTGGCAACGGGAGTACGGCACCGACGCCATCGACACCTACTGCATCAGCATGACCGAGGAGCCGAGTCACGTCCTCGAAGTGCTGTTTTTGGCCGACCAGGCCGGCGTGGTGTCGCTCCCCGAATACAGCGGGCTCGACGTGGTGCCGCTGCTCGAAACCGAACGCGCCCTCGACGGCGCGCGGCGCATCATGGGGACGCTGTTCGAGAACGAGGCGTATTCGGCGGCGCTCGACTGCCGCGACACCACACAGGAGATAATGCTGGGGTACTCCGACTCCAACAAGGAAAACGGCTTCCTCGCCGCGAACTGGAGTCTCTACCGGAACCAGCGGCGCCTCGCCCGTATCACCGACGAACACGACGTGCAGATGCGGCTGTTCCACGGTCGCGGCGGCTCAATCTCGCGGGGCGGCGGCCCGATGCACGAGGCGATGCTCGCGCTCCCCATCGAGACGGTCACGGGCGAAATCAAGTTCACCGAACAGGGGGAAGCCATCGCGGAGAAGTACGGCAACCCGCGCATCGCCGAGCGCAACCTCGAACGGATGCTGGACGCCCAGATTCTCGCCCGGCACCAGTCGATGGCGGGTCCCGTCCGGCCGACGCCCGACGCCTGGACCGAGGCGATGGAGACGATGGCGTCGGCGGCGCGGACGGCGTATCAGGACCTCCTCGAGACGGAGGGCTTCATCCCCTACTTCGAGACGGCGACGCCGATTACGGTCATCGAGGACCTCAACCTCGGGTCGCGGCCGGCGTCGCGCTCCGGCGAGCGCACCGTCGAGGACCTCCGCGCGATTCCATGGGTGTTCTCGTGGACGCAGTCCCGGTGTATCATCCCCGGGTGGTACGGGGTGGCGACGGGTATCGACGCCTACCTCGACGACGGCGGGTCGATGGAGACGCTCCAGCGGATGTACGAGCGCTGGCCGTTCTTCCGGACGACGCTCGACAACGCCGCGCAGGCGATGGCGCGGACGGATATGGAGATTGCCGCGGAGTACGCGTCGCTCGCGCCCGAGGACCTCCGCGAGCGCTTCTTCCCGCGCATCCGCGACGAGCACACCCGCGCCGTCGACCTCGCGCTCGACATCATGGACCGGGACGACCCGCTGCGGCGCGACTGGCTCCGCGAGAGCATCGACCGCCGTGACCCCTACGTCGACCCCCTGAACTTCCTGCAGACGCGGTTGCTGGCCCGGGACGGCCGCTCGCCATCCGAGGAGCGGACGCTCCGGCTGACGGTCAAAGGCATCGCGGCGGGGATGCAGAGCACGGGCTAGGCCGGGGTGCGTACGGGCGATACAGCCCCCGTACGGCATCGAAGGCTTTATTCACCGCCTCGGCTTCGGTTCTGACAAGTAACTATGTCCGACAAGCCTGCCTCGATGTACCGGGAAATCGACAAGCCCTCGTACACTCGACGAGAGTACATTACGGGCATTCCCGGCTCCAAGATTGCACAGCACAACATGGGGGACCTTCAGGCCGACCCCGACGACTACGAAGTCCACATCAGCCTCGAAGTCGAGGAGGAGTGCCAGCTTCGACACGGCGCCCTCGAAGCCTCGCGTCTCTCCGCCAACCGTCGTCTCCTGAAGGAGATTGGTGAGGGCAACTACAAGATGGTCCTTCGGAAGTTCCCCCATCAGGTCATCCGAGAGAACAAGCAGGCGACCGGTGCGGGTGCGGACCGTGTCTCCGACGGGATGCGACAGGCGTTCGGCAAGCCGGTCGGCACCGCCGCCCGCATCAACGCCAACGAGACGGTGTTCACCTGCTACTGCGACCCCGAAGACGCCGCGACGGTCAAAGACGCCTTCCGCCGCGCCTACAACAAGATTTCGCCGCCGTGCCGCATCGTCGTCGAAAAGGGCGAGCAGCTGCTCGTCGCCTGACTCGACCCGCGAACTTTTCCCTCCACCCACCTCAGGGAGCGTATGCTCCGGCTCGCGCTGACCACTCGGGCCGAGACGTTCGACCGCCTGCGCGACCCGCTCGCCGCCCGTGACATCGAGGTGGGTCACCTCCCGGCCACGGGCCGGACGGTCCGTCTCGACGTCGCTCCGACCGACGCCTTCGACGTCGGCTTCGTCTACCCCTCACAGACGCCCGCGGGCGACGCCCTCTCGGCGCTGCACGACCTCCCGTGGGTGAACGACCGCGAGACTGTCCTCACCTCTCGGAACAAGGGTGGCGTCGTGGCCAGACTCGGCGCCGCCGGGCTTCCCGTCCCGCAGACGACGATGGTGTCGAGTCCGGTCGACGAGGCAACGCTCGTCGACGCCGTCGCCGACTTCGACTGGCCGGTCGTCATCAAGCCCAACTCCACGACGCGGGGGACGGGCGTGGCGAAAGCGACCGACATCGACTCGTTGCTCGGCATCGCGGACTATCTCGACCTGATTCACGACTACCGCGCCACGGGCGACAAGACCTACCTCCTCCAAGAGTATCTGCCCGACGCCCGCGACTACCGGGTGATGGTCGTCGACGGGTCGTACGCGGGGGCGGTCGAGCGCGAACTGCCGGCCGACGCCCGCGACGCGGGGCGCTGGAAGCACAACGTCCACCGGGGCGCGGAAGCGACGGGCGTCGACCTGCCCCCGGAGTACCGCCGCCTCGCCGAACGGGCGGCGGCGGCGCTCGACGTGTCGTATCTCGGGGTTGACCTCCTCGCGACGGCCGACCGGGTCGTCGTCGCGGAGACGAACGCGCGGCCGACGGTCGACGCCGCGACGAAGTACGTTCCCGACTTCTACGACCGGTTGGCGGCGCTCGTCAGAGCGACGGCGGAGTAGTCACTCGACGTCGATGGCGGCGGAGTCGTCGACTTTGTCGACGGTGACTTCCAGAATCCCGTTGTTGAAACTGGCCGACGCGGAGTGTTCGTCCACGCGGGTGGGGAGGCGGATGCGCTCGTCGAACTCGCGGTGCGCGGAGGCGGCGCTGATGGTGAGGGTCTCCCCGTCACATTTCAGCTCGATGGCGTCTTTCTCGACGCCGGGGAGGTCGGCGACGAGTCGAATCTGGTCGTCGGCCTCGTAGATATCGACGTGCGTCTCGGAGGTGAACCCGGAGCCGTCGCTCACGGCACCGGAGCTGTTTCCGGCCATTTCGTTCATCATCCGTTCGATTTCGTCGAAAATGTCGCCGAACGGGTCGTCACGGTCGTCGCCTCTCATGGCCGCACCTAAGCCGCACCCTCTCAAAAGCTTTCTGTCCTCGGTAGGGAGTGACACGACACTCGATATCACTCACGGCACGCAATGACACGATTGTTCGGGCGGAATCGCCCGTTTGAAATACTCGACCGTCGTTCGGAGAGACGAGGGACATGTTCAAGACGCTCGACGAGCTTGGGTCCGGGAATCGCGTCCTCGTTCGGCTCGACCTCAACTCGCCGGTCGAGGACGGCATCGTCAAGGATAACCGCCGATTCGCGCGTCACGCCCGGACCGTACGGGAACTCGTCGAGGACGGCCACCGCGTCGTCGTCATGGCCCATCAGGGTCGGCCGGGCCGAGACTCCTTCGTCTCGCTCGACCAGCACGCGGACCTGCTCGCCGAGTACGTCGAGACGCCGGTCGGATTCGTCGACGACATCCACGGCGACGTGGCCATCGACGCCATCCGGTCGCTCGACGCCGGCGAGGTACTGCTGCTGGAAAACGTTCGGATGTGCGACGACGAACTCCCCGAGAAGCCGGCCGCGGAACACGCCGACAGCGAGTTCGTCCAGTCGCTCGCCCCCGAGTTCGACTGCTACGTCAACGACGCCTACTCGGCGGCCCACCGCTCGCACGCCTCGCTGGTCGGCTTCCCGCTCGTTCTCCCCGCCTACGCCGGGCGAGTCATGGAGGCGGAGTACGAGGCAAACACCAGCATCGCCAGCCGGGAGTTCGACGGGCAGGTGACGATGGTGCTCGGCGGCGCGAAAGCCACCGACGTCATCGACGTGATGAGCGCGCTCGACGAAGCCATCGACCACTACCTCCTCGGGGGCATCGTGGGCGAACTCTTCCTGCGGGCCGCGGGCTACGACGTCGGCTACGACGTCGGCGGGACCGAACTCTACGACCACCAGTGGGAGGACAACGAGGACCGCATTCGCGAACTCCTCGCGGAACGGGGCGACCGAATCACGCTCCCCGTCGACTTGGCCTACGAGAACGACGACGACGAACGCGCGGAGATGCCCGTCACCGATGACATAGAGAAGGACTTCCCGTTGCTCGACGTCGGGTCGACGACCGTCGAGCGCTACGGCGACGTCATCGAGGACTCGGCGGCCGTCTTCGTCAAGGGCGCTCTCGGCGTCTTCGAGGACGAGCGGTTCTCTACTGGCACCGTCGGCGTCCTCGAAACCATCGCCACGACCGACTGCTTCTCCGTCATCGGCGGCGGCGACACCTCTCGCGCAATCGAACTCTACGGCCTCGACGAGGAGTACTTCTCACACGTCTCCATCGCTGGCGGCGCCTACGTCCGGGCGCTCACCGGCCAGTCGCTCCCCGGCGTCGACGCCCTGACGCGTTCCTGCGAGCGCGTCGAATCCGGCGTCGACCAGTAAGTCGCGTCTCAGTAATCGATACCGATACCCATCGATTCCTCGGTCGTCGCGCGGCTCTCGGCGGCGTCGTCGTCGCCGCGGAGCGCGCGGACGGCGTCGACGTTTTCCGGCACCACGTCGCTTTCTTGGTGAATCGCCTGAAACAGGTAGAGGTCGCGGTCCTCGACGGTGAGCGACTCCGACCAGATGCAGTTCTCCCAGAGGTCGCCCCGCGGCCGGCCGGCGTCGTGAGCGAACTCCTTGAGTTTCCCCGAGCCGTCGATGTCGGCGCCCGAGGGGATGAGGAAGAGGCGCGTCTCGTCGGCGAACAGGTCGCGCACCTCGTCGGCGTCGGGCGACGATTCGAGCGTCACGTTGACGCTGTGGGTGTGCATCAGCGTCGCCGGCACCTTCATCCCCAGCGTGTCGATATCGAGGTCGGGGAAGATGGTGTTCACGTCCGGGCCGTGATGCGAGGGGATGGTCACCGGGTCGGGCAGGATGTCGTCGATGGGGCCGCGCCCGGTCTGTCCGGGGTCGCCGCCGCGCCGAACTAGCGTGACGCGTGCCTTCTCGACGCCGTAGGTTTCGTCCAGCGGCGCGAGAATTCGGGAGAGGCCGGTGGTGTTACAGGAGACGACGCGCGCGGAGTTGGCACCGACCGCGTCCTCGAAGTTGGCGCGAGCGTTGAAGCTCACCTCGGCCACGTCGGCGTCCTCGCCACCCTGGAAAATCGCGGGGGTGTCGTGCTCCGCGTAGAGCGAGCGGTTCTCGGCGCCGATGCCCGAGGGCGTGCAGTCGACGACCACGTCGGAGTCGGCGACGAGGTCCTCGACTTCGCCGGCGAGGTCGAGTCCCGCCTCGGCGAACTGGTCCATTCGCTCGGGAATCGCGGCGTAGAGGGGGTAGCCCTTGCGCGCCGCCGTCTCCGCCTCGAAGTTGGGGCGGGTCTTGGCGACGCCGACGAGGTCCATATCCGGTTGTGCCGCAACCGCGTCAGCGACGCGTTTGCCGATGGTTCCGTACCCGTTGACGCCGACCTGTGTCATACCGCGCAGTCGCGTAGCGACGGGCATAATCGTTTCGAGCCGCGGTGCAACGAGTCGTATCCAGATACGCAGGCGTAACTGAAACCTCTTCGAAAGCCCCCGCCCGTTCGCCGCCTGCGACTCGCTGCGCTCCTCACTACGTTGCGGTGCTTACGTCGTCTCGGCTGGCGAACGGACGGCCCCTTTCAGTCCCACCCGCATCGGCTGGCCAACTGGCCACCGCTGGATGGGACTGAAAGGGGCGACTCGTCACCGGGCGGCTTCGCCGCCCGGTTGCCCGAGGGAGCGAAGCTCCCTCGCTGCTGGAGGAAGGCGGCTGACGTAAGCACCGCAGGCCGAAGGCCGAGGAGCGCAACGAGGGGCGCGCACGGCTTGCCGTGCGCGGCTTCGAGCGGCTCTGCCGCCTCGCTACCCCCGACTCCAGCGAGTCGGGGCTTTCGAGGTGTCTTCAGTTCGAGCGCACTACTCAGAACAGTATCGGTCCACAAGGGCTAACCCCAATCCACGCATCCACGAACACATGACCGACGCACTTCGCGAGGCCGCCGAGACGGCGGTGCATCAGTGCATGGCCCTCGGTAGCGAGGAGGCGTGTGCCGTCGTTACCGACGACGAACGCCTGTCCATTGGCGAGGCGCTCTACGACGTGGCTAGCGACGTGACCGACGACGCCGTGCTCCTGCGGTATCCGCCGGGTGAGCAACACGGCACCGAACCCCCCGCGCCCGTCGCGGCGGCGATGGCCGGCGCCGACGTCGTCCTCGCGCCGACGACAAAGAGCCTGAGTCACACGCGCGCCCGGCGCGAGGCCTGTGACGGCGGCACCCGCGCCGCAACTCTCCCCGGCGTCACCGAGGACGTGATGATAGCCGGCCTCGACGCCGACTACGAGACCATCGCCCGCCACTGTCGCGAGGTGCTGGACCAGGTGGCAGACGCCGACGAGATTCGGGTCACGACGCCCGCGGGCACCGACCTCACCGTCGAACCCGGCGCTCGCGAGTGGCGGACCGATACGGGGATGGTTCACGACGCAGGCGGCTTCTCGAATCTCCCCGCCGGCGAGGTGTTCGTCAGCCCCGAAACCGCCGAGGGGACCTACATCGTCGACGGGACGATAATGTCTCACGGCCTCATCGACGACCCGATTCGGTTCGAGGTCGAGGACGGCTACGTCACCCACATCTCCGACGATGTCATCCGCGAGCAAGTTGAGGCCGGCGAGGCCGAAGTCGGCCGCGCCGCCACCAACTTCGCCGAACTCGGTATCGGGACGAACGTCGGCGTGACTGACCTCCTCGGGTCCGCGCTCATCGACGAGAAGGCCGCCGGAACCGTCCACGTCGCCATCGGCGACGACTCAACCATCGGCGGCGACACCGAGGCGCCGTTACATCTCGACTGCGTGGCCCGCGACCCGACCGTCTACGTCGATGGCGACGAAATAGCCCTCCCGACGCCGTAGCCGGTCAGGAATCGAGCAGCGACCGAAGGTCGTCCAGCGGCAGGGCGGTAAACGTCGCGCCTTCCTTCCCGACGACGGTCGTCGCGCGCACGAGCGAGTTGTAAATCGACTCCTCGACGGCCTCGACGGCACCCCGGAACGCCGGTCTGAGGTCGCCGTCGAACGTGGTGGCCTCTGCCGTCGAGAACGCGACGACGAAATCGCCCGTGCGGTGGCCGGCGATGGCGCCCGTGCGGCCGAGTCCCGCCTCGCCCCGGCGCGCCACGCGTTCGAGTTGGCTCACCGAGAGCGGGGCGTCGGTGGCGAGGACGGCGACCATCGACCCGCCGGCCCGCGCCGTCTCCGTCGGCGGCGTCAACGCCTCCCCGACCGGGGTGCCCCCGATTCGCAGGTCGCCCGGTTCGCCCGTGTTCGACAGGACGAGCGCACCGACCGTGTAGGTGGCTCCGCCGAGGTCGATTCGTCGGGAGGCGGTTCCGATACCGGATTTCCACCCGAAACTCGCCATCCCGACGCCGGCGCCGACCGACCCCTCCTCCCGGTTCGACTCCGTCGCCCCGTCGAGCGCGGCGTGGACGTGCTCCGGTGTGACGTGGCGCGCTTGGACGTCGTTGATAGCGCCGTCGTTGCACTCGCCGACCACGGGGTTTATCGACAGCGCGTCCGGATTCGATTCGAGCGTCGCGTCGACGAGTGCGTCCGCGACGCGCCAGACGTTGAGCGTGTTCGTGAGCGCAATCGGCGTCTCTATCTCGCCGACTTCCCGAACCTGCGGGAGACCGACCACCTTCCCGTGGCCGTTGATGACGTGTGCGGCGGCCCGGACCGGTCGCTCGAAGACGTTTCCCTCGTGTGGGTGGATGGCGGTCACGCCCGTGCGGACGTCCGTCGACTCGTCGTCGCGCTCCGGCGACCGAGACACGTGTCCGACGCGTACGGGCGGCACGTCGGTGAGGGCGTTGTCGTCGCCCGTCGGCAACACTCCTGGGGTGACTCCGAGGTCGCGAATCCGGGGCCGCTCGTCGGTGTTCGTCATGGGCGGAGGTCGACGTGTCGTCCCTTGAGGGTTGTCCCGGAGAAAGACCTTAGTCCGGTCGCAATCGGCCTTTCACCATGTCGGGCGCGGACCGTTCATCGGACGAGTCGACCGCCATCGCCAGTCAGGAGGCTGATGAGACGTTCCAGTCCATCACCGACCTCGACAGCATCTGCGACACCATGATAGTCGCCATCACGTTCCTCATGAGCGCGCTGGGGGTGTGGACTGGCTTCGGCTACGGTCGCCTGTCCGGCTTCCCCCGCGTTCAACTGGTGTTTGGCGCCCTCGCCGCCCTCTGTATGCTCGCGACGGTCCTGAGCGTCTATCACCTCTCGCGCTCGCTGTTCCCGCGGGCCTTTTACGGCGCCGACGTGGGGGCGGCGTTTTTGGACCGGCCGTGGGTTCCCTTCGTCGGGGCCGACAGTCTCGACCTCTCTCAGTTCGAACACGCCGCGGACGTGGACGATGTCGAGGCCCTCGACCGGGAGTTCGAGGCGTGGCTCGACCGCTACAACCCCGATATCGACATCGAGACACACGCACAGTTCGAGCGCGCGCGCCTGTTCAACTACAAGTACGTCGCCCGAATCAAGGCGCTGCACACGGCCCGCGGTATCGCCTACCTCCGCATCGCGGCCGTGTTCCTCCTGTTCTTGGCGGTGCTCTCGCTCGCGGCGCTACCCGTCGCCGACCTGCTGTAGTCACTCGGCCCCGGCAACGCCTTTATGTTCGCCGGTCGGCTCTACTGGACCACCATGCCAGACCGGCCGCCGGCCTCTGGGGATGCCGACGAGATTGCGGTTCTTTTCGCCGACCTGCGGAACTTCACGCGACTGCTGGAGTTTTACGACGCCGAGGACGTCCACTCCCTTCTCGACGAGACGATGACGGGGCTTCGCGACGCCGTCACGGAACACGACGGGACGATAGACAAACTCATCGGCGACGGGCTGATGGCGCTGTTCACCGACGAGTCCGACGTGGCGCCCGCCGTCAGGGCGGTCCAGTGCGCCCAGACGATGCTCTACGACAAGATTCCGGAGATTTCCGAGCGCTGTGCCATCGAACCCGACGTGGGTATCGGGCTGGCCAGCGGCTCGGTCCACCGAATCGACCTCGCCGGCGTCGACGACACCGTCGTCGGCCGCTGTGTCAACGTCGCGGCGCGACTGCAGGACCTATGTAAGAAGTTCGACGTGCCGGTCCTGCTCGACCGCGAAACGCGGATGCGCGTCGACGACGGCGTCGTGCCGTGTTCGTTCCGACTCATCCCCGACCAGCGACTGCAGGGCATCTACGAGCGGGTCGACACCTACCAGATGTGTGACCACCGCGAGTTCGACGCCGAGTACATCGCGGAGTTCAACGAGGCCGCCCGCCACTACAAGAACGAGGAGTTCACCGAAGCGCTCCCGTTTTTCATTCAGGCCTACTCCGACCCCGATGTCCGTCGTGACCGCGCGCTGTTACACTACTTCGCCAGCGAGTGTTTCAGCCGGCTGAACACCGACGCGGAGATGCTCGACGCGAAGGGGTACGCCGCACACAAGGACACCCAGCAAGAGCAGGCCCAGCGCCTCATCACGCAACTGCTCGGCTACGCCCAGCGGCGTGACCTCAACCCCCAGCGTATCCTCGATATCGGCTGTGGCGACGGGTCGGTGACCGAGGAACTCGCTGAGTTCTACCCCGATGCGGAGGTCATCGGCATCGACTCCCAGCGGTCGATGGTCGAGCGAGCGCGGGAACACCACAGCGAGGCTGGCGACATCGAGTACCAGACGGTCGGCATCCAGAACTACACGCCCGACCTCACCTTCGACATCCTGTTTTCGAACTCGGCGCTCCACTGGGTCCAAGACCAAGCCGACGCCTACGACAACATGCGGGAGATGCTTCGGACCGGTGGCTTGCTCGCCATCCATCAGGGCCACGAGGGGTGTTACACGGAGCTTCGCGAGGACGCCCGCACCGCCTACCGACAACTCGGCTTCGAGGAGAAGTTCGAGGACTTCTCGTACCCGCTCGTCTACCACACCGTCTCGCGCATGGAGTCGCTGCTCGAATCCCACGACTTCGAGGTGCTGGAGATAGAGCGCATCGCCTCGGACGTCCCCGAGACAATCGTCGACGACTTCGCGGAGGCGGGCCTCGCCCCCTACCGCCACCAGCTCGACGACACCGAGGAGCGGGCCTTCGTCCAGCGGTTTCGCGACATCGCGAGCGAGCGCTCGATAGAGAGCATCAACACCGACCGACTGTACGTCATCGCGACCACCGCGGGGAGTACGTGATGATGGTCGATATCGAACTCCGCCGGGACGCGAGCGACGCCGGCGACGAGGTGCGGCGCCTGCTCCGCGAGGCGAGCGACGAGTTCGTTCCGCCGTTGGCCGGCCGGGAGGGAACCACCCAGACCGACGACTTGGACGACACGGACGGCGACGACCTCGACACCTACTACCAGCAGTGCATCGAGCAGACGTTCCTTCTCGCGTGGGCGGACGAGTCGCTGGCTGGCTTCCTCTCGTTCCGTCACGACTACACTGCCGACGCGCTCGACGGCTACACGCCGGCGAACTACGTCTCGACGATAATCGTCGACGAGTCCCACCGCCGGCAGGGAGTTGCGACTGCCCTCTATCGAGCCTTGCTGACGGAGTTGCCGCCGGCGCTCGAACTCCCCTACGTGGCGACCCGGACGTGGAGTACGAACGACTCGCATCTCACCTTGCTCCGTGACCTCGGGTTCGAGCGCATCGAAACCATCCCCGACGACCGGGGCGAGGGCATCGACACCGTCTACTACGCCATCGACGTCGCGTCCGTCAACCCCGACGCCGACGACTCGGACTGATGTCGCTGGAGGTGGCGGTCCTCGCGGACCTGCATCTCGACGCCGACAGCGCCGACCGGATTCTGGACGAACTCCGCGAGACGGTCGACCGAATCGAGCGCCGGCACGACCCGGACCGGCTGGTAATACTGGGCGACGTGGTGCAGGACGTATCGCCGGAGGCCGACGCCCGAAACGTCCGTCGGGCCGTCGACGTCCTCGACGAGTTCTCGACGCCGGTTCGCTGGCTGCTCGGTAACCACGACGTCGCGGCCCTCTCGCGAGAGCGGGTCACCGACCTGCTCGGAAACGAGCGCTACGGCGCCGATGGACCGCTGGTCTTTCTCGACTCCTCCGCGCCCCGACTGGGCGACGGGCGGGGCGAACTCGACGCCGAGCAGTTGGCGTTTCTCGATGGGGTACTTGACAGTCGAAGTAACGCGCTCGTGTTCGTCCACCACCCGATTCACTACCACTCGCTCGACGACAACTACTGGTTCTCCGACCGGCCGGAGGTGGCGTTCTGTGGCAACAAAGGGGCCGTCGAACCGATGCTTGACGACGGGGTTCGGGCGGTGTTCAACGCCCACCTCCACGAGGCGGACTTCCGGATGATAGACGGCGTTGCTCACGTCACGGTGGACGCGTTCAACAAGTCGGCGAGCGATAGGGGCGTCGGCGCGTACGCGACGGTGACGCTCGCCGACGACGGCTCGCTGTTCGTCCGGCAGGTCGACGCGGAGGGACTCGAACGGACCGCGCGGCTCCCGCCGTAATCAGGCGTCGGCGTCCCAGCGCAGCCATCGTCCGTGGGCGTGATAGGTGGCGAGTGAGTCCAACTCGACAGATTCCGAATCAGCCGAGACGCGGGCGTGACGCATCGTCGGGGCCTCGGTGGTCGGCGTCTGCGTCTCGCCCGAGAGCCAGTGGAGGGTCCGGTCGGCCGCCACCTCGCGGAGCGTCGACCGAAATCGCTCGCTCGCCGCCTCGTCGAACTGGTAGAGCGCCTGTGTGTTGACGACGCAGACGGGGCGCTCGTCCGGAATCGAAGCGACGACGTCCGGTAGCGTCTCGATGGCGTCGCCCTCGACCACCCGTGGCCGACGCTTGCGCCACACGTCGACGGCGTTCTCGAACCGCTCGCGTCGGCGCTGGTGCTCCGGCCAGAACAGCGCACGCAGCCACCGGCGGTCCGCTTCGTCGTCGAGGGCGGGCGGGTCGATATCGATGCCGACGCGACTCGCGATGGCCGGTTCGTCGCCGCGTTCGAGAGCCGGCGGGAACCCGTCGTCGCGCACGGTGGTAGTTATCATCACCGGGGAGTCGTCGGCGCCGTACCGGCCGTAGTCGGGATACTGATACGCGTACTCGTCGACCAGCAGGTTGAGACCGGTGCTGGCGCCGACGTCGACGAGCGCGAGCGGGCCGTCGACGAGTCGCGTGACGTGTGCGAGCGCGGGGTAGAGAACCGCACATCGCCCGATTTCGTTCGTCTGGACGCGCCGCGTCTGGAGGTGGTCCTCGATTCGGTCACGGTACGTCCGGCAGAAATGCCGGAACACGGGCGACAGGTCGTCGTCCGGCTGTTTCGGCGTGTCGACACAGCTTGGGTAGTACTCCCGGAGCGGGTGCTCCACGCCGTCGAGTAGGGGCGCGTGGACGCTCGCCAGAAACAGCGGCGGCACGGCACGGCCCTCGGGCGCCGTCGCGGCCAGCGAAATCAGCTCCCGGTGTCGAGCAGTGATTCGGGCGAGACGCTCGTACAGCGGCGCCCCGGACGAGCACCACCCCGCGAACGTCTCGAACTGCTCGGAGAGGTACATACCCGTTGTCTATGCCCCCGCATGACAGACCTTTCTAAACAGAGATGACACGTCCCCTTATAAGTGACAGAATATTTTTATGTCTACGATGCGTACGTTCTATTGCAATGTCCGACTCCATTGAGCAGATTCGTGACGAGATAGAGACGCGCAAAGAGACCGAGTCCGACCGCATCCGGATGGAGGACCGGAAGCCGTCTCTCTGCATGGACTGAATCCGGTCACGCATTTTTTGTGCCGCCCCAGCCCGGAGACACATCTCTACTCTTGACGCTCCCCGCTCGATTTCTGAACGGAGGTTGACACGCTCCTTATAAGTGACAGAATATTTTTGTTTCTACGCTGTGTGTATTCGACTGCGATGTCCGACTCCATCGAGCAGATTCGCGACGAGATAGAGATGCGCAAAGAGAGCGAATCCGACCGCATTCGGATGGAAGACCGGAAGCCGTCTCTCTGCAAGGACTGAGCGCGGCCGTCCCCCGATTTTATTTCGTGCCATCGATTCGGTAGTGACATGCACGAACTGATGGTTCGAGAGCGAGACGGGACCACGGAACGGCTTCCCGCTCGCCCCGGGGCGTCGGTCGGGTCGGTGTTGTTGAGCGCGCGCATTCCGCCGCCGTCCGTCGTCGTCATCGCGGACGGGTCGCCCGTCTCCGCCGACCACCGAATCGACCCCGACCGCTCGTACGAGGCGCGGTTGCTCGAAGGGTACGACCTCGACCGGATTCGGTCGGCGTTCGACCCCGTCGGCGACGACGCCGCGCACGTCGACCGACGACTCACGTTCGGCGAGACGGGCGGACTCGATTCCTCTACGACCGCCCGGTCGCTCGACGACCATCAGGCCGCCGTCGAGGCGCGCCTGCTGGATACGATTCGGCACTTCGACCTTATCTCCGAGGGCGAGTCGCTCGTCCTCGGCGCTTCGGGTGGGCTGGATAGCTCCGCGCTCCTCCGTGGGTTGGCGGCGATTCGAGACGACCTGCCGACCTTCGACCTGACGGCCGTGACCGTCGCCGACTTCATCCCCGTCGAGGACGCCCGGTCGTCCGCCGACATCGCCGAGATGGTCGAGTCGCTCGGCTTCGACCACCGATTCGTCGAGAGCGAGACCATCGCGGACACGTACGGGCTCACCGACACGCCGACGGCGGCGATGCGCGCGCTGGAAGCCACCGACCACGCCCCGACCCTCGGCTCGCTCGCGCCCAACGTCAACCAGCGAATGCTCGAACGGGTCGCCGAGGAGGTAGGCGCCGACGCGATTCTCACCGGCGTCCACACGACGGAGCTTCTCGGCGGGATTCTCAACGAGTGGTTCACCGGCGCGACCGTTCGCCGGCAGTCGATTCCCGAGCACTCGCTCGGTCCCTACGCCTATCGCTACCCGCTCGTCTTTCTCTCCAAACGAGAACTGTTCCTGTACCGATACGGCAAGACCGGACAGACGCTCCGTGACCGGACCGAGAACCCGTGGGATTGGCTGGCCGACGAGCAGAGCTTTCACTACTACCTCGCCGACATGCTGCAGGCGCTGTGGCCGGGGGTCGAACACTGGGTCGTCGAGAGTCACAACGCCCGCGTCGCGGCGGTCGACCATCCCCCGACCGACCGCTGTGACAACTGCGGCAAGGTCAAACCGGCCCCCGATTTCGACTCGACCGGCCGGTGTCCCGTCTGTTCGGCGTTCGACTCGGTCGGGTTGCTGGTCGATTCGGACTGAGGACGCCGACCCCCTTCTGAGCGTCGGCGCGCCGGAAGGGCGGATTTTTACCGCCTGACCGGCTACGACCCTGTATGACTCATCCCGGTCCCGACGCGGGTGACCGCGTCGCTCTCGCCTGTCCGTCCTGTGCCTCCGACGAGGCGACGGTTCACGAGGTACTGAAACCCGGCGGCAACGTCACCGTCCGCTGTACGGAGTGTGGCCACGTCCACAAAGAGCGGTACGACCCACCCCGCGAAATCGAACTCGACGTCGTCGTCTCGCAGGGCGACGAATCGCTGACGACGACTGTCGACGTCCCGGCCGCAGACACCGTCGAACACGGCGACGAGTTCGTCGTCGACACGGCCGAAGCCATCATGCAGGTTCGGGTCACCGCCATCGAACTCGCCGACGACCGGCGCGTCGAGGAGGCGACGCTCGAAGACGTCGAGACGCTCTGGACCCGCGCCGTCGACAACGTCCGCGTCAACGTGACCGTCCACCCGAACGACGGCCGGCGCGACGACTCGCGGAGCGTCACCGTCTCCGTCCCCGGCGACCACGAGTTCGTCGTCGGCGACACCGCCGATTTCGGCGACGAGGAGTTCGAAATCACGGGCGTGCAGGTCCGTGACGACGCCCCGGAGTATCGCTTCGAGAAACTCGACCACGAGGGCGACACCGTCTTCGCCAAAGACGTCAAGCGGGTGTACGCTCGTGACGTGACGTCGACGGCGTGGTCGGCGTGGTGAGACGGTCCCGAACGCACGCTTCATAAGCACCGATACCCAGCCTCTTGCTATGGACCCCGCAGTGTTGCGCGAGGACATGGTCGACGGCCTCGACCACACGCTCGACGACCTCGACGAATCGCTGGGCGTGGCCATGCGGACGGTCCCCCGGCACGTCTTCGTCGAGGACCGGCCGTATGACAACCGCGCGACCGACCACGCCGGGACGACGGTCCTCGCTCCCCGGACCGTCGCCCGACTGCTCGGCGCTCTCGACGTCGACGACGGCGATTCGGTCCTCGTCGTCGGCGTGGGCGTCGGCTACACGGCGGCGCTACTCGCCGAACTCGTCGGCGACCGACACGTCCACGCGGTCGATATCTCGCGCCGGCTCGTTCTCGACGCCCGGCGGAACCTCCGGCAAGCCGGCTACGAGGGCGTCCTCGTCGACTGCCGTGACGGCGCCGACGGGCTACCGGAGTATGCCCCCTTCGACCGCGTCCTCGTCGAGGCGGCGGCGGTGCGCCCGCCGCGCGCGCTTCTCGACCAACTCGCTCCGGACGGCCGAATCGTGATGCCGATGGGGACGCCCGACCCGACGCTCGTCGCCCTCGCCCCCGACGACTCGCCCGAGGGGTTCGCCGTCGTCGAGGAGTTCGGCACGGCGACGCTCGCCCCGCTACTCGTCGACGGCGAACAGGCTGGCGGCGTCACCCGCAACCGGACCGAGCGCGAGGACCGCGAGTTCGGCCAACAGGGCTATTTCGCGCCGACGGGCTGGGAACACGAGTGGATAGACTGGGACAGCCGGCTCGACGGCGGCCGCGGCCACCACCGGCGCTAACCGTCTCGCACCACCAGCACCTTCGTGTTGCCGCGGCGGTCGACGTAGCCGCTCCCCGCCGGCGGTTTCACCTCGATGACCAACGTCCCTTCGTCCTGATTCGCTCGGAGCGTCGGCTCCACCGAGACGGTCGCCGTTCCGTCCTTGTCAGTCGTTTCCGTCTGCACCCCATCGAGGTCGGCGCTTCCCGCCGTCACCAGCACCGTCGCGTCCGCGACGCTCGACCCGTCGGCGCCGACGACGGTCAGTTCCAGCGACTCCTCGCCCGGCCCGATGACCTCCGGTTCTGGTCGAACGTCGAGTTCCGTCGTCGATAGTCCTTGGATGCCGCTCAGCATGTTCATCATCACGCTCAGACTGGCGACGCCGATGACGAGTGCGATGACCAGTCTGATGGGCAGTCCTTCGATGGCTCGCCGGTCCTCACGGAACGCGTCGAACATGGACCGGCTTGTCCCCGTACCCGTATTTGAACCTCCGGGCGGAGGTTTACGTGCGATAGCGGGGCCACGACACCTCGTGCACGTCCTCGGACGCACCGACTCGGCGACCGGTCCCGCCGTCCGCCTCGGCACGTATCGCGCCGCCGATGGAAGCGACGGCTCGGCCGTCGGTCTCGACCTGCATCGCCCGCACGCGGCGCTCGTGGTCGGCAAGCGCGGCTACGGCAAGTCGAACACGCTGGGCGTTGTCGCCGAAGGGGCGGCGAGTGCGTCGGGGGTCACGCCGGTCGTCGTCGACCCGATGGGCGAGTTCGCGGGGCTCGGCGACCTCGACGGCGTGTGCGTCGTGGACGCGCCGACCGTCGCCGCGACGACGCTCCCGCCGGCGGCGTGGCCGGCGCTCTTCGAACTCTCACCGACCGACGCCGTGGGGGCGCTGCTCTGGGAGGCGGCCCGCGAGGCGTCGACGCTCGATGCGATGGCGGCCCACGTCGACGCCGCGGCCGTCGACGACGGCGTGTCGCGTGCCGCACGAAACCACCTCACGCTCGCCGAATCGTGGGGCGTCTTCGACCCCGACGGCCTCGACGCTCGGGCGCTCCTGTCGACGCCGGGGACGGTCCTCGACTGCTCGGGGTTTGACGACCGGGCCGCGGCGGCGCTGGTTCGGGCCGTCGCGGCGGGGCTGTACGAGGTTTGTGTCGACTGCCGCCCCGAACGTCTGCCGTGGCTCCTCCTCGACGAGGCACACGTCTTCTTCGACAGCGTGGCCGCGCCGGCGCTGGAGACGGTGTTGACACGCGGGCGGACGCCCGGCGTCTCTCTCGTCGCGGCCACCCAACGACCGGGCGCGCTGTCGTCGGTGGCGCTCTCGCAATCGGACCTCCTGCTCGCACATCGCCTGACCGCCGCCGCGGACGTGGAGGCGCTGGCGGGCGCGACGCCGACGTATCTCTCGGGGCGGCTTCGGGACCGCCTCCCCGCCGCCACCGGGGGCGCCGTCGTCGTCGACGACGTCACCGAGTCGGTCCACGGCGTGCAGGTGCGTCGGCGCGAGACGACTCACGGCGGCGCCGACCCGCGCGTCGACGATTAGCGGCCCGCCGTGACCGGCGTCTCGGACGTCTCCTCTGCGGACTCTGCCCACGGCTCCCACGCCAACTCGCCCTGATACTCGAAGGGGACGTTTCCCTGCTCGGGGTCGAGCACCGTCAGCGAGAGCCAGCCGTTGTCGAACAGGGTCGCGAGGTCCTCGTTGTCCACGAGAATCTCGGTCACCTGCTCGACGGGGGCGTGGACGACGACCGAGAGGCGGAGCGGCTCGTGGTAGGGGCGCCCGTCGTCCGAAAACAGCGACTGGAGGGGCAGTCCCATGAGCAGGTCGCCGCCGTTGCCTTGGACGACGCCAACGTGACCCACGGTGTTGTGGGTCGTCTTCGACCCGCTCCCGTACACCTCGTTGTCGACGGTCGAGAAGTAGTACTGGGCGTTTATCATCTGACAGACGACCAGCGGGCCGGTCATGATGTTCTCGAGGGCGTCGCCGTCGGGGTCGGTCGCCCAGTCGTAGGAGTGGAGAAAGGACCGACCGTCGAGGTCGATGGAGTCGGTCAGACGTCGCGGCCCGATGACGAAACCGGCGTTGCCCGAGAGCCCGAGTTCCGGCCGCGGCTCCGCCCAGTCGGCGGTCCGCTTCTCGGCCTCGTCCACGCTGTCGGCGGCGTCGACGTCCATCGTCTCCAGACGTTCCGCGGCCGCGCCCGTCTGTGCGGTTTCGAGGTCATCTCGCAGTCGGTCGACCACGGCCCGTTGTCGCTCGGAGAGGTCCTCGGTCACGAAAATCTCCACGTCGTCCGTCGTGGTGTTGTGTTCCGCCGCGAGGAACACGGTGTCCTCGGGCACCTCGATGCCGCGGTCACGTAGCTCTGCCCGCACCGCGGGGTCGTTGCAGATGGCGGCGAGCGTGCGCGCGTTCGGCGTCCCCGGACTACCCGCGCAGGCGCCGCAGTCGATGCTCGATTTGTAGGGGTTGTTGACCGTCTCGCTCCGGTGACCGGTGAAGACGACGACCGGTGCGAACTCTTCCCAGCCCATCAAATCGAATGCGGCTTCGGCGTAGAACGCGCGCTGGTCGGTCGACATCCCGACCGGCAGGTCGGCGGCGTGGTCGTGGTCGGCGTCCGCGTCGATTGTGGGGTCGCAGAACGATTCGGGACGCGGCGGGCTGAGCCGGTCGCGGAGGGCGCGCACTCCCGACGGCGAGAGCGTTCGCGAGGTCAGCGCGGCACCAAAGAGGCTCCCCGACGCCTCGACGAAGCCGAAGGCGGCGGCGACATCGTTTTTCAGCGATTTCATGAGGCTCGTCCCTGCGCGGGTGAGTCGCTGCCACCGGTCGTACGCCGTCGCCGCCCCACCGTCCGTTCGGGGGCGCTCGGTGATGTGGTGTGTCGGGTCGACCATCACCGGACACGAGTCGGTCCGGGTCTTCGACTCGAAGCCCTCGTACTCCAGCGGGATGCCGAAGAACCCGCCGTAGCCGAACGTCTCGTAGGGACCAGTCCGTTCGAGGTGGCGGCGGATAATCTCCGACCGCGTGTCGATACAGAAGACGAGTTGCGCGTCGGGCGTCTCCGGGTTCGTATCGCGGCCGGCCGCCAAGTCCTGTTGGACGTCGTCGACGAGGCCCTGCCGGAAACTCCGCTCCCACGCCGTCAGCCAGAGTTCGGCGAGCGGCGGGTCGTCCGAGTCGGTGGACGGGTCGGCGTCGCCCTCGTCTGCCGGGTCGATTGGCTCCCCCATGTGCTTCGCGAGAATCAGCCGAATCGCCATGTAATCGAGTAGTGTGGCGGGACAGGCCTCCTGCCACGGGTTGTTGTTCGCCTGCGCGCGCTGCTTGATGAACCCGACCCAGCCGGGCAGTGCGGCCAGATGGTGTTCGAAGATGCGCTCCCAGTCCTCGGTCGGGTAGTCGCTCAGGACGGCGTACACCGCTTCGGGCGCCGTCTCGGGCAAGTCGTCGAGGCGCTCGTGGTACTGCGTCGCGACCGGTGTCGACGACGCGGGTATCTCGGTGTCGTACGGCGCCACCGACCGCCAAGCGCGGTACAGGCCCTCCTCGCGATTCGGGACGGGACACGCCGCCTGCCCTTGGTCGAGAAAGGCCGCCAGCCACTTCGCGACGATTCGGTCGAGCGTCTCGCTGTCGGCCGACCGCGAGCGGTCGGACGCCGACGCCTCCATCCGGTCGAGGAGGGTCGCCGGCGAGTCGCTGACGCCGTGGGCCTCGAGAACGGATTCGAGAACGTCGGGGTCGATGCGCCCCGACTCCCAGGCCGCGCGGAACCACGTCGGCTGCGGATAGCCACGCCCGCCGAACAGCCGTTCGGCCTCCGCGACGGCGTCCGGGAACGGCCGGTCCTCGAACCCGGACAGCGGGTTGGCGCCGACGTCGGAGTACAGCGGCCACACGCGGCCGATGCGCTCTGCCGCGCTGTCGATAGTGGCTCGAATCGTGACCGGGTCAAATCCGCTCATTGCTGTCGAACTTGTCGAACACTCGTCGCGGTAATTTAAACATCTTTCTACGTACGAACTCAAATAGGGAATATTCCTAAAATAGTTAAACGCAATATATTTGGTAGTCGACGGTCGTACAACACCTATCGCCGCCGTTCACACGCGATGCGACCGCGACCGGTGTTTTAGGAATTATACTATTACCGGGTTGTGTATACGGAATCGTTATCCCAATTCCCGATATTGGTGAACAAAATGCGAGAACTACGGGGAACGAGCCGTATTCCGGCCATCTCGACGTACGCGACGTGGGCGGCGTTCGTGCTCTCGCTCGCCGTGGTCGCCGCCACCGTCTGGTTCGACGTCGGCCTACCGGCGGGAAGATTGCTCCGCATCGACGGGCTGACGCTCGTCATGTGGGTCGCGGTCACGTTCTTCAGCGGCATCGTCCAGAGTTTCGCTCGTCGCTACATGGCGGCGAATCGAGACCTGAATCGCTTTTTCGCCGGCGTCGCGGCGTTCACGCTGGCCGTCCTGACGATGCCCGCCGCCGACAACGTGGTGCTGTTTCTGGCCGCGTGGACGGCGATGGGCCTCGTGATGGCCGACCTGATTGGACACGTTCCCGGATGGGACGAGGCGCAGGCGGCGAGTCGTCTCTCGCGAGCCTACTTCCTCGTCGGCAGTGCGTTACTGACCGCGGGCGTTTCCCTCCTCGCAGTCCTGACGAACGCCTTGACCATCACGGGCGTCCTCGACGGACTCGCGTCGCTCTCGCGGCCCCCGATACTGCTGGCGGCCGGCCTGATTCTTCTCGCCGCACTCGTCCAGTCCGCGCTCCTTCCCTTCCATCGGTGGCTCCTCTCCTCGATGACCGCGCCGACGCCCTCCTCGGCGCTGATGCACGCCGGCTTCGTCAACGCGGGCGGCGTCCTCCTGACGCGGTTCGCACCCCTGTTTGCCCCACAGCGTGACCTGCTACTCGTGATAACCGTCGTCGGGGCGGTCAGCGCCCTCCTCGCGCAGGCGATGATGCTCGTCCAGCCGACGTACAAGGGCCGGCTCGGCTGTTCGACGGTGGCCCAGATGGGGTTCATGATTCTCCAGTGTGGCCTCGGGTTCTTCGCCGCCGCCGTCACGCACCTCATCGTCCACGGCTTCTACAAGGCGTATCTCTTTCTCTCGACCGGCGGACAGGTGACGAAGAAACCGCCGAAGAAAGGGGGGCACGACACCTCTCCCGCGTCGATAGTCGTCGCGCTCGCGGCGGCCGTCGCCGGCGGCGCCGTCTTCGCGACGCTCACCGGCAAGGGGTTCGACGCCTCCGAGACGGGTGTTTTCCTCACCGTCGTCGTCACGCTCGCTGTCTTTCAGGCGGCGGTCGAACTCCTCCGTACCGACTCGCTGTCGCCTCCGGCCCGTCTCGTCGGCGTCGTCGTCGCTACCGTCCCCGCACTCGCCATCTACGCCCTGATGTACAACGCCATCTCGGGACTGATGCACGCCGTGCCGGCCGTCCACACGCCCGTCGCGATGACGCCCGTCCACTGGGTCCTGCTCGCGGCGTTCGTCGCGGGCCACGTCGCGGTTCAGTTGGGTTGGCTCCAGCGGCGTCCGCGCGTGTACGTCGCCCTGTTGAACGCCGCGCGCCCCGATTCGCGGACGGTGTCGACCACGCACGGCGACTACGGCTCGCGCTCCGAACCGTGACGGCCGCGTATCGAGCCGTCAGCTCTCGATGAGGTCGAGAATTCGCTGGTAGTAGGTGCCGAAAGCCTCGTCGGCCCGGCTGCGCGGCCGTTCGATGTCCACGTCGACGATTTCGTGGATACGACCCGGTTCCTTCGCCATGACGATGACTCGGTCGGCGAGTTTGACCGCCTCCTCGACGTCGTGAGTGACGAACAGAATCGTCTTCCCCGTCTCCTGCCAGATGTCGAGGAGTTCGGACTGGAGCATCTTCTTGGTCTGGGCGTCGACGGCGCCGAACGGCTCGTCCATCAGGAGCAAGCCGGGGTCGACAGCGAGCGCGCGCGCCAGCGCCACCCGCTGTTTCATGCCGCCCGAGAGGTCCCGCGGGTATGTGTCGGCGAACCCCTCCAGCCCCACTAAGTCGAGCAGGTGTTGGACCCGGTCCTCGCGTTCGCTCGCGCTGACGTCCTGTCGCTCCAGCCCGAAGGCGACGTTGCCTGCGACGGTGCGCCAAGGGAACAGGTGGTACTCCTGAAACACCAGCCCGAGGTCCGGCCCCGGTCCTTCCACCTTGTCGCCGTCGAGGTAGACGGCGCCGCTGGTTGCGGGTTCCAGCCCCGCGATGATGCGAAAGAGCGTCGTCTTCCCACAGCCGGAGGGGCCGACGAGACAGACGAACTCGCCGTCGCTGACCTCGAACGAGACGCCGTCGAGCGCCGTCACCGGGCCGTTCCGTCCCTCGAAGCGCTTGCTCACGTCGTCGACGCGAACCCGTGGTTCAGTCATCGCCACACCAGCGCCCGCCGCTGAAGCGCGCGGAACGCCACGTCGACGACGAGATACATTAGGCTCAACACGAGGATGTAGGTGATGACCACGTCGACCTGCAGGTTGTTCGACGCACGGAGGATGCGTCGGCCGATGCCGGCGACGCCGAAGAGCTCCGACGCGACGACGAGCATCCAGCACCGGCCGATACCGGTGCGGATACCCGTCGTGATTTCGGGGAGCGACGCCGGGACGACGACCGTCCGAACGAGTTCGATATCGCGGTTCACGCCGAGGCTCCGCGCCACGTCGAGGAGGTCCTCGGAGACGCCCTCGACGCCCCCGTAGGTGGCGTAGAAGTTTATCCAGAACGCGCCGACGGCGATGATGAACGCCGCGCCGGCGTGGTTGATGCCGAACCACGCGATGGCGAAGCCGATGAGCGCAAGCGGCGGCACCGGACGCAGGACACGGACCACCGGCGACGTGACGTCGTCGAGATACGGGCTCCACGCGAGCGCGACGCCGGCGGCGATACCGAGGCCCGTCCCGAACACGGCCCCCGGAATCCAGTGTAGGATGCTGTTTCCGAGCGCGACGAACATCTCGCCGCTCGCCGCCTGCGCGTAGAACGTCTCGGCGACGGCGAGCGGCGACGGCAGGACGTACGCGGGCTGGGTGAGCGAAGCCCCCATCCAGAGGAGGAGGAAGCCGACGACGCCGGCCAGCCCCCGACGGAGGCGCTGGGTGTCGATATCGGTGATGCTCGTCGGTCGCTCCTCCCGGTCGACCTGTTCGGAGACGTCGACGGCCATCTATAGGCTCTCGTAGACGCTGTAGTCGAATATCTGGTCCAGCGTCAGCTGTTCGTCTATCTGGCCGTTCTCGGCGGCGAAGCGCGAGAATATCTCGGTGCCGTTCTCGATTTCGCGCGGGTCCGTCACGAAGTTCGAGAGCGGACCTCGGAGCGCCGAGAGCGCTTGGTCCGCTGCCATTCCGATGCCGGATTCGACGATGTCGGCGGTCGCTTCGGGCTGGTTCGAGATGAACTCCGTTGCGCGGACGTGCTGTTCGAGGAACTGGCCGGCGAGGGGGGACTCGCGCACCTCGTCACGCATCAGCGTCACCGCCGCCGGCTGGCCGGGCATGATTTCGCCCGCGGTGCGGAACGTCCCAATCGGGACGTCGGCCTGTGCGGCCCGCGTCGGCACCGGCTCCATGATGGACGCGCCGTCGACTTCGCCGTTCGCGATGGCCTGCCAGACGGCGTTCGCGCCGCTGATTTCGACGATGTCGACCGTCGAGGTGTCGACGCCCTCCTGTTCGAGCCAGTAGCGGAGGAGGACGTCGGGCACCGACCCCTGTGGGAACGTTCCGAAGCGGAACCGCTGGCCCTTCTCCTCGCGCCAGACGCTGAAGGCGTCGGCGCCGTGCTCCTCCCACATCGCCTGCAGGTCCTCGTGGGCCATGATGGCCATCGGCTCCTTGATGTTCGCGGCGGTCACCTTCGCCGGAATCCCGCGGTCGATGACTATCATCGAGGGGACGATGCCGAACATCGCCACGTCGATTTCGCCGCCGCCGAACGCCTGAACGATTGCCGGCCCGTCGGTGAACTCCCGGCCCTCGATTGTCGCGTCGATATTCTCCAGATACCCCTCCGACTCCATGACGAAATACTGGAGGTCGGGGAAGATGGGCATGTACGCGACAGAGAGGGTGTCCCCGCCATCGCCCAGACAGCCGGCAAGACCCAGCGTTGCAGTCGACCCTGCTCCCGCCAGATACGCGCGGCGCGACAGCGACTCGTGCATACGCCCTGCTAGCCCGGAGACGCGTATAATCCGCAAGAAACGGGCAATACTGGGTCGTTCTCCGGTTCCTCGTTACAGCTGATAACGTTCAGTATCGGTCACGAACTGCCAATATGTCCTGTCTCCGACAGATTCCGGCGCTCTCGAACACCGGCAATAATTTCCTCGGAACCCAGTACCGCGTGTGCGCTCGCGGGCGGTCATGAGTTAGCCGGATTCGAGACGCCGCTCACAACAGCCGGTCAATCTCGTCGTTCGACCGCAGGTCTTCGAGCAGGTTCTGCTCGGCCTGCGTGCGGTCGTCTTTGGCCTGCAGTTCTTTCGCGCGTTGCAGTTTCGAGTAGTTCTCGTACGACGCCATCGTCTCCATGAGGAAATCCACGGCCGCTTTCTCGTCGGACTGGCCCTTACCGTTCAGTTCCGTCATGAGTTTGGCGGCCTTCTGACCCAGTTCCCGCTCTCGCGTTTCGTACTGCTCCCGTTCGAGTTCGAGGACCGCGTAGTTCCCGTCGTACGGCGTTCCGTCGGCGGTGTAGACGCGTCTATCTTCTTCGAGTCTGCACTCCTCGTCCGGCCCAGAATCGCCGAAACAGACGAGATAGCACGGTTGGAGTTGGGGCTGGCGGTCGTCGCGCGCGTCCGTTTCGAGCGTAATCTGCTGGTCGATGATTGGGTCGTGGTCGTCGACGTTGTCGACGAGTTGTAACAGTTTCTCCCCGCTCATGTTCGGGAGTTCGGCGGCGGGCGCGAGCGCCGGCAGGACGATTTCGGTCAGCGGGGCGAGTTCGCCCACGCGGTCGACGAGCCACTGCGGAACGCCGTCGACGTCGTACACCTGTACCTCCACAGTCAGTCGTTTGTCGCTGAAATCCCGAATCGACAGGAGTACGTCGTAGAGAAAGTCGCTCTTCCAGCCGGGTTCGACTTCGCGTCTGAGGTCGTGGAGACGCCGGACCGGTGGCTCGCTCCCGAACCGCGTCTTCGTCACTACGATGA
This sequence comes from Haloplanus sp. C73, assembly GCF_051195115.1. Taxonomy (NCBI): domain Archaea; kingdom Methanobacteriati; phylum Methanobacteriota; class Halobacteria; order Halobacteriales; family Haloferacaceae; genus Haloplanus; species Haloplanus sp. C73. The sequence continues at coordinate 19,524 of NZ_JBNTJZ010000003.1, read as the reverse complement.
GGTCGTTTCCGTCCACGTACGGCAGGTCGACGTCGTGTCGCGTCGTGACGTTCAGCCCACGCAACCGGATGGACAGCGGCGCTGCCGGTTCGAACTCCACCGATTCGGAGAGGTCCCTCGTCGGGTCGCGCAGCGAGATGTCCCCGTCCGTCCCCAGCGGTGTCCCGAGCCACATACGCGATGCATGGACAGACATATACTTAATTTTTCCAGTCTAATTGATATGTTGTTAGTGGTGGGGAGTAATGTCCGTTAGACGGCTCGAAGCGACGGAGTACGGAGCGGGATTTGAACTACGGTCGCTCACTGCGTTCGCTCTCTGGTTCAAATCGCCGCTGTGGCGCATTCGCCGACGCCGGTACTCACTCGTCGCTACGCTCCTCGTTCGTAGTCGGCGTCGGCAGAAAGACGCCCGGAGCGGGATTTGAACCCGCGTCACGACCGTGACAGGGTCGTATGATGGGCCACTACACCATCCGGGCCTTCGCATTCACACAGAACGGGGACTTGGAAATAAGACTTGCCATATGGAGGCGGCGTGGGATGCGGTATCGCGCCACGCCGCCGAAACGGCTTTGTAGTGGGAGAAGCCATGACAACACGTCCCGAGCGTGGCTTGTCGGCGCCTGCCGGCAGGCCGAATAGCCTTGCGTCACGCTTCTTTAGAAAACGTTAAATACGCGGGCTGACAATGGCGCCGTAGTATCTCGTGATAACTTCTCCACCCACTCACCCATGGTAGACGTAAGCCAACACAAGCTGGTTCCGGAGCACACAGTCCTCGACGACCCTGAGCGCGTCGACGAGGTACTCGCGGAGTACAACGTGAGCAAAACCAATTTACCGAAGATAACGCTGAGCGACCCGGCGTTGCCCGACGAGGCCGAAGTCGGCGACGTCGTCGAGATAGTTCGCGACTCTCGCACCACTGACCAAGCAACCGTATACCGACTGGTGGTCGAATGAACCGAGAGAGCCGACGTACGATTTCACGGGAGTATTTCTCGCAGGAACGACTGGCCGAACACCACTTCCGCTCGTTCAACGCCTTCCTCGACCGGGGGATGCAGGAAGTCGTCGACGAGAAGGAGCGCATCGAGACGGACATCGGCGACAAGGAGGGGCAGGAGCCGGTGTTCGTCGAACTCGGCGACGTTCGCGTCGAAACCCCGCGCGTTCGCGAGGCCGACGGGAGCGAGGAACTCCTCTACCCGCAGGAAGCGCGCCTGCGAAACATCACCTACGCCGCGCCGGTGTTCATGGAGATGGCCATCGTCCGCGGCGGCGAGGAAGAGGAGGAAGTCGTCGTCGACTCCACCGAGACGAAGGTCGGGCGGATGCCCATCATGGTCGGGTCCGAGCGGTGTAACATCGCGGACCTGACCCGCGAGGAACTCATCGACATCGGTGAGGACCCCGTCGACCCCGGTGGCTACTTCATCGTCAACGGCTCCGAGCGAGTGCTGATGACGAGCGAGGACCTCGCCCCGAACAAGATTCTCGCGGAGTACGACACGAAGTACGGCGACGAGATTCAGGTCGCCAAGACCTTCAGTCAGCGCCGCGGCTACCGCGCACTCGTTCTCTGTGAGCGCAACCGCGAGGGGATTCTCGAAGTCTCGTTCCCCTCCGTTTCGGGGAGCGTCGACTTCGTGACGCTGGTCCGGGCGCTCGGGCTGGAGTCCGACGAGGAAATCGTCCACCGCGTCAGCGACGACCCCGAGATTGTGAAGTTCATGCTGGAGAACTTGGAGATGGCCGAAGTCCAGAGCGAGGAGGAGGCCATCGAAACCCTCGGCAAGCGCGTCGCCGGCGGGCAGGGCAAGAACTACCAGCTGAAACGCGCCAACTACGTCATCGACCGCTACCTGCTCCCCCACCTCCACGAGGAGGGCGTCGAGGAGGAGGAGGTCCGCATCAACAAGGCGTACTACCTCTGCCGGATGGCCGAGGCGTGTTTCGAACTCGCGCTCGACCGGCGCGAGGCCGACGACAAGGACCACTACGCGAACAAGCGTCTGAAGGTCAGCGGCGACCTGATGCGTGACCTGTTCCGGACGGCCCTGAACAAGTTGGCCCGTGACGTGAAGTACCAGCTCGAACGCGCGAACATGCGCAACCGGCAGCTGACGGTCAACACCGTCGTTCGCTCGGACGTGCTGACCGAGCGCCTCGAACACCCAATCGCGACGGGCAACTGGGTCGGTGGGCGCTCGGGCGTCTCGCAGCTGGTCGACCGAACGGACTACATGGGCGTGCTTTCGCACCTGCGACGGCTCCGGTCGCCGCTCTCGCGCTCGCAGCCGCACTTCGAGGCACGCGACCTGCACGCGACCCAGTGGGGTCGCATCTGTCCCTCCGAAACGCCGGAGGGGCCGAACTGTGGGCTGGTGAAGAACTTCGCGCAGGCGATGGAGCTCTCCCAGAACGTCGAAGACGAACAGGGACTCAAACGCGAACTGGCGTCGATGGGGGTCGAGGGCATCCCCGGAATCGAAGGCGTCGACTCGATGGCAGATTAACATGGCTCAGGCACGCGAGGCGAAAGTATACGTCAACGGCAGTTTGGTCGGAACGCACCCCGACCCCGAACAGCTCGCAGATCAAATTCGAGAAGCGCGACGACGCGGCGACGTCAGCGACATGGTCAACGTCTCCGTCAAGGACCGCACCCGAGAGGTCATCATCAACGCGGACGCGGGACGCGCCCGTCGGCCGCTCATCGTCGTCGAGGACGGCGAGCCGCTCCTCTCGGACGAGGAAATCGAGGCCGTCAACGAGGACGACCTCGAGTTCGAACAGCTCGTCGAACGCGGCTACATCGAATTTATCGACGCCGAGGAGGAGGAAGACATCTACGTCGCCGTCGACGAGGACGAACTCAACGAGCGACACACCCACCTCGAAATCGACCCGCAGCTCATCTTCGGCATCGGCGCCGGGATGATTCCGTACCCCGAACACAACGCCTCGCCCCGGATTACGATGGGCGCGGGGATGATGAAGCAGTCGCTCGGCCTGCCGGCGGCGAACTATCGGATTCGACCCGACACCCGCCAGCACCTGATGCATTACCCCCAGCTGGCGATGGTCAAGACCCAGACCACGGAGCAGATTGGGTTCGACGAGCGCCCGGCGGCACAGAACTTCGTCGTCGCCGTCATGTCCTACGAGGGGTTCAACATCGAGGACGCACTCGTCATGAACAAGGGGTCGGTCGACCGCGCGCTCGCCCGCTCGCACTTCTTCCGCACCTACGAGGGCGAGGAGCGTCGCTACCCCGGCGGACAGGAGGACCGATTCGAGGTGCCGAGTCAGGACGTGCGCGGCGCGCGCGGTGAGGACGCGTACACGCATCTGGACGAGGACGGCCTCGTCAATCCCGAGACGCAGGTCGACGAGAACTCGGTCCTGCTGGGCAAGACGAGTCCGCCCCGATTCTTGGAGGAGCCGGACGACATGGGCGGACTCAGCCCCCAGAAGCGCCGCGAGACGAGCGTCACGATGCGCTCGGGCGAGGACGGCGTCGTCGACACGGTCACGCTCATGGAGGGCGAGGACGGGTCGAAGCTCTCGAAGGTGAGCGTACGCGACGAGCGAATCCCCGAACTCGGGGACAAGTTCGCGTCCCGCCACGGTCAGAAGGGCGTCGTCGGCCACCTCGCACCGCAGGAGGACATGCCGTTCACGCAGGAAGGCGTCGTGCCGGACCTGGTGCTGAACCCACACGCCCTCCCGTCGCGGATGACGGTCGGCCACGTGCTGGAGATGCTCGGCGGCAAGGTCGGCTCCCTTGAGGGCCGGCGCGTCGACGGGACGGCCTTCCAGGGCGAGGACGAGGACGAACTCCGGGGTGCGCTCGAAGAACACGGCTTCGAGTCCTCCGGGAAGGAGGTCATGTACTCCGGTGTGACCGGCGAGAAGATTGAAGCCGAGATTTTCGTCGGGACCATCTTCTACCACAAGCTCTACCACATGGTGAGCAACAAGCTGCACGCCCGCTCCCGCGGGCCGGTGCAGGTGCTCACTCGCCAGCCCACGGAGGGGCGCGCCCGCGAGGGTGGGCTCCGCGTGGGTGAGATGGAGCGTGAGGTGCTCATCGGTCACGGGGCGGCGATGGCGCTCAAAGAGCGTCTGCTCGACTCCTCGGACCGCGAGAGCGTGTACATCAGCGCCGAGACGGGGATGGTCGCCGTCGAGGACACGGAACAGCGGCGTGTGTACGACCCCGTCACCGGTGACGAGGACGATATCCACGAACTCGAGGTGAGCTACGCGTTCAAGCTCCTCCTCGACGAGATGATTGCACTCGGCATTCGACCACGGCTGGAACTCGAGGACGCAGTATAACCATGTCAATGCAGACACCAAAGGAGATAGGCGGCATTCAGTTCGGGCTGATGGACCCGGAGACGTATCGCGACATGTCCGCGACGAAGGTCATCACGGCGGACACCTACGACGACGACGGCTACCCCATCGACATGGGGTTGATGGACCCTCGTCTGGGCGTCATCGACCCCGGTCTGGAGTGTCGGACCTGCGGCCAGCACTCCGGGTCGTGTAACGGCCACTTCGGTCACATCGAGCTCGCGGCGCCCGTCATCCACGTCGGGTTCACGAAGCTCATCCGTCGGCTGCTGCGCTCGACCTGTCGAGAGTGTGGGCGACTCGCGCTCACCGAAGAGGAGCGCGAGGAGTACGAGGAGGACTTGGTTCGTGCCGAAGAACTCGGCAACGACCCGAACGACGTGCTGAAGTCGGCGGTCCGGCAGGCGCGCAAGCAGAGCTACTGCCCGCACCCGGACTGTGACGGCGTGATGCACGACATCAAACACGAGAAACCGACCACCTACTACGAGGTCCAAGACGTCCTCGCGGGCGACTACTCCGAGCGCATCGCGGAGGCGATGCAGCCGGACCCCGAGGACGAGGACGACGAGGGCACCAGCCCGAAGGAACTCGCCGAGGGACTCGGCATCGACCTCGAACGCGTCAACGACATCATGGCGGGCGAGTTCCGCCCGAAAAGCGAGACGCGAAAGCAGTTGGAGAAGGCCCTCGACGTGGACCTGACCGAGGAGGACATGAACAAGCTGATGCCCTCGGACATCCGCGACTGGTTCGAGGACATCCCCGACGAGGACATTCAGGTGCTCGGTATCGACCCCGAGCGCTCCCGTCCCGAGTGGATGATTCTGACGGTCCTGCCGGTCCCGCCGGTCACGGCCCGGCCGTCCATCACGCTCGACAACGGCCAGCGAAGCGAGGACGACCTGACTCACAAGCTGGTCGACATCATCCGCATCAACCAGCGGTTCATGGAGAACCGCGAGGCCGGTGCGCCCCAGCTCATCATCGAGGACCTCTGGGAACTGCTCCAGTACCACGTCACCACGTTCGTCGACAACGAGATTTCGGGGACCCCGCCCGCGCGACACCGCTCGGGTCGGCCGCTCAAGACGCTCTCCCAGCGCCTGAAAGGCAAGGAGGGTCGCTTCCGGGGTAGCCTGTCCGGGAAGCGCGTCAACTTCTCGGCCCGAACGGTCATCAGCCCGGACCCGACGCTCTCGCTGAACGAGGTTGGGGTTCCCGAACGGGTCGCCACGGAGATGACCCAGACGCTGAACGTCACGGAGCGCAACGTCGAAGAAGCCCAGCAGTACGTCGCCAACGGCCCCGAGGGTCACCCCGGCGCCAACTACGTCCGTCGACCGGACGGCCGTCGGCTGAAAGTGACGGAGAAAAACTGCGAGGAACTCGCGACCAAAGTCGAGGAGGGCTGGGAGGTCAACCGGCACCTCGTCGACGGCGACATCGTGATTTTCAACCGGCAGCCGTCGCTCCACCGGATGTCGATTATGGCTCACGAAGTGGTCGTGATGCCGTACAAGACCTTCCGGCTGAACACGACGGTCTGTCCGCCGTACAACGCCGACTTCGACGGCGACGAGATGAACATGCACGCCCTCCAGAACGAGGAGGCACGTGCCGAGGCGCGTGTCCTGATGCGCGTTCAGGAGCAGATTCTCAGCCCCCGGTTCGGCGAGAACATCATCGGCGCGATTCAGGACCACATCAGCGGGACCTACCTGCTGACTCACGACAACCCTCACTTCTCGGAGACGCAGGCGCTCGACCTGCTCCGCGCGACGAGCGTGGACGAACTCCCCGCCTCCGACGGTGAGGAGGACGGCGAACCCTACTGGACCGGTCGGACGGTCTTCTCGGAACTCCTGCCGGACGACCTCAACCTCGAGTTCACGTCGTCCGCGGGCGACACCGTCCGAATCGAGGACGGCCAGTTGGTCGAGGGGACCATCGACGAGGACGCAGTCGGCGCCTTCGGCGGCGAAATCGTCGACACCCTCACCAAGGTCTACTCCGAGACGCGCGCTCGCGTGTTCATCAACGAAGTGGCGGCGCTCGCGATGCGCGCCATCATGCACTTCGGCTTCTCGCTGGGTATCGACGACGAGTCCATCCCGGAGGAGGCGAACGAGAGCGTCGACGCGGCCATCGGCAACGCCTACGACCGCATCGACGAACTCATCGAGAGCTACGAGGCGGGCGAACTCGAATCCCTGCCCGGGCGGACCATCGACGAGACGCTCGAGATGAAGATCATGCAGACGCTCGGCAAGGCCCGCGACAGCGCGGGTGAAATCGCCGAGGACCACTTCCAAGAGGACAACCCGGCGGTCATCATGGCGCGTTCGGGTGCCCGTGGGTCGATGCTCAACCTGACCCAGATGGCCGGCTGTGTGGGACAGCAGGCAGTCCGCGGCGAGCGAATCAACCGCGGGTACGAGGACCGAACCCTGAGCCACTACGAGCCGAACGACCTCTCCGCCGAGGCTCACGGCTTCGTGGAGAACTCCTACCGTGGCGGGCTGACGCCGCGGGAGTTCTTCTTCCACGCGATGGGTGGCCGCGAGGGGCTTGTCGACACGGCAGTCCGAACCTCGAAGTCCGGATACCTCCAGCGCCGACTCATCAACGCGCTGTCCGAACTCGAGTCGCAGTACGACGGCACCGTCCGCGACACCTCGGACACCATCGTTCAGTTCGAGTTCGGCGAGGACGGCACCAGTCCGGTGAAGGTGTCGTCGACGGACGACAACCCAATCGACGTCGAGGGGATTGCGGACCGCGTCATCGAGGCGGAGTTCGACTCCCCCGCGGAGAAAGAGCGCTTCCTCGGCGAACGCGAACCGCCGACGAACCTCTCGGAGTACGCCGGTCCCGGTCTGAACAAGGCACAGGGCATGGAGGTGGAGTCCGATGACTGACTACGAACACGTCACGGACGACATCGAGGCTGTCGTCGAGGACACGGACCTGCCGCGACGACTGAAAGACCGCATCTACGAGACTGTCGAGGAACGCGGGCCGATTACGACCGAGCAGGCGGACGAAATCGCGCAGGCGACGGAGTCGCGGTACGTCGATACGCGCGTCGACCCGCTCGACCCGGTCGGGACGGTGTCGGCCCAGTCCATCGGCGAACCCGGGACGCAGATGACGATGAACACCTTCCACTACGCGGGGGTCGCCGAAATCGACGTGACGCAGGGGCTGCCCCGGCTCATCGAGCTAGTGGACGCCCGGAAGACGCCGGACACGCCGATGATGACGGTGTATCTGGACGAGGAGTACGCCACCGACCGCGAGCGCGCACACGAGGTGGTGTGGTCCATCGAGTCGACCAAGATTCTCTCGCTGGGTGACGTGTCGACGAACGTCGCCGACATGCTGGTTCAGGTCGACCTCAACGAGGAGACGCTCATCGAGCGGTGGCCGACCGTCGAGAACGTCGGCGACATCGCCGCCGAAATATCCGAGACCATCGAGGACGCACTCGGCGTCCAGACCCGACGCGAGGGGACGCTCATCGAGTTCGGCCCCTCCGAGCCGAGCTACCGCGAACTCCTCCAGCTGGTCGAGGAGCTTCGCGACGTGGTGTTCAAGGGCATCGAAGAGGTGTCCCGGGTCGTCATCCGCAAGGAGACACTCGACGACGGCGAGGAGGAGTTCGTCCTCTACACCGAGGGGTCGGCCTTCGGCGACGTCATCGAAATCGAGGGCGTCGACGCCTCGCGGACGACGTGTAACAACATCCACGAAATCTATCGCAACCTCGGCGTCGAGGCGGCCCGCGAGGCCATCATCAACGAGACGATGGACACGCTCGAAGAGCAGGGGCTCGACGACGTGAACGTCCGCCACCTGATGCTGGTCGCGGACATCATGACGAATCGTGGCACCATCGAATCCATCGGTCGGCACGGCATCTCGGGCTCGAAGGAGTCCGTCCTCGCCCGCGCCGCGTTCGAGGTGACGGTCAACCACCTCCTCGACGCGGCCATCCACGGCGAGCGTGACCGACTCGACGGCGTCATCGAGAACGTCATCGTCGGCAAGCCGGTCGCCATCGGCACCGGCGACGTCGACCTCCGGATGGGCTCGTTCAGTCCGGACTCGGTCCAGCCGTCCGACGACTGATGACGGTGTCCTGTCTCGTCCGACGAGCCGGATCCACGGTGGTCTAATGCGAATCACCCTCTCCGACCGCGATAGACGGTACATCGCTCGCTTCGAGGACGAGACGGGCGCGACGGCGCGCGACTGTCTGGTCTACGAGGACGACGAGCGCGTCGTCTTCCTCGTCGCCGCCGGCGAGATGGCACAGGCGGTCGGCCCGAACGGACGGCGGGTGCAAGCGGTCGAGGAGGCCCTCGGGCACACGGTCGAACTCGTCGAAGACGCGGACACGCCGGAGGCGTTCGTCGCGAACACGCTCGCGCCGGCGGCGGTCCAACACGTCACCGTCAGCGAACAGGGCGACCGCGTCGCGTACGCGGAGGTGCCCGACGCCGACCGTGGCGTCGCCATTGGTCGCGACGGCCGCAACATCGAGACGGCGCGACGGCTGGCGAACCGGCATTACGACATCGACGACGTGCAGTTGACCTGATTACGCGTCGTCGAGTGCGTACACGTCGCCAGCCTGTGTCGAGACGAGGACGGTCCCGTCGACGGCGACCGGCGACCCGGTCACGCCTCCCAGCACGACGTCCGTGTAGGTTCGCTCGCGAGTCTCGACTCGCCAGCGCTCGATTCCATCTGCGACGGCGAGTGCTATCAGGTCCCGACCGGCGCCGACGAGGACCGCTCCATCGGTCGTTATCGGCGCTGTCGGGGTTCGGTCGAGTGCCGTCCACCACTCCTGTTCACCACCGTCCAGCGACAGCGCCGTCACGCCGGCGTGATGGGCGACGACGACGGTTCCGTCGGCGACGGCGACCGACTGCTGGACGCGGCCGTCCACGGCGCTCTCCCACCGTCGCTCCCCGGTGGCGGCGTCGAGCGCTCGGACGCGTCCGGACGCGTCGGCGACGAGGACGGCGTCGCCGGCGACTGTGGGGGCGGCCACGGTACGGTCGTCGAGCGACTGCTCCCAGACCGATTCCCCGGTGGCGGTATCGAGAGCGACGACCGATTCCGCCTCGCCCGTCGCGTAGAGGACAAGGTCGTCGGCGACGGCCGGCGCGGCGGCGTACTCGCCGAGGTCCTGTCGCCACCTGACCGTCCCGTCGTGTTCGACCGCAGCGACCTCGCCGTTCTCGTGGCCGCCGCCGACGAAGACGGCGTCGTCGGTCGGGATGGGGGCCGCGCCGACGGCGTTGTCCGTCAGGGCGCGCCAGCGAACCGACCCGTCGGCGGCGTCGACGGCGGCGAGGCCACGCGGGACGGCGTCGCCGCCGTTCCATACTGTCGCGTAGACGACGTCGTCGTGGACGGCCGGGGCAGACTCCGAGGCGTGGCCCACGTCGGCCGTCCACGCCGTCTCGCCGTCATCGAGGGCGACGCTCACGAGGGTACCGTCGAAGGCGACGTAGACGTCCGTTCCGTCCACGACGGGTTGGGAGCCGTCGTAGAGCGCGGGCGTGCGCCGCCAAGCAACGGAGGGGTCGGACGGCGCCGTCTCGTCGAGGCGGCCGGCGTTTTCGGCGTCGGCCTGATACTGGGGAATCGACCCCGTGACGTCGACAGAGCGGTTCGAGACGGTCGTTGGTTCGGTTTCGTCACTCCCGGACCTGCCGAACAGACACCCGGTCAGGGACGTAGCGAGGGCGCTGCCGAGGAGGGCGAGAGCGCGGCGGCGGGACACCATAGCCGGCAGTCCCGGCGGCGGCGGAATAAGCCTTCTGTGAGTGTGTGGACTCTCACGGTCTCTCGGCGCTCCTTCGGCGCTCAACAGTCCTCTCGGGGCGCCGCTCTCTCCAGAGAAAAGCCCTCAAATCGGATTAGCGGGGTGCCTAACGCGTTCTGAGACGGTCTCTCTCGGAGCGAAAAGGGAGGCTTAAGTAGCTCCACCGGGAACGACATGGCACTATGGCGAACGGCAAGTACGCGGCCCGCAAACTCAAGAAGGACCGCCAGACTCGACGGTGGTCCGACTCGGAGTACGCGCGACGCGAGCGCGGTCTCCGGAAGAAATCCGACCCGCTCGAGGGCGCACCCCAGGCACGGGGCATCGTCCTCGAGAAGGTTGGCATCGAAGCGAAACAGCCCAACTCTGCGATTCGGAAATGCGTCCGAGTCCAGCTCATCAAGAACGGCAAGCAAGTGACGGCCTTCTGTCCCGGTGACGGTGCCATCTCGTTCATCGACGAACACGACGAGGTCACCATCGCCGGCATCGGTGGCGCGAAGGGTCGCGCCATGGGCGACCTCTCCGGTGTGAACTACAAGGTCGAGAAGGTCAACGGTGTCTCGCTCATCGAACTCGTGCGCGGTAACGCGGAGAAACCGGTGCGATAATGTCCGAGAGCGACACCCCCGAGCCCGACGCTCCCGCAGGGAGCGAGGACCAAGACACGGACGCACTGCTCTTTGGCGTCTGGGAGACGGACGACATCTCGTACACCGACCCCAGCACCCAGCGATACATCAACGTCACCCCCATCGCGCACACGATGGGTCGACACGCCTCCAAGCAGTTCCAGAAGAGCGAAATCTCGCTCGTCGAGCGGCTCATCAACCGCCTGATGCAGACGGACGAGAACACGGGCAAGAAACAGCAGACGATGCGCATCGTCCGCGACGCGTTCGAAATCGTCGACGAGGAATCCGACGAGAGCCCGGTGCAGGTGCTCGTCACCGCCGTCGAGAACGCGGCCCCGCGCGAGGAGACGGTCCGCCTGAAATACGGTGGCATCTCCGTCCCGCAGGCCGTCGACGTCGCCCCGCAGCGACGGGTCGACCAAGCGCTCAAGTTCCTCGCTGAGGGGACTCAGCGCGGCTCCTACAAGACGAAAACGAGCGCCGCGGAGGCGCTCGCCACGCAGCTGATGGGTGCCGCCGACTACGACGTCGGCGCCTACGCCATCAACCAGAAAGAGGAAGCGGAGCGGGTCGCCGCCGCCGCGCGGTAATCTCTCTCTTCCGGTCGGCGGGGCCGCGACGCCTCGGGCCGGGTTATTTCTCCAGCGGTCGGGAGCGACGGCTCAGTCCGCCGCGCGACCGTTGTTGAGGGCGTACTCCTTGGTCACCGCCACGAGGTCACGCCGGAAGTCGCTCTCCGAGGGGTCGTCGATGAGCGACCGGAAGCGCTGCTTGAACGCGTCGAGGCCGACGGCGGGGGCGTCGGCGGCGGCGGCACGGGCTAGGTCGTAGAGGCGGTGGTCGGTGTCGATTAACTCGTGGCGCTCGGCGAGGCCGAGTGCGAACGCGGCGTTGACGGCGGTGATGTCGGGGTCGGCGCCCGCATCCGCCGGGCCGGCGCCCGAGGGCCTGTCGCCGTCGTCACCGGGGGCGTCGGCGACGGCGGCGGCGAGTTGGGATTCGAGGAACTGGACGAGTTTCGCCGCCGGCGCCACGTCGATGGTGATGTCGTCGGCGTAGATGTCCCGCATGTGGTTCGCTATCTGGTAGCAGTGTGCGAGTTTGCGGCGCTCGACGCTCTGGCCGGACAGGGCGAGAAAGAGCGCTTCGTCCGTCGACTGCGTGTGGGAGGCGTGGCCCTCCTCGTAGCGGGCCATGTGCGCGAGTTCGTGGAGCGCGAGTTCGCGCGCCATCGCACTGGTCGCGGCCTGTCTGGAGATGTTGAGGACGTGATGGTCGTCGTAGTGGGCCGCCCAAGTTCGCTCGTCGGGATCGTCGCGGACGCGGACGTGTACGGGGTGGTCGAGTTCGTGTTCGGTCGCCAGTAGGTCGGCAGCGCCCAGAAACGGGTCGGGCGGAGCGCCACCATGAACGCGTACGTCCATGTTGATATGTACCACGGGGTAGACGCGTAAGACGGTTGTGGTCGGTTCGACGGGGGAGTTTCGTGGTATCGCGTAACACGCCGGATTAACCGCCGGAAATCGGGGGTTTCGCCTCCGGCAAAACACTACCCTTTTGACCCTCCTGACGGTATGGGCCAGTAATGGGCCGACGAAAGAAGATCGTACAAGAATGTGAGCGACTGATGGACAAGCCGGAGAACATCCGGAACATCGCCATCGCCGCTCACGTCGACCACGGTAAGACGACGCTGACGGACAACCTCCTCGCCGGTGCGGGCATGATTTCGCAGGACACCGCGGGCGAACAGCTCGCGATGGACACGGAAGAGGACGAGCAGGAACGCGGCATCACCATCGACGCCGCGAACGTCTCCATGACCCACGAGTACGAGGACCAGAACCACCTCATCAACCTCATCGACACGCCGGGCCACGTCGACTTCGGTGGCGACGTGACGCGGGCGATGCGCGCCGTCGACGGTGCGCTCGTGGTGGTCGACGCCGTCGAGGGCGCGATGCCCCAGACGGAGACGGTGCTTCGGCAGGCGCTCCGCGAGGGCGTCAAGCCGACTCTGTTCATCAACAAGGTCGACCGCCTCATCTCCGAACTGCAGGAGGGGCCGGAGGAGATGCAGGAGCGACTCCTTTCGGTCATCCACGACGTGAACGAACTCATCCGTGGCATGACCGAGGAGATGGACGACATCGAGGACGACTGGACCGTCTCCGTCGAGGGCGGCACCGTCGGCTTCGGGTCCGCGCTCTACAAGTGGGGCGTCTCGATGCCCTCGATGCAGCGAACGGGCATGGACTTCGGCGACATCATCGACCTCGAACGCGCCGACAAGCGGCAGGAACTCCACGAGCGAACGCCGCTCTCGGACGTCGTGCTCGACATGGTCTGTGAGCACTTCCCGAACCCCGTCGACGCACAGCCCCGTCGTGTCCCGCGTATCTGGCGCGGTGACGCCGATTCCGACGTCGCGGAGTCGATGCAGTTGGTCGACGAGGACGGCGAAGTCGTCCTCATGGTCACCGACATCGGTGTCGACCCCCACGCCGGCGAAATCGCCGCCGGGCGTGTCTTCTCGGGCACCCTCGAGAAGGGCCAAGAACTGTACGTCTCCGGGACCGCGGGCAAGAACCGCGTCCAGAGCGTCGGCATCTACATGGGTGGCGAGCGCGAGGAAGTGGAGCACGTCCCCGCGGGCAACATCGCCGCCGTCACGGGCCTCAAAGACGCTATCGCTGGCTCGACGGTGTCGAGCGTCGAGATGACGCCGTTCGAGTCCATCGAGCACATCTCCGAGCCCGTCATCACGAAAAGCGTCGAGGCGAAGAACATGGACGACCTGCCGAAGCTCATCGAGACGCTGCAGCAGGTCGCGAAGGAAGACCCGACGATTCAAATCGAAATCAACGAGGAGACGGGCGAACACCTCATCTCCGGGCAGGGTGAACTCCATCTGGAGGTCATCGGCCAGCGCATCGAGCGCAATCAGGGCATCCCCATCAACACCGGTGAGCCAATCGTCGTCTACCGCGAGGCGCCACAGGAGGCCTCCCAAGAGGTCGAAGGCGTCTCGCCGAACCGACACAACAAGTTCTACATCACCGTCCAGCCCCTGAGCGACGACATCGTCGAGCAGATTCAGCTCGGCAACGTCTCGATGGACATGCCCGAACTGGAGCGCCGTGAAGCGCTGCAGGAAGCCGGCATGGACAAGGACACGTCCCAGAACGTGGAGCAGATTCACGGGACGAACATCCTCATCGACGACACGAAGGGGATTCAGCACCTCAACGAGACGATGGAACTCGTCGTCGAGGGGCTGGAGGAGGCGCTCGACGACGGCCCGCTCGCCGCGGAGCCCGTCTCGGGCACCCTCATCCGACTCCACGACGCCAAGCTGCACGAGGACACCATCCACCGCGGCCCGGCACAGGTCATCCCGGCGGTCCGTGAAGCGGTCCACCGCGCGCTCATCGACGGCGAGATTCGCCTGCTCGAACCCATCCAGAACGTCCGCATCGACGTTCCGTCCGAGCACATGGGTGCGGCCTCCGGCGAGATTCAGGGTCGCCGTGGCCGCGTCGACGACATGTATCAGGAGGGCGACCTCATGGTCATCGAAGGCATCGCGCCCGTCGACGAGATGATTGGCTTCTCCTCGGACATCCGTAGCGCCACCGAGGGTCGTGCCTCGTGGAATACGGAGAACGCGGGCTTCCGCGTGCTCGCGGACAACCTCCAGCCGGACATCATCAAGAAGATTCGGGAGCGCAAGGGCATGAAGCTCGAACTCCCGCCGTCTATCGACTACATCTAACTCGGCCCGCTCTTTCTCTTCGGGAATCCGTTCATAACCGGTCTTCGGCAACGGTGCGAGCATGACCGGCGTACTCGACCGAATCGACCGGAGACCCGTCACGCTGTTCGAGGCGGGTCCGACCGACCTCGCGAGTCAGACGGCGGTCGCGGCCTGAGCCGGTGTCTCGACCGATGCAATCTTATACCCCACCGGCACACTGTGTACCATGCCCAGCGGCATGACTACCGGCAGTCGACGTGTCGGCACGGAGCTACCCCGCGGCCCCTCCCCGTCGCCGATTACAATTATTCCGTCGACGGGTCATGCCGCGGGGGTGACGGCCTGAATGTCCGACGATTCCGTCACCTCCGACGCGGACGCTCACGAAACGGACGGCGGTGAGCGCCCACAGACTCACACTATCCGGCTGGAACTCGTCGACAAGCCGGGCGAGCTCCTGTCCGCGCTCCACCCCATCGCCGACAACGGTGGCAACCTGCTCTCGATATTCCACGAGCGGGGCAACCTTACGCCACGAGGCCACATCCCCGTCGAGGTGGACGTCGAGTGCCCACCGGACCGCTTCGAGACCATCGTCTCGGCGCTTCGCGACGAGGGCGTCAACGTCATCCAAGCCGGCGCGGAGCGCTACGGCGAGGAGTTGACGCTCCTGCTGGTCGGCGACATCGTCGACACCGACCTCTCGGATACGCTCCGACGCATCGAATCGAGTACGGACGCGACGCTTGCGGACCTGTCGCTCTCGGCGCCCGACGGCCGCGGTGGCGCGTCGAGCGCTCGCCTTCGGCTGGCGACGCGGACCGGCCGGACCGACGAGGTGTTCGATCACGTGCACACTATCGCCGACGAGAAAGGACTGAACGTAATCGAGCCGCTCGTGGAGGTGTCGGAATGAGACTCGCCGTCATCGGTGTCGGCGCAGTCGGTCGGTCGGTCGTCGACCTCGCCCCGGAGTACGGGCATAGCGTGACCGCCGTCGCCGACTCTCGGTCCTCGGCGGTCGACCCAGACGGTATCGACGCGGACGCGGTGTTCGACCGCAAGGAACGGGAGGGCGTGGTCGGCTCGGGCGACCCTGAGGACGCCCTCGCGGCCGAGTACGACGTCCTCGTCGAGGCGACGCCGACGACGCTCGGCGACGCCGAACCCGGCTTCTCACACGTCCGCGCGGCTCTGGAACGCGACCGGCACGTCGTGCTCGCGAACAAGGGGCCGGTGGCCGAACGCTACGGCGACCTGATGGCGCTCGAACGCGAGAGCGCGGGCACGGTCCAGTTCGAGGCCGCCGTCGGCGGCGCTATCCCCATCCTCTCGACCATCGCCGACTTCGGCCCGAGTCAGATTACCGCGACCCGTGGCGTCCTCAACGGGACGGCGAACTTCATCCTCTCGCGGATGGCCGCGGAGGGACTGGGCTACGAACACGTCCTCGCGGAGGCACAGGACCTCGGCGTCGCCGAGGCGGACCCCGCGTTCGACGTGGAGGGCACCGACGCGGCGCTGAAATTCGTCATCCTCGCGAACGTGCTCAGTCAGGGCGAGGAGGTGTACAGCCTCGCGGACGCGACCGTCGAGGGGATTCGCGACATCCCGGCGAGCGCGCTGGATTTGGCCGCCGAGGACGGGCGGACGGTCCGACTCATCGGCGAAGCGACGGCCGAGGGCGTCCGCGTCGGCCCGCGGCTCGTCCCCCAACACGACGCGCTGGCGGTGTCGGGCACGCGCAACATCGTCCAGTTCGAGACGGTCAACGCCGGGCAACTCCATCTCAGCGGGCGAGGGGCGGGCGGTCCCGAGACGGCGACGGCGATTCTCTCCGACGTGGGCCGGCTGGAGTAATCCTGCTGTCCACGCGCTCGTTCGAACGCCCCACCCGCGATTCGGCCGCCGTTGTGCGGTATGGCATGACAAACCGCAAGACGGCACCGAGACTCTCTGGGACGTGTATCGAAATGGTTTTAGGTCGTTCGAGCAAAATATCCCTCACCAAGCGCCTTAGCGCGTGATTCCACCATGAGTGACAAACCGCACCAGAACTTGGCCATCATCGGCCACGTCGACCACGGCAAGAGCACGCTCGTCGGGCGACTCCTCTTCGAAACGGGGTCCGTACCGGAGCACGTCATCGAACAGTATCGAGAAGAAGCAGAGGAGAAGGGCAAGGGCGGCTTCGAGTTCGCCTACGTCATGGACAACCTCGCCGAGGAGCGAGAGCGTGGTGTCACCATCGACATCGCCCATCAGGAATTCGACACTGACGAGTACTTCTTCACCATCGTCGACTGTCCGGGTCACCGTGACTTCGTGAAGAACATGATTACGGGCGCGTCCCAAGCGGACAACGCGGTGCTCGTCGTCGCGGCAGACGACGGCGTCGCGCCCCAGACCCGTGAACACGTCTTCCTGGCCCGTACGCTCGGTATCAACGAGCTCATCATCGGGGTCAACAAGATGGACATCGTCGACTACTCCGAAGACACCTACAAAGAGGTCGTCGAGGAGGTCAAGCAGCTCCTCAAGCAGGTCCGCTTCGGCACCGAGGACGCCTCCTTCATTCCGATTTCGGCCTTCGAAGGCGACAACGTCGCCGAGAAGTCCGGGAACATGGAGTGGTTCGACGGTCCGACCCTGCTCGAAGCGCTCAACGACCTGCCGGCCACGGAGCCGCCGACGGACGCGCCGCTCCGCCTGCCGATTCAGGACGTCTACACCATCTCGGGCATCGGGACGGTCCCGGTCGGCCGCGTCGAGACTGGTATCATGAACATTGGCGACAACGTGTCGTTCCAGCCTTCGGACGTCGGTGGCGAGGTCAAGACCATCGAGATGCACCACGAAGAGGTGCCCGAGGCCGGTCCCGGTGACAACGTCGGGTTCAACGTCCGCGGTATCGGCAAGGACGACATCCGTCGCGGTGACGTCTGTGGTCCGGCCGACGACCCGCCGTCTGTCGCCGAGACATTCCAGGCGCAGGTCGTCGTCATGCAGCACCCGTCGGTGATTACCGCTGGCTACACGCCGGTCTTCCACGCCCACACGGCGCAGGTCGCGTGTACCATCGAGTCCATCGACCAGAAGCTCGACCCCGCCAGTGGCGAGGTCGCAGAGGAGAACCCGGACTTCATCAAGTCCGGCGACGCTGCGGTCGTGACCGTTCGCCCGCAGAAGCCCCTCAGCATCGAGCCGTCCTCCGAAATTCCGGAGCTCGGGAGCTTCGCCATCCGCGACATGGGTCAGACCATCGCGGCCGGCAAAGTGCTCTCGGTCAACGAGCGATAGATGCAGCAAGCACGCGTTCGCCTGGCGGGCACGAGCCCGGAGGACCTCGACAGCATCTGCGACGAGGTTCGCGAAATCGCGAGCAAAACCGGCGTCAACCTCAGCGGTCCGATTCCGCTGCCGACGAAGACGCTGGAAGTCCCGTCGCGAAAGTCCCCCGACGGTGAGGGGACCGCGACCTGGGAGCACTGGGAAATGCGCGTCCACAAGCGTCTCATCGACATCGACGCGGACGAACGCGCGCTACGCCAGCTCATGCGCATCCAGGTGCCGAACGACGTCAGTATCGAGATCGTCCTCGAAGACTGACGCCACGGCACGGCGCTAAGGCGTTTTCACAACAGACAAGTACGCCCGTCGGCTGGGCTATATTGCGGGCTCGTAGATCAGCGGTAGATCGCTTCCTTCGCAAGGAAGAGGCCCGGGGTTCAAATCCCCGCGAGTCCACTCACTCCGTTCGTTCCCTCCCGTGCCCCACTCGCTCCGTTCGTGGAGGCCCCGCGAATCAACCACACTTTCTCGAACAGTCCCGCCGATTTCCTGTTCTCACGAATTCGGAGTCCCCGGTTTCACAGTGACTCCACGCACGGGCGCGCTTAATTTTCGACTTTCTGAGAGGTTCGTTCGCTGAGCCGGTAGCGAGCGACGTCCTCGAAGCGCGCGTTCCGACGTGTGGTGCCGAAAACGACGAACGCCACCAACTGGCGGGTTATTTCCTGCGGATGCAAACGACCGATGGGCAGAATCATCCGTGTGTAGGTCTGACACGCGTCATATCTATGCACAGACCACAAAGCATTTATTATAATCTACTGTGGTTCAGACGTACCCCTACCAGTGGCTGAGCAGCTCAGACCACGAATCGACAGGAAAGAGGAGCGGCCTCGGGAATGTCACTGCGAACACAGCAACAAAATGACAGACTATAACGACAAAGCGCGCGCAGTAATCCTCGCGGCGCTGATGGTGTTCTCGGTTTTCGCCGGCACCGTCGCGTTCACGGGCACTGCTGCTGCGCAATCGGCTACAGCAGGGAATTCCTCCCTTACGCCGAATTCGGTTCAAGAAGGTTCGACGAACGATCTTACCGTCGACCTTCAGTTGGATAGCATTAACACTAATGACAGCACTAACCAGAAGGTTGTCCTTGACTTCAATGACAGCCTCGATCTGAGTAGTTCTGGTGTGTCAAATGTCGACGTTAGCGGTCAGAACGTCACCTACAGCGGCGATTCCAACGTTGACTCGACGAATAACGTTGTGAACGTCACCTTTGGTGACGCATCTGGCTCTGGCGTCAATTCTGACACGGTCAACGTGTCCTTCGATGTCCAGACCGTTACTGCACCCGCTGTTCAGGGTGACCAGTCGACGGACGTTGGCCTCGCCATCGACTCGAATGACGACGGAACTGCGGACTCGTCCGTCAGCAATTCGTTCTTCACGCTTCAGATCACCGACACGACCACTTCCGGTTCCAGCGCGAACCGCGCAGGTCCGGGCGGTATCGGTGACTTCGACACGCAGGACGGTGACGGCGTCGTCTACGACGGCGCAACCGTCTTCCAGGGCGAATCCAGCATCGAGCTGGCTGGCAACATCTCCGGTGGCGTCGT